>JASGFF010000027.1:0-34740 GCA_047605685.1 Microbacteriaceae bacterium
GTGTACGGCAGGGCGGGGCGCAGCGTGCCGCGCCGCGGCACCGTCAGGACCGGTAGGGGTCCCAGCCACGCGGCTGAAGCGGGCGGCCGGCGAGCAGCACGCCGCCGGCGCCGGCCACGACCCGGCCGACGCGCCGGAACGGGGACGGGATGCCCGCGGCATCCGGGAACGTCGCGAGCAGCGCGTGGTCCTCGCCCCCGGCGAGCGCCCGCTCCGGATCGGGGCCGAGCGCCCCGGGGTCCAGATCGAGGGCCACGCCGCTCGCCCGCGCGATCCGGGCGGCGTCGAGGGCCAGGCCGTCGCTCACATCGAGCATCGCCGTCGCCCCGGCCCGAGCAGCGAGCACCCCGGCCGGGATCGGCGGCTCGGGGCGCAGCTGCGCCCTCGCGCGGCGGCGCAGATCCTCGTCGATCGGCTGCGCGACGCCCGCAGAATCCGAGGCCCGCTCGAACAGCTCCGCGAGGGCGGCCGCGGCCTCACCGACCCGACCGGCGATGCCGACCACGTCGCCGACCCGAGCGCCCGAGCGACGCACCGGCGCGCGGCCCTCCAGATCGCCGAAGGCCGTCACCGCGATCGTGAGTGTCGGCGAGCGGGACAGGTCACCGCCGACGACGCCGCAGCCGGGCGCGAGCGCCGCGCATGCCTCGCGCAGGCCGTCGGCGAGCCCCTCCAGGAACGCGACCGGCGTCGAGGCCGCGGCGGCCAGCGCCACCACGAGACCGGTCGGCCGCGCCCCCATCGCGGCGACGTCCGCGAGGTTGCTCGCGGCGGCCTTCCAGCCGAGGTCGACAGGGGTGGACCAGGCCAGCCGGAAGTCCGGGCCCTCCACCATGAGGTCCGTCGTGACGACGAAGCGGCCGTCCGGGGCGGCGAGCACCGCGCAGTCGTCGCCGGGGCCGAGCAGCGCCGCCGTGGCGGCCGGCAGCCGCGGGAACACCCGTGCGAGCGCCGCCTGCTCTCCGACCGCCCCGAGGCTGTCGCGGGCGCTCGTCACGGCTCCAGGCTATCGGCGGGGTGGGTGGCGCCGGGCCGCTGCCGTCGGCTCGGCGGGCTGTCGTAGCGTTTCGATTCGTCCCAATTGGGACGTGTCGGCGGTCGGGAGTGGTCAATCGCGACCGTTCGCCGGGTGGATGCTGCCCGGTGGATGCCGTCGGGTGCCGGGTGGATGCCGCCGGGGGGCGACCGGTGCAGCGGGTGCCGCCGCCCGGCCGAGCCCCGGGCCGCGGGGACTACCGTTGGGCGGGTGCGACGTGTGCTGACCGGGGCGGTGGCGCTCGCGCTCGCGGCGCTCGCGCTCGGGGGGTGCGCCGCCCTCGGCTTCCCCGGGCCCGTGGCCCTCGACGCCGCCCCGGACGCCGCCGACGTCGCCTGCGCGGCCGTGACCGTGGCGCTGCCCGAGACCCTCGCCGACCTCGCCGACCGCGACACCACGGCGCAGGCGACCGGGGCCTGGGGGGATCCCGCGGCCGTGACGCTGCGCTGCGGCGTGGCCGTGCCGGGGCCGTCGACGCTGCCCTGCTACGAGCTCGACGGCGTCTACTGGCTGCTCGACGACAGCGACGACCCGGTGTACCGCTACACGACGTTCGGCCGAGACCCCGCCGTGCAGGTCGTCGTCGACCAGAGCGTGGTCTCGACCTACAGCGTGCTCAGCGGACTGAGCGCCGCGCTCGCCGCGCTGCCGGCGACCGGCGACGTCTGCACCGATGCGGATGACACGGATGCCGACACCGACACCAGCACCGGAGACGCCGACGCGGGCTGAGCCCGGACCGCTGAGCCCGGACCGCTGAGCCTGGACCGCTGAGCCTGGACCGCTGAGCCTGGACCGCTGAGCCTGGACCGCTGAGCCTGGACCGCTGAGTATGGATGGCTGAGCATGGGCGGCACCCCGGCGGGCGGCGCTGTTGGGAACGGCCTCTTCCCTTCCTGACCGCGAGTCGTCCCGACGGCGACGTCGGCGCCCAGCCTCTGGTCGGAGGTTTGGCCTGCATTCGGGAAAAACGGGCGGACCGGCGACGGCGCCCGCCCCGCACCCTGCGCCTGCTCCGCACCTGGCGCCCGCCCCGCTCTGGCACACGCCCGCGCACCCGGCGCCCGCCCCGAACCCGGCACACGCCCCGCACCAGGCGCCGGGCCGCCACTCCCGCCCCGCCCCCACCCAGGGACAGCCCTCGCTTCAGCCGGCGCGTGCCCACCACAGCGTCGTGTCGCCGTAGCGGCGGTCGCGCTCGGGCGCGATGCCCGCGGGCCAGGGCGGCTCCCCGGAGCGTGAGCGCCGCTCGACGACGACGGTCGCGCCCGGCGCCAGCCGCGGCGCGAGCGCCCCGAGCGCGGCGGCGAGCTCCGCGGCCGGCAGATCGTAGGGCGGGTCGAGGAACACCAGATCCCACTCGGCGGCCGCGGCACCGTGGGATCCGGCACCGTGGAGTCCGGCACCGAGGAACCGGGCGACACTCTGCTGGGCGACCTCCACCCGCGCGGCGGGCGCCGCCCGCAGCACGGCCGCGGCGTTCGCCCGGCATGCCCGGGCCGCGGCCGCGGAGCGCTCGACGAGCACGGCCGAGGCGGCGCCGCGCGACACCGCCTCGAGGCCGAGCGCCCCCGAGCCGGCGTACAGGTCGAGCACCCGCGCCCCCTGAAGCGCCCGGCGCGCCTCGAGCGCGCTGAACACGGCCTCCCGCACCCGGTCGCTCGTCGGACGGGTGCCCGTCGCCGGCACCCGGAGCACGAGCGAGCCCGCGAGGCCGGCGATGATGCGCGTCACGGCATCCACGCTACGAGATCCGTGACGCACGCCCCCGGTAGCCTGGCGGGGTGCCCGGATCGCCGCAGGCCAGCCCGCTCGAGACCCGGCTCGGCCCGGTGGCCGGTCCGCGGGCCGCGGCCGCCATCGAGCGCGCCTTTGGCCACCGCACCGTCGGCGAGCTGCTCGCGCACTACCCGCGCCGCTACGCGAGCCGGGGCGAGCTGACGGCGCTCGCGACGCTGCCGCTCGACGAGCACGCCACGATCGTGGCCGAGGTGCTCGAGACGACGACGCGGTCGATGCGGCAGCGCCGGGGCACGATCGTCGAGTCGAGGATCACCGACGGCACCGGCATCCTCACCCTGACGTTCTTCAACCAGCCCTACCGCGCCGAGGAGCTGAGGCCGGGCGTGCGCGGCATTTTCGCCGGCCGGGTGAGCGCGTTCAAGGGGATGCGCCAGCTCGCCCATCCCGACTACCGGCTCTTCGACGACATCGACCTCGCCGACGGCGACGAGGCGGCCCGGCGCTGGGCGCAGCAGCCGGTGCCGATCTACCCCGCGACCGCGACGGTGACCTCCTGGCAGCTGCAGCAGGTGATCGGGCACCTGCTCGACGGCCTGCCGGAGCAGCTCGACGACCCCGTTCCGGCGGCGGTGCGCGCCCGCTTCTCGCTCGTGGGCTTCCGGGAGGCGCTCGAGTGCGTGCACCGTCCGGATGCCGAGGGCGCTTGGCGCCCCGGACGGCGGGCGCTGCGCTTCCAGGAGGCCCTCGTGCTGCAGACCGCGCTGCTGCGGCGCCGGGCGGACGCCGCCGCCCGGCCGGCGGTGCCGCGGCATCCGGGCGCGCTGCTGGCGGACTTCGACGCCCGACTGCCCTTCGCCCTCACCGGCGACCAGGAGCGGGTGGGACGGGAGATCGCCGCGGACCTCGCCCGCGAGCACCCGATGAACCGGCTGGTGCAGGGCGAGGTCGGCTCCGGCAAGACCCTCGTGGCGCTGCGGGCGATGCTCGCCGTCGCCGAGTCCGGCGGCCAGTCGGCGCTGCTCGCGCCCACCGAGGTGCTCGCCGCCCAGCACCTGCGCTCGATCGTGCGCGCCCTCGGCCCCGACACCGCGGCCCGGCTGCGCCCGACCCTCGTCACCGGCCAGCTCGGCACCGCCGAGCGGCGGAAGGCGGCGCTCGCCATCGTCTCCGGTGCCGCGCGCATCGTCGTCGGCACCCACGCGCTACTCGGGCAGTCGACCGAGTTCTTCGACCTCGGTCTGCTCGTCGTCGACGAGCAGCACCGCTTCGGCGTCGAGCAGCGCGAGGCGCTGCGGGCGCGCGGTGCCACCGCTCCGCACGTGCTCGTGCTCACCGCGACGCCCATCCCGCGCACCGTCGCGATGACGGTCTTCGGCGACCTGGAGGTCTCCACGATCGCCGAGCTGCCCGCGGGCCGAGCCCCCATCGAGAGCTTCGTCGTGCCGCTCGCCGAGCACCCGGGGTGGGCGGGCCGGGTCTGGTCCCGGATGGCGGAGGAGCTGGAGCGGGGGCGGCAGGCCTTCGTCGTCTGCCCCGCGATCGACGCCGAGGCCGCCGAGGAGGACGCCGAGGAGGATGCCGGGCCCGACACCGGGCGGCCCGCCGGGCGGCCCGCCGGGCGACCCGCCGGGCGGGACCCGGCCGACGGCACCGCGCCGGAGGCGGCCGGCTCCCGGGCGAGCGTGGAGGAGACCCTCACCCGGCTGCGGGCGATGGCGCCGCTCGCCGGCCGCCGCATCGAGCCGCTGCACGGCCGGATGAGCGCCGAGCAGAAGGATGCCGCGATGCGCGCCTTCGCCGCCGGCGAGATCGACGTGCTCGTGGCCACGACCGTCATCGAGGTCGGCGTCGACGTGCCGAACGCATCGACGATGGTGGTGCTCGACGCCGACCGCTTCGGCGTCTCCCAGCTGCACCAGCTGCGCGGCCGCATCGGCCGCGGCGGGGTGCCGGGCATCGCCCTGCTCGTCACGAGCGCCCCCGCCGGCTCACCCGCGCGCGAGCGCGTCGAGGCGGTGGCCGCCACCCTCGACGGCTTCGAGCTCGCCCAGAAGGACCTCGAGCTGCGTCGGGAGGGCGACGTGCTCGGCCTCTCGCAGTCCGGCGGCCGCTCGAGCCTGCGGCTGCTGAGGGTCGCCAAGGACGGCGAGCTCATCACCGCGGCGCGTGAGCAGGCCGCGCTGCTGCTCGAGGACGATCCGGAGCTCGCCGGGCAGCCGGCGCTGCGCGCGGCCCTGGAGCGCCGGCTGGATGAGGAGGCCGCGGCCTTCCTCGCTAAGAACTGACCAAGGTCTGCGGCGCTAGCCTGTCGGTCTGAGGTGCGCGGCCCCGGGGCACGGGGTCCGCCAGGCGACGGGGGAGACGAACGGTGGCGACTCGGGTGAGCAGGCTCGTCCGCGGCCGGGTGCGGCGGGAGAGCGGGCCGACGGCGCTGCCCGCCGGGACGCGGCGGGCCGCCGTGGTCGTGCACTACTCCGAGACGGCGCGGCTGTCGCTCTCGGTGCGCACCCTCGTCGAGCAGCTGCGCGCCGGCGGCTACCCGATGGTGCTGGTGAGCTCCTGCGAGGCCGGGGAACCGCTCGACTGGGGCGGGCCGCCGCCGGAGGACGTCACCGTGCTGCGCAAGCCGAACCTCGGCTACGACTTCGGCTCCGCGGCCGTGGGCCTCGACGCGCTGCCCGGGCTGCGCGAGCTCGACTGCGTGCTCGTCGTCAACGACAGCAACCTCGGCCCCTTCGCGCCGCTCGCGCCGTTCCTCGAGCGCTTCGAGGCCAGCACCGCGGATGTCTGGGGTCTGACCAGCAGCGTGCAGACCGACTACCATCTGCAGAGCTTCTTCCTCGGCTTCCGCCGTGGCGTGCTCGCCGAGCCGCCGCTCAGGCGGTTCTGGGCCGACATCCGCCACCACCGGGACAAGAACGACGTGATCCTGCGCTACGAGATCGGGCTGTCGCGGCTGCTCGTGGCCGAGGGCTACGCGATCGAGGCCGAGTTCCCCGCGGCCGCCCACACCAGCCCACTGCGGGTGAACCCCGTCGCCGGGCTGTGGCGGGAGCTGCTCGACGCCGGCTATCCCTTCGTGAAGCGCGAGCTCGTCACCCGGCCGTGGGTGGAGCCGAGCAGCGCCGTGATCCCCGCGGCCATCCGGCACCGTTTCGGCCAGGATGCCGCGGCATGGCTGTGAGCGAGGAGCGCGACCGGCTCGCCGCCGAGCTGCAGAGCGCGCTGGCCCGGCTCGCGGAGGCCGAGACCGAGAGCGCCCGGCTGCGCTCGCGACTGCGGCGGGCCCAGCTCGACGCGGAGCGTGCCGCCGCGCAGCTGCGCCGGATGCGCCGGAGCGCGTCCTGGCGGCTCACGTTCCCGATGCGGATGCTCGGCCGCCGCCTGTTCGGGCACCGACGGGCTGGACAACGACCGGGCAGGCAGCGATGAGATCGTCCCGGAAGCGCGACCCGCTGAGCCTCGGGGCACGGCAGATGCGCGCCGGTGGGCTGCTGAGCGTCACGGTGCCGGCGTCGTGGCCGCCGGCCGCTGCGGCGCGCGCCCAGATCGCCGTGCTGCTGCACCTCGACGACCCCGCCGACTGGCCCGGCTACGCGGCGCTCACCGAGGGCGCGGACGTCTACCTGCTGCTGCCGGAGGGCGCTGTGCTGCCGGAGGGCGCTGTGCTGGATGCGGTGGCGCCCGAGGGCGCCGGCGTGCTGGATGCGGCGGCGCCCGAGGGCGCCGCCGGGCCGCCGCCGGTGCCCCACGAGGTGCTGCACGCCGACCCGGTCGGGGCCGGGCTGTTCCAGTGGGCGGCGCTCGTGCACTCCGGGCGGCTGGACGGCTACCGCACGGTGCTCCGGCACCGGCACGACGGGCCCGCGGCCCTCGAGCGGCTCCGCGCCTTCGCGCCGCGGGGCGTCGCGGGCCTCGACGCCGCCGTGCACGGCGCCCTCGACACCGTGGGCTTCGCGGCGCCGGCCGGGCGTCCGGTGCGCGGCGCCGTCGAGACATCCCGGAGGCTGCTGTCCCGGCTCGCGCTGCGCGGCGGCGCGAGCGACCCGGCCGAATCCCGCGGTCTCGACACGGTCGTGCTGCGCGGCTGGGCGGCGCTCGCCATCGGCTGCCTCGACCTCGACCGCCAGGACTTCCTCCGCCGCGGCTTCCTCGCTCGCGACTTCCTCGGCCGCGCCGGCCAGCCCGACCCGCGGGTTCCCGACGCCGTGCGCCTCGCGCTGCTGCGCGTGATCGACCACGCCGGCATGCGGCTGCCGGTGACCGAGACAGCGGCGGCGGCGGTGCCGGCGTCCTCGGACGCCGGGCCCGCATCCCCGGGTCAGGACCGAGCCCGGGCCTGGGCGAGCTACCGGCACCGGCTGGACTGGGCCGGGATGCAGCGCGCGGCGGCCGCCTACCTCGGCCAGCCGATGCCGATCGACCCGGCGCGCGGCCGGCGCGATCCGCTCGACGCCGCCGACCGACGCCGCCAGCTCGCCGAGGCCCGCGCCGCGGGCGTCGAGGGCTTCCTGGTGACGAGCCGCTGGGACGAGCACGGCCTCGATGCGGCGCCCTTCCTGGCCTCGCTCGACCCCGAGGAAGACTTCCCGTTCGCGCTCGTGCTCGACCACGGCATCCGGGTGCTGCCCGACCCGGAGGCGGACCAGCCGCGGAGGCAGCGCTGGCGGGACCCCGGGCCCGCCGCCTACCCGGCGATCGCGGCCGAGGTCGCCACCGTCCTCGCCCGGCCGGGTGCGCTGCGTCGCGACGGCCGCCCGGTGCTCGCGCTCGGCGACATCGACATGATCGCCGATCCCGCCGCCCTGGTCGCCGCGCTGCGTGCCGCGGCCGCCGAGCCGATCTGGCTCGCGAGCGTGCCGGCCTACCTGCGCTCCGGTGGCCTCGACGACCCGTTCGCGAGCCTCTTCGACGGTGTGCTCGAGCTGCCGCCGGCCGACCGCTCGCTGCGGACCACCTCGACGCTGTACCACCGCATCCCCGGCTCGCTGAACCCGGCGGTCGACCTCGCCCGCGCCCGCAGCGACGGCACGCTGCGGTCGATCGCGGGGCGGCCGGATGCCGTGCCGGGGGCGCTCGTGCACCACGACGAGACACCCGTGCTCGGTGCCCAGGGCATCGTCGGCGTCAACTGGACCGTCGGCCACCTGCGCGCCGAGCTGGAGCGGGCCGTCCGCTCGGTCGCGGCGCTGCCCGCGAGCGAGCGCGTCGTCGTCGTGGAGTCCTGGAACGGCTGGGACTCGCTCAGCGCCCTCGAGCCCGCCGTCCAGCGCGGCGCGGCCGCGCTCGCGGCGCTGCGAGACGCGCTCGGCGCCGGCTGAGCGGGGCCGGGGCGGGGCGGCCGGGGCGGAGCGGCTAGGCTCGCGGCCATGAGCCGGATCGCCGTCGTGCCCGGGTCCTTCGACCCGATCACCCTCGGGCACCTCGACGTCATCGAGCGCGCCGCGGCGATCTTCGACGAGGTGCACGTCGTCGTCGTGCACAACCCCGGCAAGACGGCGCTGCTGCCGACGCCCAAGCGGGTCACCCTCATCGAGCAGTCGGTCGAGGAGGCCCGCATCGGCGGGCAGATCCTGGTGACGAGCTGGAACGTCGGGCTGCTCGTCGACTACGCGCTCGACGTCGGCGCCTCGGTGCTCGTCAAGGGCATCCGCTCACAGGTGGATGTCGCCTACGAGACGCCGATGGCGATCGTGAACCGCAACCTCGGCGGTGTGGAGACGATCTTCATGCTCCCCGACCCGGCGCACGCGCACGTCTCCAGCTCGCTCGTGCGTCAGGTGGCGGCGCTCGGCGGGGACGTCTCCCCCTACGTGCCCCGTTCGGTCGCGGAGTACCTGCGCGCCGACTGACCCGGCCCGTTCGGCGGCGGTGCGGTTCAGTAGCGCTCGGCGAAGGCGTCGAGGTCGGCCTCGAGGGCCTCGTCGTCGCTGTCCTTGCTGTCGTCGTCGCGGACCAGGGTGAGCGGCGTGACGGTCGCGAAGCCCGCGGCCAGCAGCGCCTGGTCGCCGGTGTCGGCCGCGATCGGGCTCTGCTCCGGCGTCCAGAGGCCGTCCGCGCCGGCGACGTAGTCGAGCGTCGTCCAGGAGGCCGTCGACTGCGGGGCCGTCACGACGTCCGGCGCCGTGCCGTCGGCGGCGGGCACCGGCACGTTGAGGTTCACGACCGTGCCGGCCGCCATCTCGGCGGCCGCCGCCGCGGAGAGGCCGCGGATCAGCTCGAGCACCAGCTCGGACGCGCCCGCGAAGTCCGCGCCCGCCTCCCCGACGTCGGCGCTCACCGCGATCGCCGGCACCCCGAGCTCGGCGGCGACCGAGGCCGCCCCGACGGTGCCGGAGTAGTTGACGTTGTAGCCGACGTTGGCGCCGTTGTTGACGCCGGAGACCACCAGGTCCGGCGGCGAGTCGAGGATGCCGGTGAGACCGAGCCGCGCGGCGTCGGCCGGGGTGCCGTCGACCCAGTGCAGCGCCGGGTCGCTCGCATCGACGCCGGCACTGAGCGCGCCGCCGGAGACGGACATGCTCGCGCCGCTCTGGTTGTGCAGCGGCGCGACGACCGTGACGTCGTAGCCGGCGGCGCCGAGCACCGCGTAGAGCGTGCGGATGCCCTCGGCATCCCAGCCGTCGTCGTCGGTCAGCAG
The DNA here is from genome assembly GCA_047605685.1 of Microbacteriaceae bacterium. Taxonomy (GTDB): domain Bacteria; phylum Actinomycetota; class Actinomycetes; order Actinomycetales; family Microbacteriaceae; genus JAUASV01. Next base: position 9,420 of record JASGFF010000027.1, read on the forward strand.
GATGGAGCGCACCGGGGCGCTCGCGGTGGCCGCCGCGGTGCCCGTCGCCGCGGTGTCCGTCGATGTGGTGCCCGTGGAGCCGGCGCAGCCGACGAGAGCGACGGGCAGGACGGCGGCCGCCGGGGCGAGCGCCGCCAGGCGCGGGACGAGCATCGTCCCAGTAAATCGCACGGCGGGCGCCCTCCCGGTCTCACGACCCGCGACCGCGCGGGCGGGCGGAGTGTGGCGGCGCCGATGGCAAGCTGTGACACCCCGCCGTTCGCGGCATGCCGGAGCGCGGTCTCGCTACGCTGGCCTGACGCCGATGCGCTCGCGTGGCGGGGCCGGAGACGGGAGGACGATGACGGAGCCTGCGACCGTCCCCGCCGGCCCGGCTGTCGAGGGCCTCGCCGCCGAGGACCTCGACTCGGTGGTCCGCGACCTGCGCGCCGGCGACAGCACCGACCCGGAACGGCTCTGGCGGCTCGGGCTGCGCTTCGGCTCCCCGCCCGAGCTCGAGAGCGCCCACCTCAACGTGCTGCGCACCCTGCGCCTCGACGGCCGCGAGCGCGTGCTGCTGCTCGGCTCCCCCTGGGGCGGTCGTGCCCGATACCTCGCCACCCGGGTCGGCTGCCTCGACGTCGTGGAGGGCAGCGAGCTGCACGCCCGGCTGAGCCGCGGCCGGGTCGAGGGCCATGGCTCGGTGCGCATCGTGAACAGCGTCGACGAGCTCGACGGCCTCCTCGGCAGCTCGGGGGAGGGCGGCAGCACCGGGGGTGGCCGCTACGACCTGCTCATCGCGCTCGACCCGCCCGCCGGGGGAGCCGCGGAGGATGCCGTCGTCGACCTCGCCCGGCGGCTGGTGGCTCCCTCCGGCAGCGCCGTGGTCGCGGCCGCCGACGAGCACGCCGCGCTGCGGCTCGCGGAGCGCCTGGCCGGTGAGGGTGTGGCCGGCGACGGCGCGGCCCCGCGGGCCCTCGCCGTAATCCCGGAGCTGTCCCGCCCGCGCGTGGTGCTCGACCGCGAGCCGCTGCGCCGCGACGCGCCGAATCTCGCCGCCGGACTCGAGCCGCCCGAGGGCACCGCGATGCCGTGGCTGCTCGTCGCTCCGCGCAGCGCCCGGGCGCGGCCGCCCTGGCCGCCGGGGGTGCTCGCCGTCTACTTCTCCTCCGGCCGGCGCCGCGACCAGTCGGCCATGAACACGGTCATCGCCGACGAGCGCGGCCTCAGGATCGAGCGACGGGCCGCCGACCCGGACATCCCGGTTGAGCCGCACTTCGTGCACCGCGTCGACCTCGACGAGACGATCGTCGAGGGGCGCGAACTGGTCGAACTGCTGCTGGAGAGCGACGAGGTGACGGGGGCGGCGCTGTTGAGGCGCTGGTCGGAGAGCCTCGACGAGGTCGACGGCGAGCTGCGCTGGGACCTGGTGCCGCACAACGTGATCGTCTCCGCCGAGGGCTTCGTCGCGATCGACCAGGAATGGCGGGTGGAGGCCGACGAGGCAGATAACGACCTGGTCCGCCGCCGCGGGGTGTTCTGGACCGCACTGCGCTGGGCGGCTGATGGGCTGGCGCCCGTGTGGCTCGACACCCGCTCGGTGGCCGCCGCGAGCATCCAGCTCGGCGCCCTGGTCGGCCTGCCGGAGGACGGCTCCTGGCTGGAGCGCTTCTTCATAGAGGAGGCCGTCGGCGTCCGCGGGATCTGGCCCTCCGATCGTGATGCCGTCACTCAGATCGGCGCGCATGCGACGTCGCTGCGCGGGCTCGCCGCCCGCGGGTGGGAAGGAACCTCCCGCACCTCCCGGTATGGTGGAGCGGAGCCAAGGTCGGAAGAGGGCGGTATGGACGGGGGATATCTTTCCGTCGCGCAGCGGGTGGAGACGCTCGAAGCGGAGAATCAGCAGCTGCGGGCGGCCCTGTCCCAGGCGGAGGCAACGGAGGCCGACGCCCTGCGGCGGGCGGTCGAGGCCGAGACCGGCGCACGGCTGTCGATGCTGTCGCAGCGCGACCACATCGTCGGCCTCGAGGCCGAGCTGGTGGCCGCCCACGAGTCCAACGCACGGCTGTCTGCGGCGAACGCCGGGCTGCGGCAGCGGCTGCGGGATGCCACCAAGCAGCTCAAGGAACAGCGCGCGATCGTGCAACGGCAGCGGGCACGGATCCGCGCCATCCGTCGATCGCGCAGCTACCGGCTGGGTCACGCCCTGGCCGCCCCGCTGTCGCTGCTGCGGGGACGCCGCTGACCGTGCCGCTCATCTCCGTCATCACCCCGGTCTTCGATCCGCCGGCCGGGGTCTTCGCCGAGACGATCGAGTCGGTGCTCCGCCAGCGCTTCGCCGACTGGGAGTGGATCCTCGTCGACGACGGCTCCGCCGACCCGGAGGTGCATCGAGCCCTCGACGAGCTGGAGCGGCGCGAGGTGCGCGTGCGCGTCATCCGGCGCGAGGCCAACGGCGGCATCGTCGCCGCGACGAACGACGGCATCCAGGCGGCAGCGGGGGAGTTCCTGGCCTTCCTCGACAACGACGACCTGCTGCGGCCGCGCGCGCTCGAGCGGGTCGCCGAGGCGATCGCGGCCATCCCCGACATCGACTACCTGTACACCGACGAGGACAAGCTGTTTCCCGACGGCAGCGTCGGCGCCGAGTTCCGCAAGCCGGTGTGGTCGCCCGAGCGCCTGCGCGGCCAGATGTACACCTCGCACCTGTCGGTGATGCGCACGGCGCTCGTGCGCGAGCTCGGCGGCATGCGGCCGGGCTTCGACGGCTCGCAGGACCACGACCTGGTGCTGCGGGTCACCGAGCGGGCCCGGGTGGTGCACCACATCCCGCACCCGCTGTACCGCTGGCGGGTCATCGAGGGATCGACGGCGGGCGACGGGGCGGCGAAGCCCTACGCCTGGGATGCCGGCGTGCGCGCCGTCTCCGACCACCTGGAGCGCGTCGGCATCCGCGCGAGCGTGCGCCGCGGCCTCGCACCGAGTACCTACACCATCGACCGCGAACCCGACCTCAGCACCCCCACGAGCGTCGTCATCCCCACCCGGGGCACGGCCGGGATCGTGCGCGGCGCACACCGGGTCTATGTGGTCGAGATGGTGCGCTCGCTGCTGGAGGCCACGCGGCACCGCGACCTCGAGGTCGTCGTCGTCTACGACACCGGCACGCCGGAGTCCGTGCTCGCGGCGCTGCGCGAGATCGGCGGCGACCGCATCGTGCTCGTCGAGTTCACCGAGGCGTTCAACTTCAGCCGCAAGTGCAATGTCGGCTCGCTGCACGCCCGCGGCGAGGCGCTCGTGTTCATGAACGATGACATGGAGGCCTACACGCCCGGGCCCATCGAGCAGCTCATCGCGCCGCTGCGCGAGGACGGTGTGGGGATGACCGGGCCCCGGCTGCTGTTCGAGGACACCACCCACCAGCACGCCGGGCTGGCCTACGGTGGCGGTGATATCGCGCACGGCCACTACCGGCTGCCACGTGACAGCAACGGCTACTTCGCCTCGCTCTACGTCAACCGGGAGGTGTCCGCGCTCACCGGCGCCTGCATCGCGGTGCGTCGGGAGACGTTCGAGCGGGTGGGCGGCTTCAGCGAGCGGCTCGCCCTCAACTTCAACGACGTCGACTTCTGCCTCAAGGTGCGCTTCCTCGGCCTACGGCTGCTCTGGCTCGAGGCGGTGACGCTGTTCCACTTCGAGTCGGTGAGCCGCAGCACCGAGGTCTCGGAGGAGGAGGCCGCCTTCATGATGCGCCGTTGGGGCGACTTCAGGCGGATGCCCGACGCCTATGCCTTGCCGATCTGGGGCGGCTGAGGCCCCGGTTCCGGCGCACGATCGCGAGCGCCACGAGCGCCACGAGCACGGCAGCCGAGGCGGCGCTCACGACGACGCCCGCCGCGAGCCCCGGCGTCTGGAAGCGCAGCTCGATGCGATGCCGGCCCGCGGGCACGTAGACGGCGCCGCCGGCGTGCTCGGCGTCGACGATCGTCACCGGCTCGCCGTCGAGCGTCGCCGTCCAGCCCGGGCGGCGCAGCGAGTCCATGACCACGAGGTAGCCGGCACCGCTCGCGTCGACGTCGAACGCCTCGACGTCGAGCTGCGGGTCGTCCTCGACGATGCTCGCGCTGGAGCCGGCATCCGTGTCGGCCGCGGTCTCGCCGGAATCGAGCACGACCGTCGTCGCGGGCGTCGCGCGGGTGCCCATCCGTAGCAGCTCGTTCACGCCGTCGTAGGCGACGACGGCGGAGTCCGCCCAGCGCACCCGTGAGAGCGCCTCGGTGCGCTCGTAGATCGTCAGGTCACCGGTGTGCACGATGTCCACCGTGCTGCCCGGCTGCGGCGTGGCGATCGTGACGGGCTGCTCCCCGGTGACCGGCCAGGCGTCGGCGACGCCCTCGACCCGCACCGTGAGGGTCCAGGCGGTGCCGCTGGCGAGGTCGTCGCCGTCCACGGCGATCGTGCGGCCGGTCTCGAGCTCCTCGTCCCAGGTGACGGTGCGGGCGAGCCGGTCGCCGTCGGCGTCCTCGAGGGTCGTGACGATCGTGTAGCCCGCCGTTCGTGCCGCGTGCGCGGCCATCGCGAGGCTGATGCCGCTGACCGGCCCGGTGCCGCTCACCAGGAGCGTCCCATCGGTCGAGGCCTCCGCGGACACCACCGTGTCGTCGACGCCGAGCAGATCGGCGTCCGGGTCGACCGTGAGGTAGCGCACCCCCATCCGGTCGAGGATCGGTGAGTCGTAGCTCGTGGCCAGGTTCGCCCCGCTGAGCGTCGAGTAGGTGGATGTGAGCATCGAGAGCGGATCAGCCCACTGCAGCAGCTGCTTCCATTCGGTGGTCTGGAAGCCGTGGCCGGTGACGGAGCGCAGCCGGTATTCGCCGTTGGTGCCGGGGAGCATCGTTATCCCGACCGTGGCGATGCTGTCATTGCCGAGATGCTCGGCCAGATACTCGTGGGCGGCCGTCTCGGGGTAGAACGTCGAGGCCGGTGCTGCCCGCCACCAGTCGCCGGCGAACGCCGTCGCGGGCACGAGCACCGCGAGCAGCAGCGCGACGGCCCCAGCCAGGCGCCGTCGCCCGGACGCGCGCAGCAGCAGTGCTGTGGCGGCGACGGCGACGATCGTGCAGCCGCCGGCAAGCGCGACATCGGCCGGGTCGATCGAGGAGAGCCGGCTCGAGAGCGCCTCGGCGGTGCCGCCGAGCACGAAGGCGAGCAGCGCCGCCGCGCCGACGAGTGCGATGGGTGAGAGGGTCGCCAGGCGACGTCGCGGGCGCTCGGCCAGCAGGGCCGAGGCGCCCACCGCCGCGAGCACCGCGAGCAGGAAGCCGTCGACCGAGCGCAGCCGTCCGATCGGGTTGGTGGAGAACAGCGGGAACTGCTGCGCGAGCGCGAGCGGCGCGCCACCGATGTACACGAGGATCAGGCAGAGCAGCAGGGCGATCACCGCGAAGCGCACGAGAGCACGGTTCGCGCCGCTGTGCAGCAGCACGGCGATGAGGGCGAGCAGCAGCACCGCGACGCCGGCGTAGCCGTTCGACTCGACGACGTTGCTACCGGGCTGGCTCTCGGCGAGGGACGGCAGCAGCAGGCTGCCCACCGCCGACCAGTCCAGGTGCGCCGAACTGTTCTGTGCTCGCACGCCGAAGTCGATGACCGTCATCGCGTTGACGCCGAAGGGCACGAGCAGGGCGCCGGCGAGCCCGAGACCCAGGAGCAATCCGGCGACGGCGGCACCGGCGGCGGCGAGCACGTCGCGCGCCGCGCCGCGCTCGCCGATCGCGCGCACCAGGCCATAGGCCGAGGCGACGATCGTGGCGTAGGCGGCGACCGCGGGGAAGCCGCCGAGCAGCAGGGATGTCTCGACGAGCGCGAGCGGCACGATGGCGCGCCAGGCCGGCCTCGTGGTGGCCGCGAGGTCCATCGCCCAGAACAGCAGCGGGATGAGGGCGGCGACGCGGCTCTGCGGCCAGTTTGTCCACACCACCATGAACCCGGAGGACGCGAATGCGAGGCTCGCGAGCGCCCAGGCACCGCTCGGCAGCGTCCAGCGGCGCAAGAACAGGGACATGCCGATCGTGATCGCGGCGATCTCGCTGAGCTTGACCAGGCCCATCGCGAGAATGCCGGGCAGCAGCCACAGTGGCCAGGACAGTGGCGAGTAGACACCGGAGTTGGGCAGTCCGCCGAGCTCGGTGCCGCCGACGATGTAGGGGTACCACTGGGCGAAGTCCCCCTGACGCAGCGCCTCGACGATCGTCGAGGCCTGCGGGTACACCGAGTCGACGGTGTCGCCGGTGATCGTCGTGTACCCCGAGGCGACCGATCTGAGCGCTGTCGCCCAGGGGGCGGTGGCGCTCAGCGCACCGGTGTCGAGGAAGGAGCCGGTGAGCGTCGGGACGACGACGGTCACGACGACGAAGAGCCCGAGCGCGCCCCAGGAGACCGCGCCGAAGAGCCGCTGCAATGTCCAGGCTCGCGTTCCGCGGCCGAGCGGCCTCGCGGCTGCCCGGTTGACGTGTGAGATGCGGCGGCCCGCTTGGGCGACCGGCCCGCTCACCCGCATTCGACGGGGGTGCAGGCGGTCGCGGTCACGACCTCCATGCTAATGAGATGCCGTCGACGGGCCGACCGGGGCTGTTGCGCGTCGCCGGGGCCGGGCCGAGCACCGGCACTCTGCGAGAATGGCCGTCGATGCGCCTGTTCATCCAGATCCCGTGCCTGAACGAGGAGGAGACCCTCGGCGAGGTGCTGGACTCCATCCCGACCGCCGTCGACGGCATCGACGAGATCGAGGTGCTCGTCATCGACGACGGCTCCTCCGACCGCACCGTCGAGGTGGCCCGCGCGCACGGTGTGCGGCATGTGGTGCGGCACGTGCGCAACCAGGGGCTCGCGACATCCTTCGCCCACGGCCTGGACTACGCCCTGCTGCACGGTGCCGACGTCATCGTCAACACCGACGGCGACAACCAGTACCCGCAGGCGATGATCGGCGAGCTGGTGCGGCCGATCCTCGATGGCCGGGCCGAGATCGTCGTCGCCGACCGGCAGACGGCGCTCATCGCGCACTTCTCGCCGTTCAAGCGGCTCATGCAGCGCTTCGGCAGCTGGGTGGTCAACCGGGCGGCCGGCACCCGGCTGCCGGACGCGGCGAGCGGCTTCCGGGCCTACTCCCGTGGCGCCGCGATCCGGCTCAACGTGGTCACCCGGTTCAGCTACTGCATGGAGACGATCATCCAGGCGGGCAACAAGCGGATGGCGATCACGAGCATCCCGATCACCACGAACCCGAAGACCCGCGAGTCGCGGCTGTTCCGCAGCATCTGGCAGCACATGTTCCAGTCCGGGGTCGCCATCGTGCGCTCCTACCTGATGTACCGGCCGTACGTCATCTTCGTCAGCCTCGGCCTGCTGCTCGGCACGGTCGGGCTGGTGCCGTTCGTGCGCTATCTGCTGGTGCTGAACGAGCCGTACCCGGGCGAGCACCTGCAGTCGCTGCTCATCGGCGTGATGCTCTGGACCGGCTCGCTGCTCTCCTTCGCGATCGGCGTGGTCGCCGACCTCACCCGCATCAACCGCAAGCTCCAGGAGGACGCGCTCGAGCTCGTCAAGCTCCAGCGGTACGGCGGGCAGACGGGATGACCTGGAAGCGCGTCCGCGCCGCAGCCCAGATCGTCATCGGGGTGCTCGCGCTCGCTTTCCTGGTCTGGGCGCTCGCACGCAACTGGGGCGCGACGATCACCACGCTCGCGACGATGAACGGCGGCCTGGTGCTGCTTGCGGCGGCCCTCGTCGGCGTCGGCCTCTACCTCAACATGCTGTCCTGGCGTGCGGTGCTCGCCGCGATGGGGGTGCGGCTGTCGCGCCGGGAGGCCGGCAGCGTGTTCTTCACGGCGCAGATCGGCAAGTACATACCGGGCGGGGTCTGGCCCATCCTGGTCAGCTCGCGGCTCGGCCAGGCGTTCGGGGTCACGGCGGCCGTCAGCATGACGTCGATGACGGTCGCGCTGCTGATGAGTGTGACGGTCGGCGCCAGCTTCGCCCTCGGCGCGCTGCTGCTTGTGCCCGTGGTGATCGAGCGTTACGCCGTCGTGCCGATCCTGCTCGTGCTGCTCGGGCTGGTGGCGCTGTTGCCGCCGGTGATGAACCGGATGCTCGCCCTCGCCTTCCGGCTGCTGCGCCGTGGGGTGACGCTGCCACCTCTGGATACGGGGTGGCTCGGCCGAGCGGCGCTGTGGAGCGTGACGAGCTGGGCCTGCCTCGGTGGCGCCCTGTCGACCCTCGTCGCCGCCGCCGGAGTGCACGCCCCCGGGCAGCTGCTCGCGGCGGTGCCCGCCTACGCGCTGTCCTGGGTGGTCGGCTTCGCGGCGGTGCTGGTGCCCGCCGGGGTCGGTGTGCGCGAGGCGGTGCTCGCGCTCGCGCTCTCCGGAGGCCTCGGCGCCTCGAGCGTGCTCGGCATCGCCGTCGTGCACCGGGTGCTCATGACCCTCGGCGATGTGGGGATGCTCGTCCTCACCGGTCGCACTCGGCGGGCGCTCGAGACACATCCTGACGTCGAGGTCACCTTTGTCAGCCGGAAGTTCCCGCCCTCGGTCGGTGGGATGGAGACGCTGGCGGCCAATACGGCGCGTGCCCTCGCGGGTCAGTACAGCGGGGCTGTGCGGGTCTGGGCGCTCGGCCGCTCGAATCGCCACCTGCTCTGGTGGCTGCCCGCGACCGCGCTCCGTCTCGTCTGGTCGGTGCTCGCCCGACCCCGGAGCGCGTACCTCTTCGGCGACGCGCTCTGCTGGGCCGCGCTCGGCTGGATCCCGCGCCTCGCCGGGCGCGCCGCGCTCACCGAGGTCATGGGGCTCGACGTGACGTTCGAGAACCGGCTCTACCGGGCCATCGTCCTTCCGGCGCTGCGGCGCGCCCCGCGGGTCCTCGCGATCAGCTCCGCGACCCGGCAAGCCGTGATCGACGTCGGTGTGCCCGCCCAGCAGGTCGAGGTCACGGTGCTGGGTCTTCCGGCGGTCGCGCACGCAGCCGTGCCGAGTCGTGCGGAGGCGCGGGTGCTGGTCAGGCGCCGCCACGGCATCGGCGAGGGCGACATCGTGCTGGTGACGACCGGTCGGCTGGTGCCGCGCAAGGGCGTGCGCTGGTTCGTGGACACTGTGCTGCCGGGGCTCGACGAGCGCTATCACCACCTCGTGCTCGGCAGCGGCCCGGACGAGTCCGCGATCCGGGCTGCTGCGGCCGAACGCGGCGTCTCCGAGCGGCTGCACCTGCTCGGCCATGTCTCCGACGAGGAGCGCGACCTTGTCATCCGGGGCGGTGACCTGTTCGTGCAGCCGAACATCCCGGTGCCGCACGACATGGAGGGCTTCGGCCTCGTGGTCGTCGAGGCGGCCCAGGCCGGGCTGCTCACCGTCGCCGCCCGACTCGAGGGCCTCGTCGACGCGGTCATCGACGGTGAGACCGGTATCGCGGTGCCGAGCGGCGACGCCGCGGCCTGGCGGCGCGCGGTGCGCGACGCCGCCGAGCGACCGGATCGCGTCGAGATCGCCGCCCGCTTCGCGGTGGCGGCCCGTTCCCGGTTCTCCCTGGATGCGATGGGGGTGCAGCTGCGCGCGCAGATCGAGGCGGTGCGCGCTATCAGTGTCCGCGCGAGGGAAGCTCGATCGCCTCGAGGTCGTGCTCGACCATGAGCCGGACGAGATCGTCGAAGTCGACGCTCGGCCGCCAGCCGAGTGCCGCGCGGGCGTGTGAGGCGTCTCCGCGCAGCTCCGCGCTGTCGGCGGGCCGCAGCAACCCGGCCTCGACCTCGAGGTGGGCCTCGACGTCCGCGATGCCCGCGGCCGCGAAGGCCCGATCGACGAACTCACGCACCGAGTGCGACCGGCCGGTCGCGATCACGTAGTCGTCGGGCTCGGGCGCCTCGGCGGCGAGCAGCATCGCCCGCGTGTAGTCCGGCGCCCAGCCCCAGTCGCGCCGGGCGTTCACGTCGCCGAGCACCAGGCGGTCCTGCCTGCCACGGGCGATCCGTGCCGCCGCCGCCGTGATCTTGCGGGTGACGAACTGCTCTGGTCGCCGGGGCGACTCGTGGTTGTAGAGGATGAGGCTCGAGGCGTGCAGTCCGCGTGTCCGGTACACGCCGACCATCGCGTGCGCGTAGGCCTTCGCGGCACCGTATGGGGAGCTCGGCCGCATCGGTGTCGTCTCGTCCTGCGGACTCCGCGCGGCAGCGCCGAAGATCTCCGCGCTCGATGCCTGTACCACCTGCACCGTCTCGCCGGTGCGTTCTTGCACGCGCAGCGCCGCCTCGAGCACGGCTGCCGCCGCGATGCCACTCAGCAGACCGGTCTCGACAGGGTGCAGCCAGGAGTAAGCGACCGAGCTGATGCCCGCGAGATGAAACACCCGGCTGGGGGCGATCTCGTCGATGACGCGGCCGAGCCGTTCCCGGTCGCCGAGATCCGCCTCGACGAGGTTGATCCCGGGGTGGGCGGTGCGCAGCTCTCGGGCATCCGGGTCGTCGAGGCTGCGGACAACGCCGTGCACCTCGAAGCCCGCCGCCGCAAGCTGCTCGCGAAGGTAGCTGCCGTCCTGGCCGGTGATGCCGGTGACGAGGGCGCGCGGCATCGCGGTCAGAGCCCGGCTGCGGTGCGCTGTTCGGTGAGGTCGCTGCGCACCATCATGGCGACGAGGTCCTCGAAGCTGGTCGTCGGCTTCCAGCCGAGCCGGGCCCTCGCCTTGCTGGCGTCACCGACGAGCATGTCCACCTCGGCGGGCCGCAGGAACTCGGGCGACTGGCTGACGAACGGCGACCAGTCGTCGATGCCCACCTCGCGGAAGGCGACGTCGAGCAGTTCGCGGATCGAGCGGGTCTCGCCGGTGGCGAGCACGTAGTCGTCGCCGTGCTCCTGTTGCAGCATCCGCCACATCCCCTCGACGTAGTCGCCGGCGAAGCCCCAGTCGCGGCGCGCGTCCAGGTTGCCCATGACGAGCTCGCGCTGCAGGCCGAGGTGGATGCGGGCGACGGCTCGGCTGACCTTGCGGGTGACGAACTCGGGGCCGCGCCGCGGCGACTCGTGGTTGAACAGGATGCCGGATGAGGCGTGCATCCCGTACGACTCGCGGTAGTTGATCGTCATGTAGTGCCCGTAGACCTTGGACACGCCGTAGGGGGAGCGCGGCCACAGGAGCGTGGACTCGCGCTGGGGCACCTCCTGCACCTTGCCGAACATCTCGGAGCTCGATGCCTGGTAGAACCGCACCCGGGAGAGGTCCGCGCCGGCCCACAGCCGGATGGCCTCGAGGATGTTGAGCACGCCGAGCCCGGTCACGTCTGAGGTGACGGTGGCGTTGTCCCAGGAGTAGGCGACGAAGGAGATCGCGCCGAGGTTGTAGACCTCGTCGGGCTGCGAGTGCTCCAGGGCGCGCAGCAGGCTCGAGGTGTCGGTGAGGTCGCCGCTGAGGACGGTGACGCTGGGAACTGTCTCGCGCACGAGCTCGTACTTCGGGTTGTTCTGGCCGCGGATGAGCCCGTAGACCTCATAACCCTTGGCGAGCAGCAGCTCGGCGAGATACAGCCCGTCCTGGCCGGTGATGCCGGTGATGAGGGCACGTTTCTTGGTTTTGTCGGTCACGGTTCTCTCGATCACGGGTCTGTGGGCGCTGTTCTCTCGTCGCCGGCCGGGCCGTCGCCGAGACGCGCACGCTCACCCTACCGGCGGCCCTCCGAAGCCCCGGGTGAGAGCATGGGGGGATGGCCGCACGACTGACGCTCTGGGCCCCCGGGGGCATCCCCGAGGTCGTCCCCGGCGACGACCTCGCGGCGCTCATCGGCGATGCGCTCGTCGCGGGGCCCGATGCCGAGGGGCCCGATGCCGAGGGGCCCGACGCCGAGGCGCTCGCCGACGGCGACGTCGTCGTCGTGACGAGCAAGGTGGTCAGCAAGGCGGAGGGGCGCATCGTGCCCGCCGCCGACCGGGAGCGGGCGATCGAGGCGGAGACGGTGCGCGTGGTGGCCGCCCGCGGCTCGACCCGGATCGTCCAGAACCGGCTCGGCATCGTGCAGGCCGCCGCGGGAGTGGACGCGAGCAACACGCCGGAGGGCACGGTGCTGCTGCTGCCGCTGGACCCGGACGCGAGCGCGGCGGCGATCCGGCGCGGGCTCGAGGCGCGCTTCGGCGTGCGGATCGGCGTCGTCGTCACCGACACGCTCGGCCGGGCCTGGCGCGAGGGGCAGACGGATGCCGCGATCGGCGCGAGCGGCGTGCGGCTCATCGACGACCTGCGCGGTGGCCTCGACGCGAACGGCCGCCGCCTCGACGTGACCCTGCCGGCCGTGGGCGACGAGATCGCGGCCGCGGCGGACCTCGTCAAGGGCAAGGCCGCCAACCGGCCGGTCGCCGTGCTGCGCGGCCTCGGCCGGCTGCTCGACGCCGACGCCCCCGGCGCGCGCTCGCTGACCCGCACCGGCCCGAGCGACATGTTCCGGCTCGGCAGCGACGAGGCGCGGGCCGAGGGATGGCGCGCGGGCTTCGAGGCGGGACGGGCATCCCGTGACTGACTCGCCGGGCGGCCCTGCCGCCGCTCGGGGATCGGCGCACCGCCGCATCGAGGAGCAGGCGGTCGGACGCCTCGGGGCGGTTCCGCGGGACACCGCGGTGATCCGCACCGGACGGCGTGTCGAGGGCGCCCACGAGCCGGAGCCGACACGGGAGTGGATCGTCGTGGTGCCGGTCAAGGGCACCGCCGCCGCGAAGTCGCGGCTCGGTCTCGACGGCGGTCGGCCCGATGGCGGTCGGCCCGGTGATGCCCGGCCCGCTGAGGCCCGGCCGGCTGAGGCCCGGCCCACTGAGGTCGCCGCGCTCGCGCGGGCGATGGCGCTCGACACCGTCGACGCGGCGGCGCGGGCCGCGGGGGTCGCCGGGGTGCTCGTGGTGACGAGCCCCGAGGCGGCGGCGGACTTCGACGCCGTCGACGCGCTCGTGCTCGTCGAGGACCGGCCGGCGGGCCTCGCCTCCGCCATCGGCCTCGGCCTGGAGACCGCGGCCGCCATGGGCGCGCCGGGGCGCGGCACCGCCGTGCTGCTCGGCGACCTGCCGGCACTGCGGCCCGAGGAGCTGGCCGCGGCGCTCGAGGCGGCGCGCGCCCACGAGCGGGCATTCGTGCCGGATGCCGCGGGCACCGGCACCACGCTCGTGACCGCCGCCGACGGCGCCGCCCACCGGACGGCCTTCGGCCCGGGCTCGGCGGCGGCGCACACGGCCGCCGGCTACCGCGTCCTCGACGTCGCCGCCGGCTCCGGCCTGCGCCAGGACGTCGACACCGCCGCCGACCTGGTGCGACTGGGCGGGCGGCTCGGTCCGCGCAGCCGCGCGGCGCTGGCCTCGGGCTGAGCGGCCGGCTGTTCTCGGGCTGGGCCCCGCCGGCTGTTCTGGGGCTGGGCCGCGGTGCCCTTCGACGGCGTCCGTGAGCGGCACACCGTTGTCGCCCGCGGAGTTCGCCGGACTCGTGCGACGCGTGCAGGAGGCCGTGGGACGCGTCATCGACGGCAAGGACGAGGCGGTCGCGACGGAGCTCACGGTGCTGCTCGCCGAGGGCTACCTGCTCATCGACGACGTGCCCGGCGTCGGTCAGACCCAGCCGGCCCGGGCGCTCGCCGCGAGCCTCGGCGGCTCGGTGAGCCGCATCCAGTTCATCCCCGACCTGCCGCCGGCCGAGCTGCGCCGCCCCTCCCGCGGGCAGCAGCGGCCCGTGAGCCGGCTGCCCGTGAACCGCTGCTCAGGGCTGTGCGGCGGCGGCGAGGGCCGCCGCGATCCCGCCGATGTCCTCGCCGGCCGCGCCGACGGTGACGCGCACGTGCGGGCGCGCGCCGCCGTGCGGCGGCGTCCCCGGCGGCGACGAGCCGAGCGGTGACGTCGAGCCCAGCGGTGACGCCGAGCCGAGCTGGAACGCCGAGCCGGGCGCCACCCGGATGCCGTTCGCGGCGAGCCGCACGGCCGCGCCGCGCTCGTCGGCGACCGGCAGCCACATGTTGATGCCGTCGGCCGTGGCCGTCTCGACGCCGTGGCCGGCCAGGGCCGCGCGCAGCTCGCGCTGGCGGCCGGCGTAGGCGTCCCGGGCGTGGGCGACCTCCGCGAGCGCGACCGGGTCGGTCATGAGGTCGAAGACGATCTCCTGGATCATCCGGCTCGTCCAGCCCGGCCCGAGCAGCCGCCGGGCCACCACCCGGTCCACGAGCTCGCGCGGCCCGCCGAGGGCGCCGACGCGCAGGTCCGGCCCGTGGGACTTGGACAGGCTGCGCACGTGCAGGGTGCGCTCCGGCAGTCGGTTCGCGAAGGAGACCGGCTCGCTCGAGCTGATCAGCGCCGAGTGGTCGTCCTCGATGACGATCGCGTTCGCCGCGACCCGGCTGCGGGCGAGCGCGCGCGCGAGCTGCTCGAGCCGGGCGGGCGAGATGGACGCGCCGGTCGGGTTCTGCGCCCGCGGCTGCAGCAGCACGATCGAGGGCGCCGAGGCGAGCGCCGCGGCGAACTCCGCCGGCCGCGGCCCCTCGGCGTCGAGCGGCACGCCGACCGGCTCGAGCCCGTAGGTCTCGAACAGGTCGATGAACGGCGGGAAGGTGGGGTCCTCGACGACGACGCGGTCGCCGTAGCGGGCGAGCGCGGCGAGCGCCCGGTCGATGGCGTCGAGCGCCCCGTTGGTGACGGTGAGCGACTCGACCGGCGCCGGCCAGGTCTGCCGCAGCAGGTCGTGCAGCGCCGGGATGTCGGGCTTGGCCTGGTAGCTCGTCACCTGCGCGCGGGTCGACACCCGGCCGAGGGCGCGGGAGAGGTCGGGCAGCAGCGCGGCGTCCGGCGCGCCGCGGGAGAGGTCGATCGCGGCGTCCCGCGTGCCGTCGAGGTTCTGGTAGCGCCGGGGCAGCCACTCGCGCGGCGCGGAGCGCACGAAGCTGCCGCTGCGGCCGCGGCTGACGATGAGACCGGCGGATGCCAGCGTGCGCCAGGCGTGCGAGACGGTGGCCGGGCTCACGCCGAGCTCGCCGGCGAGGGCGCGCACCGTCGGCAGCCGGTCGCCGGGCGCGAGGTCGCCGGTCGTGACCAGACGCGAGATCGCGGCGGCGATGCCGTGCGGTGTCGGCTGCTCGATGGCCTCGGCGACGGCGCGCACGGTCCCCCCGATCTCCCCGCAAATGTTTACCGCGAACGATAACAAAGCCGGGTGAGGCGCGACGCCCGGCCGCCTCCGGGCCCCGGCCGTCGCGGCATCCGTTACCGAGGTGTCACCGGGGGAAACGTCAGAGAAATGTTTAGCGCAGAGAATAACAAAACAGCTCCTCGACAGGACGCCCTCCTGTCGACACTCGCCCATAACACTCGCCCACGAGGAGACAAGGAGAAGCGGATCGATGACGGTCGTGCGCGCAGCCATCACCCAGACCACCTGGACCGGCGACAAGGCGTCCATGCTCGACCGCCACGAGCGCTTCGCCCGCGACGCGGCGGCGGCGGGCGCGCAGGTCATCAGCTTCCAGGAGCTGTTCTACGGCCCCTACTTCGGCATCACCGAGGACAAGAAGTACTACGGCTTCGCGGAGCCGGCCGACGGGCCGATCGTCACCCGGTTCGCCGCCCTGGCCCGGGAGCTCGGCCTGGTCACCGTGCTGCCGATCTACGAGGAGGAGATGACGGGGGTCTACTACAACACCGCCGTCGTCGTCGACGCCGACGGCACGGTGCTCGGCAAGTACCGCAAGCACCACCTGCCGCACCTCGACAAGTTCTGGGAGAAGTTCTACTTTAGGCCCGGCAACCTCGGCTACCCGGTGTTCGACACGGCCGTCGGCAGGGTCGGCGTCTACATCTGCTACGACCGGCACTTCCCCGAGGGATGGCGCGAGCTCGGCCTGAACGGCGCCGAGATCGTCTTCAACCCCAACGCCACCAAGCCGGGGCTCTCCAACCGGCTCTGGGAGATCGAGCAGCCCGCCGCCGCGGCCGCGAACGGCTACTTCATCGGCGCCCCCAACCGGGTCGGCACCGAGGACAACGAGTACGGCGAGCTCGCCGTCACGTTCTATGGCAAGAGCCAGTTCGTCGACCCGCGCGGCAACCTCGTGGGCGACTACGGCTCGGGGGAGCACGAGGACCTCGTCATCCGCGACCTCGACCTCGACCTCATCCGCCAGGTGCGCGACGACTGGCAGTTCTACCGCGACCGCCGGCCCGACTCGTACACGGCGATCCCCCGGCCCTGACCAGCCCGATAGCCCTGACCCGCCCAGCCCAATGACGACGGGAGCCCGATGACGACGACCCTCATCACGAACGGCACGGTTGTGAACGCGACCGGCACCGCGCAGGCGGACGTGCTCGTCGACGGCGAGACGATCGCCGCCGTGCTCGCCCCCGGCTCGGCGCTGCTCGGCGTCGACATCGCCTCGAGCGTCGACACCGTCATCGACGCGAGCGGCAAATACGTCATCCCCGGCGGCATCGACGCGCACACCCACATGGAGATGCCCTTCGGCGGCACGTTCGCCTCGGACACGTTCGAGACCGGCACCCGGGCCGCGGCCTGGGGTGGCACGACGAGCATCATCGACTTCGTCGTGCAGTACCCGGAGCAGAACATCCTCGAGCAGTACCGGCTCTGGCACGAGAAGGCCGCCGGCAACTGCGCGATCGACTACGGCTTCCACCAGATCCTCTCCGACGTGCAGGAGAGCTCGCTCGTGGCCATGGACGAGCTGATCGACGAGGGTGTCACGAGCTTCAAGCTCTTCATGGCCTACAAGGGCGTGTTCCTCTCGGACGACGGCCAGATCCTCCGCGCCTTCCAGAAGGGCGCCGAGAACGGCGCGATGATGATGATGCACGCCGAGAACGGCGCCATCATCGACGTGCTCGTGCAGCAGGCGATCGCCGCCGGCCGCACCAGCCCCTACCATCACGGGCTCACCCGGCCCTGGCAGGCCGAGGAGGAGGCCACCCACCGGGCGATCATGATCGCCGACCTCACCGGCGCCCCGCTCTACGTCGTGCACGTGAGCGCCAAGCAGGCGGTCGAGCAGATCGCCGAGGCCCGCGACCGCGGGCTCAACGTGTTCGGAGAGACCTGCCCCCAGTACCTCTACCTCTCGCTGGAGGAGCAGCTCGGCGCCGCGAGCGATCAGTGGGGTGACTTCGAGGGCGCCAAATGGGTGTGCTCGACCCCGCTCCGCTCGCGCGCCGAGGGGCATCAGCACCACATGTGGCGGGCGCTGCGCACCAACGACATCCAGATGGTCTCCACCGACCACTGCCCGTTCTGCATGAAGGGGCAGAAGGACATGGGCCTCGGCGACTTCTCGAAGATCCCCAACGGCATCGGCAGCGTCGAGAACCGGATGGACCTGATGTACCAGGGCGTCGTCACCGGCGAGATCACGCTGCCGCGCTGGGTGGAGCTCACGAGCACCACGCCCGCGCGGATGTTCGGCCTGTACGGCACCAAGGGCGTCATCCAGCCCGGCGCTGACGCCGACATCGTCGTCTACGACCCGAACGGGCACACCTCGATCGGCGTCGGCAAGGCGCACCACATGAACATGGACTACTCCGCCTGGGAGGGCTTCGAGATCGACGGCCACGTCGACGTCGTGCTCTCCCGCGGCACCGTCATCGTCGACGAGAGCGGATACATCGGGCGTGCGGGCCACGGCCGCTACCTCAAGCGCGGCCTCAGCCAGTACCTGAACTGAGATTACCTTATCTGAGAGCACCGAGCAGAGAGCAGAAGATGGACTTCGGCGTCGTACTCCAGACCAACCCGCCGGCCGCTCGCACGGTCGCCCTCGCGAAGCTCGCCGAGCAGCACGGCTTCAGCCACGTCTGGACCTTCGACTCGCACCTGCTCTGGCAGGAGCCCTACGTCATCTACTCGGCGATCCTCGCCGAGACCCGCCGGGTGACGGTCGGCCCCTTCGTCACCAACCCCGCCACCCGGGACTGGACGGTCACCGCCTCGGTGTTCGCCACCCTCAACGAGATGTACGGCAACCGCACGATCTGCGGCATCGGCCGCGGCGACTCGGCGGTGCGGGTCACGAACGGCCGGCCCACGAGCCTGAAGGAGCTGCGCGAGTCGATCCACGTCATCCGCGAGCTCGCGAACTCGCGCAGCGTCGAGCACCACGGCGCCACCCTGCGCTTCCCCTGGTCGCGCGGCAGCGAGCTCGACGTCTGGGTCGCCGCCTACGGCCCGCTCGCCCTGAAGGTCGCCGGCGAGGCCGGCGACGGTTTCATCCTGCAGCTGGCGGACCTCGACGTCGCCGCCTGGATGATCCAGACGGTGCGCGCCGCGGCCGCGGCCGCCGGCCGGGAGCCGGACGCCGTGAAGATCTGCGTCGCCGCGCCGATGTACATCACCGACGGCACGGAGGCCGGCCTCGCCCACGCGCGCGAGCAGTGCCGCTGGTTCGGCGGCATGGTGGGCAACCACGTCGCCGACATCGTCGCCAAGTACGGTGCCGAGGGCGCGGTGCCGCGCGCCCTCACCGACTACATCGCCGGCCGCACCGGCTACGACTACAACAGCCACGGCCGGGCCGAGAACGACCACGTCGACTTCGTGCCCGACGAGATCGTCGACCGCTTCTGCGTGCTCGGCACCGCCGAGGAGCACATCATCAAGCTCGAGGCGCTGCGCGAGCTCGGCGTCGACCAGTTCGCCGGCTACCTGCAGCACGACAACAAGGAGGAGACGCTGCGCCAGTACGGCGAGCGCGTCATCCCGGCCCTGAGCCCCCGAGCGACCGCGAAGTCCTGAGCATGCGCCGTCGCACCCTGGCCCCCCGCACCGTGCTGTGGGGCGTGCTCGGGGTGCTGCTCGTCGTCGCTCTCTGGGAGCTGTACAAGGCCGTCGGCCCGGCCGACGGTGTGGTCGTCGGCGCCACCGAGGGCGAGACCGGCTCCGGGGCGATGATCCTGCCGCGCAGCAACGACCGGGCGATGCCGCACGTCTGGACCATGATCGCCCGGCTGTTCCAGTCCACGAGCGGCGGCCAGACCCCGCCGCTCGTGGTCTCGGTGGCCGAGGCCGCGCTGACCACGCTGGGCATGGCCGCCCTCGGCTGGGCGATCGGCGTGCTCGTCGGCGGCCTGCTCGCCCTCGTCATGCAGCGCTGGCGGCTTGTGGAGTGGGGGCTGCTGCCCTGGATCGTGGTGAGCCAGACGGTGCCGCTCATCGCCTTCGCCCCGGTCGTCAGCGCCATCGGCAACCAGGTGGACCGGCAGGGCGTCATCCCGTGGCCCCAGTGGCTCTCGGTGGCGCTCATCGCCTCCTACCTCGCCTTCTTCCCGGTCGCGGTCGGGGCGCTGCGCGGCCTGGCCTCGCCCGACGCCATCCACCTCGACCTGATGCGCAGCTACGCCGCCGGCTACTGGCCGACGACACTGCGGCTGCGGCTGCCGGCCGCGGTGCCGCACCTGCTGCCGGCGCTGCGGCTGTCCGCCGCGAACGCCGTCGTCGGCGCCGTCGTGGCCGAGGTGTCCATCGGCATGCGCGGCGGCATCGGCCGGATGCTGCTGCAGCTGGCCAGCCAGGCCTCCGGCGACCCCGCGGCGCCGTGGGGTCCAACGTTCGGCTCGATCGCGCTCGGGCTGGTCGCGGCCGGCTCGGTGGCGCTCCTCGGCGTCGGGCTGCGCCGCTACCGCCGGGGGGAGGCCCGATGACAGAGCACGGCGGGACGGCCCGGCAGAGCGGCCCGCCGGCGGTGCGGGTGGATGCCGCCGGCAAGGTGTTCGGCACGGCATCCGGCGACGTCGTCGCCCTCGCCGGCGTCGAGCTGGAGGTCGCGGCGGGGGAGTTCGTCTCGCTCATCGGCCCGAGCGGCTGCGGCAAGTCGACGCTGCTGCGCCTGATCGCCGACCTGGACGAGCCCACGAGCGGCGGCCTGGCGATCTTCGGCAAGACCGCCCGCGCCGCCCGGCTCGACCAGGACTACGGCATCGCCTTCCAACAGGCCGGGCTGCTGCCCTGGCGCAGCGTCGCCGGCAACATCGCCCTGCCGCTCGAGCTGCACGGCGTCGGCCGGGCCGCGCGCGCCGAGCGGGTGCGCGAGCTCGCCGAGCTCGTCGGCCTCGCCGACTCCGTCGACCGCTACCCCGACCAGCTCTCCGGCGGCATGCAGCAGCGTGTCGCGATCGCCCGCGCCCTCGCCGAGCGGCCACGGCTGCTGCTCATGGACGAGCCCTTCGGCGCCCTCGACGAGATGACCCGCGAGCGCCTGCAGGGCGAGCTCAGCCGGATCGCCGCCGAGACCGGCGCCGCCGTGGTGTTCGTCACCCACTCGATCCCCGAGGCGGTGTTCCTCTCCGACCGGGTGGTGGTGATGAGCCCGCGCCCCGGCCGGATCACGAGCATCGTGCCGACGGCGTTCGGCGCGGTGCGCGAGGAGGCGCTGCGCGAGAGCCCCGTCTACTTCGCGGCGGTCACCGCCGTGCGCGAGGCGCTGCACGGGGAGCCGACCGAACGGGCGAACGAGCGATGACCCGGGCGCTGCGGCTGATCGCGCCGGTCGTGGCAGGCCTCATCGGCCTCGGGCTGTGGACGCTGTGGGTGGATGTGCTCGGCACCGCCCCCCGGGCGCTGCCGAGCCCCGGCGACATCGCCGAGCAGCTCGTGCGCTACGCCGGCATCATCGGCGAGGACCTCGTCGTCACCGGCACGAACGCGCTCCTCGGCCTCGTCGTCGGCGCGGTGCTCGCGATCGCGCTCGCGGCCGCCGCGGCCCGGGCGCGCCCGGTGGACGGGATGCTCGCCCCGCTCGTCGCCGCGCTCGCGGTGGTGCCGATCGTGGCCGTAACGCCGATCCTGAACACGATGTTCGGGGCATCCAGCCAGTTCGGCCGCCAGGCGGTCGCCGCGGTCGCCGCCTTCGTGCCGGTGTTTGTGAACACGCTGCGCGGCCTGCGTCAGACCCGGCCGGTGCAGCGCGATCTGTTCCGGGCGACGGCCGCGAACGGCGCTCAGACGTTCCGGCTGCTCACGCTGCCCACCGCCGTGCCGCAGCTGATGACCGGGCTGCGGATCGCCAGCTCGGTCGC
This sequence comes from Microbacteriaceae bacterium, assembly GCA_047605685.1. Classification (GTDB taxonomy): domain Bacteria; phylum Actinomycetota; class Actinomycetes; order Actinomycetales; family Microbacteriaceae; genus JAUASV01. Next base: position 30,473 of record JASGFF010000027.1, read on the forward strand.
GGTGATCTCCGCGCTCGTCGCCGAGTACTTCGGCGGCCCCGCCAACGGCATCGGCACCGCGATCGCGAGCTATGCGAAGTCGGGCCACGCCGCCCTCGCCTGGGCCTATGTCACCGGCGGCATCGCCATCGGCCTGGTGTTCTTCCTCGTCACCTCGCTCCTGGAGCGACTGGCGTCGAGGCGGTCGCCGGCCTGAGCCGGCATCCCTGCACCATCCAGCACCACCAGCACCATCCGCACCACCGACAACGAAAGGACCAGCATGAGACACAGCATCCGGCGCGGTCTCGCCCTCGCGGGCGTCACCGCCACCGCTCTCGCCCTCGCGGCCTGCTCCTCCTCGGACGGCGACGGCACCTCGTCGAGCTCGGAGGACTTCGACCCCATCACCGACATCACGCTGCAGCTGCAGTGGCTGCCCCAGTCGCAGTTCGCCGGCTATTACGTGGCCCTCGACCAGGGCTACTTCGAGGATGAGGGCTTCGACAGCGTCGACATCGTCCCCTCCGGCGGCGACATCGTGCCCCAGGACGCCCTCGTGGCCGGCGACGCCGACTTCGCCGTCGCCTGGGTGCCGAAGGTGCTCGGCACTCTCGAGACCGAGGGGGTGGAGCTCACCGACATCGCCCAGGTGTTCCAGGAGTCCGGCACCTACCAGGTCTCCTGGGCCGACAGCGGCATCGACTCGGTGGCCGACTTCGAGGGCAAGACGATCGGCTCCTGGGGCTACGGCAACGAGTGGGAGATCTTCGCCGCCATGGCCGCCGAGGGGCTCGACTCGACGACGGTCTCGATCACCACGCAGGACTTCACCATGAACGCCCTGCTCGACCACGACATCGACGCGGCCCAGGCCATGTCGTACAACGAGTGGGCGCTGCTGCTCGAGACGATCAACCCCGACACCGGCGAGCTCTACCAGCCGAGCGACTTCAACGTCGTGAAGTACCAGGACACCGAGGGCGCCATGCTCCAGGACGCGATCTGGGCCGACACGGAGCGGCTGGAGGACGACCCGGCCTACGCCGACGCCGCCGTGCGCTTCCTTAAGGCGGTGACGAAGGGCTGGGTGTACGCCCGTGACAACCCGGAGGAGGCGGCATCCATCACCTATGACGCCGCCGTCAACGCCGAGACCGCCTACCCCGTGGGCCCCACGCACCAGCTCTGGCAGATGAACGAGGTGAACAAGCTCATCTGGACCGGCGGCGACTTCGGGGTCGTGGACGAGGACGCCTGGGACAAGACGGTCGCGGGCGCGCTCTCGGCCGTCAACCAGGACGGCCTGAACCTGATCACCGAGGAGCCGGCCGATTCGGCGTACTCGAACGAGTACATCGATCAGGCGCTCTCCGAGCTCGAGGACGAGGGCGTGGACGTGTCGGGCAGCTACACGCCGCTCGACGTCACCCTCACCGAGGGCGGCCAGTAGCAGGGCGGCCAGCAGCAGCGCCGGTGCCGGCCGGGGATGCCACGAGCGGCAGGCCCCGGCCGGTACGGTGCGTCCCGGCTGTGCGTCTCGGTCGTGCGTCCCGGTCGTGCGCTCCGGTCGTGCGCTCCGGCAGCGCAACGCGCCTAGAATCGTCAGCCGTGCCCGCATCCGCCCGCCCCTATGCCGTGAGCGTCGCCGCCCTGATGCGCCGGCCCGGCGACTGCCGGGAGCTCAGCCTCGAGGCCGTCGAGCCGGACGGCTACGGCAACCCGCTCATCGGCGTGAGGGCCGGCACGAGCGTGCGCCTCGATGTGAGGCTCGAGTCGCTGCACGAGGGCATCCTCGCCTCCGTCGTCGCCGAGGTCGTCGCCGAGGGGGAGTGCAGCCGCTGTCTCGATGCGGTGCGGCTGCCGGTGCGGGTCGAGATCCAGGAGCTTTTCGCGTACCATGAGGACGAAGCCTTCGACTCTCTCGTGGCCGACGAGTCCGTCGACCTCGAGCCGATCGTCAGGGATGCGGTGGTGATGGCACTGCCGTTCCAGCCGGTCTGCCGGCCGGACTGCCCCGGACTCGACCCCGAGACCGGTGAGCGGCTGGCCGATCATCCGGGCCGGGCGCCTCGCGAGGCTCTCGATCCGCGATGGGCGGCGCTCGAGGGCTTCGGGCTGGAGCCCCCAGCGCACAAGACCACCGGCGACGAGAGCTGATCGCGGCGCCGAGCCAGAAGGACCAGAAGGAAGAGACAACCATGGCCGTCCCGAAGCGCAAGATGTCGCGCGCCTCCACCCGCGCCCGCCGCGCGCAGTGGAAGGCAGACGCCCCCACGCTCGTGAAGTCCGTCGTGAACGGCAAGACCGTCTACTCGCTGCCCCACCGCGCGCACGTCGTCGAGGACTCGGCCGGCACCGCGCTGTACCTCGAGTACAAGGGCCGCAAGGTCGCCGACGTCTGATCCGCCGCGCGGGTCGAACCCCCACCGGCCACGGCGGGTCGAGGCCCCACGGGCAAGGGCGGGGGCTCGTCGTGCCCCGGCTGGCGAAGCGATGAGCGACCCGGACGAGCTCGCCGACCGGCTCGGCGTCCGCATCGGCGAGGAGTTGCTGAACCTCGCGCTCACCCACCGCTCCTACTCCTACGAGAACGGCGGGGTGGCGCACAACGAGCGCCTGGAGTTCCTCGGCGACGCGATCCTCGGCCAGGCCGTCACCGTGATGCTCTACACCGAGTTCCCCTTCCTCGACGAGGGCGAGCTCGCCAAGCGCCGCGCCGCCCTGGTCTCCACCGTCGCGCTCGCCGAGGTGGCCCGCCGCATCGGCATCGGCGCCTTCCTGCGGCTCGGCCGCGGCGAGGAGCTCACCGGCGGCCGGGACAAGTCCTCGATCCTCGCCGACAGCGTCGAGGCGGTCATCGGTGCCGCCTACCTCTCCCGCGGCGGCGACGCGGCCACGGCGCTCGTGCTGCGCCTCATCCGTCCCCTCACCGAGGACCCGGCCCGCTTCGGCGCGGCCATGGACCCCAAGACCAGCCTGCAGGAGCTCGCCGCCGCCCGCGGGCTGCCGGCGCCGAGCTACGCGCTGAGCGACACCGGCCCCGACCACCTCAAGCGCTTCACCGCCGTCGTGAGCCTCGGCGAGGCGCTGAGCGCAACCGGGCAGGGCACGAGCAAGAAGCAGGCCGAGATGGCCGCGGCGCTCTCCGCCTGGACCGCGCTGCACGAGCAGGGCTGAGGATGCCCGAGCTGCCCGAGGTCGAGGTGGTGCGCTCCGGTCTCGCCCCCGCCCTCGACGGCGCGACGGTCACCGCCGTCGAAGTGCTCGACGCCCGCTCGCTGCGCCGGCACGACGGCCCGGTCGAGGACTTCGTCCACCGGCTGGTCGGCGCCGGCACGGGCGTGCCGGAGCGCCGCGGCAAGTTCATCTGGGTGCCGCTCGACCCGCCCGGTGAGAGCGCGCTCGCGATCCACCTCGGCATGAGCGGCCAGGTGCTGCTGCGCCCGCCGGACGTCGCGGACGCGCGCACCCGCGTCCGCCTCGACATCCGGCATCCGGTCCACGGCCCGCTGCGGATCAACTTCGTCGACCAGCGCATCTTCGGCTCGATGGCGCTCGTGCCGCTCGTCGCGGCCGCCGACCACCCCGGCCAGCGCATCCCGGCGCACGTGACCCACATCGCCCGCGACCCGATCGACCCGCTGTTCGACGAGGGGGCGTTCCTCGACGCCCTGGCCCGCAGCGGCTCGGGGATCAAGCGCGTGCTGCTGAACCAGGGCGTGATCTCCGGCATCGGCAACATCTACGCCGACGAGGCGCTCTGGCGGGCCCGGCTGCACTACGACACCCCGGCGGCCTCGCTGTCGCGGCGCGAGGCGGCGGCGCTGCTGGCCCAGGTGCGCGCCGTGCTCGCCCGGGCGCTCGACGAGGGCGGCACGAGCTTCGACGCGCAGTACGTCAACGTCAACGGGGCGTCCGGCTACTTCGCGCACTCGCTGAACGCCTACGGCCGGCAGGGCCGCCCGTGCCCGCGCTGCGGCACCGCCATCGTCCGCGAGCCGTTCATGAACCGCGGCTCCCACCGCTGCCCGCGCTGCCAGCGGCTCGCGCCCCGGTGACGGCGCCCGCGCTGCGGACCGCCCGGTTCAGTCCCAATTGGGACGTTTCGGTCGCCCGGAGTTGCAATTCGCGACGTCTCGGTCGAACGGTCCATCGGTCGAACGGTCCATCGGTCCCAATTGGGACGTTTCGGTCGCGCGGGGTTGTAATTCGGGACGGATCGCCGAGGGCCGCCGCCGAGGGCCGCCGCCGAGGGCCGCCGCTGAGGGCCGCCGTCGAGGGCCGCC
>JASGFF010000028.1:0-33291 GCA_047605685.1 Microbacteriaceae bacterium
CTGACACCATCAGAGAAACTCGCAGAGTTCCTTGCGCCCACCGCTTGAATCCGCCCATCCACACCAGCTCCTTCGTTTTCGGCGCCATCGGCGGGGCGGGGCGGGCGGAGTGAAACGCCGATGAAACGCGAGTGCAACGCGGATGCGTCAGCATGGGCACCCGGGTCGCACCCGTCGCGACCCACGATGACGCGACGCGGCCGCAGCCCGAGCGGCCGAGTCTCGCGGGGGACGGGGGGTATGTGGGCGCGCAGCGTTTCGACGACCTGACCGGGGCCTGGAGCAGCTGGAACCCGTCGATGACACCGGACGCCGCGCGCGTCGCGTTCCTGAGCGACCGCTCCGGCAGCGCCGAGGTGTGGGTGCAGGACGTCGAGACCGACGCCCCGCTGCCGGAGCCCACCCGCATCCGGCTGCCGCATCCCGCCCTGCAGGTGTCCTGGTCGGCCGACAGCACCTGGCTCGCCGTGATGCTCGCCATCGACGGCACCGCGATGACGGCCGTGTGGCTCGTGCGCCCCGACGGCACCGACGCCCACCTCATCGCCGGCGACGAGCGGATGCCGGCGGCGCTCGGCCCGTGGACCCGCAGCGGCCAGCGCGTCGTCGTCAGCGTCGTCTCGCACGGCTGGCGCGGCACACCGCGCGCCGGCGAGACGGCCTCCTACCTCGTCGAGCCCGGTTCCGGGCTGCGGCGCGCCCTCATCGACGGCCCCCTCGCCCGGGTGCTCGACCTCTCCGGGGAGGAGCGCTTCGTGATCGTGCGCGAGGGCCGCCGGGGCGAGGAGTCGGCGGTCGTCGTCGACCGCGTCGAGGGGCGGCGGATGCGGCTGACCCACGGCCGCGGCACCGTCTGGGCGGCCTTCGTGCGGCCGGCACCGCCGGCCTGGGGCGTGCCCTCGGCGGTCTACCTCGCCACCGACGAGGCCCTGGAGCGCACCGCTCTCGTGGCGGTGCCGATCGACGGCGACGGCCGCATCGGCCGGCAGCGCCTGCTCGCCGAGCGCGCCGACGCCGACCTCGAGTGGATCGACGCGGATGACGCGGGCACGCGCATCCTGTTGGTCTGGAACGTCGGCGGCTACAGCGAGCTGGAGATCCTGCGACCCGCGACCGGGCAGCGGGATCTCCTCGAGGAACTGCCCGGCACCGTGGTGTCCACGCCCGTGCTCAGCCGCGACGGCGACAGCGTGCTGCTCGCGATCGAGGCGCCGGAGCATCCGCGCGAGCTGTGGCACGTCGACACCGTCACCCAGCGCTGGACGCGCGTCGCCGCGGCCCCCGCCGCCCGGGAGAGCATCGTCGAGCCCGTCCTGGAGACGTTCAACGGCCGCGACGGGCTCGCGCTGAGCGGCTGGCTCTATCGGGTGCCGGGCCGTCTCGGTCCGGGGCCGGCCGTCGTCTCGCTGCACGGCGGCCCGGAGGCGCAGTTCCGGCCGGGCTGGCAGCCGCGGCTGCAGGCGCTCGTGCGGGCCGGCTACACGGTGTTCGCGCCGAACGTGCGCGGTTCGGCCGGTTTCGGCCACCAGTTCGCGCACCTCGACGACGTCGCCGGACGACCGGACGCGTTCGCCGACGTGGTGGCGGCCCGGGACCATCTGGTGGCCTCCGGGATCGCCCTCGCGGACCGCGTCGCCGTCGCCGGCGAGCGCTACGGCGGCTACCTGGCGCTGTCGGTGCTCGCCTTCGAGCCCGGCGTGTTCAACGCCGGCGTCGACCTCGACGGCATGAGCGACCTGCTCAACTTCTACCGCGAGACACAGCCGTGGATCGCCGCCGCCGCGTATCCGAAGTACGGCCATCCGCGCCACGACCGGGCGCTGCTGCTGCGCATCTCGCCGCTACGGCACGCCGCCGCGATCGACGTGCCGGTGCTCATCGTGCACGACGTGACCGAGATGAACGTGCCGGTCGGCGAGTCGCGGCGGATGGCGGCGGCCCTCGCCCGGCACCGCCGTCCGGTGCGGCTCGTCGAGTACGGCGCCGGCGCGGGCCATGGCTACCTCGACGCGATGCTCGAGATCGTCGATTTCCTGGACGAGGTCATCGGACCGGGCTCGCGCCCGGTCAACGGGGCATGATGGGAAGCTGGCGGAGCAGGATGAGGAGCCGGCGGAGCATGATGAAGAGACGGACGGCGACGGCGGTCGGTCCCGACCGCCGGGCCGACCCGGCGCCGCACACCGTCGCGCGGCGGGTGCCGGCATGACCGGCCCGGACATCAGCCGGCCCCGCGGCCGGGCGTCGCGGCCTGAGCAGGCAGGGCAGGCAGCGCAGACGGGGCCGGCGGCGCAGACAGGGCAGGCAGCGCAGACAGGGCAGGCAGCGCAGACAGGGCAGGCAGGGCGGCCGGGGCCGGCGGGGCAGCCGGATGCCGTGCCCCCTCGTGACCCGGTCTCTGGTGACCTGGAGGGCACCCGGGTGCGCGACCAGGCGCCGCTGACCACCTCGAGCGGGCAGGTGTGGATCGTCGTCGGCGGCGTGTTCACGGCGATCGTGGCCGGCATGCTGTTCGCGCTCGCCTCCCTGCCGCCCGCGGGCCTCGCGATCGCCGGCGGCGTCGCGGTGCTCGCGCTGTTCGCGGCGATGGTCGTCGTGCGGGTCGCGGTGCCGCGCGGCCGGCTGCGGCTGCGGCTGCTCGCCGCCGCGATGCTCACGATGGCGCTCGTGGGTCTCGTCTGCGTGCTCGTCGTGGCCTTCGTGGCGGCTGCGGCGCTCGCGGGCTGAGGCCCGCGGCATCCGCTCAGCCGTGGCGGACGTGCATCTGCCCGATGGCGAGGAAGCGGATGGGCACCTCGACGAGCTCCTGCGGCCCGTGCGGCGCCTCGCCGTCGATGAGCAGCGAGTCGCCGGGGCGCAGCGTGTAGCTGTGGCCGCCGTGCGCGTACACCATGACCCCGTCGAGCAGGTGGAAGAACTCGGTGCCGGGATGCTGGAACAGCGGGAACACGGCGGATGACTCGGTGAGCGTCACGAGCGTGGGGTCGATCGCCCCCTCGATGCCCTTGAGCAGGCCCAGCTGACGGTACTCGTGCCCGAGGCGGGTGCCGCTGCGCACCGTCACGCTGCCCTGGCCCGCGGGCGTGAACGCGGCCTCGCGCTCGGCGTCCACGCCCCGGAACAGCGCGGTGACGGGCACGCCGAGGGCATCGGCGATCCGCTCGATCGTGGACAGGCTCGCGGAGGTCGTGGCCGTCTCGATGCGCGAGACCATCGCCCGCGAGATGCCGGAGCGGGCGGCGAACTCCGCCGCCGAGAGCCCCGAGGCCAGCCGGTACTCGCGCACGCGCGCGGCGATCACCGCCTCGAGCGGCATCGCCCGGGCATCGCCAGCGCCCGTGCTTGTGGCCGCGCCCTCGGCCGCGGCGCGGTCGTTCCTGGTCGGCATCGCCGCTCATCCTAAGCCGAAGCAGTGCCGGGCGCCGGGGCGCCGCCGCCCAGCCGGAAGCGCTCCGGCACCTCCCCGTCGCCGAGGGCGAGGCCCGCGATGAGCTCGCCGAGCAGCGGCGCGAACTTGGCGCCGTGCCCGGAGCACGGCGAGGCGAGCACCACGCGCCCCACCCGGTCGATGACGAAGTCCTCCGCGGGCGTCGAGGTGTAGAGGCAGGTGGTCTCGGCGTAGGGCACCGCCTCGACGGCCGGCAGCCGCTCGCGCACGTAGCCGACGATGCGCTCGCGCGCCGCCGGGTCGACGATCCCGTCGCGCCCGGAGGCCGTCGTCGTGCGGCCGCCGTCGTGCTCGGCGATCTTGAAGCCGGCGTGGCCGGCGTCGCGACCGCCCGGAAGGCAGTAGACGGAGAGCCGGCCCTTGTCGACGAACACCGGCCATCCGTCGGCCGCGGACGGCGCGCCCACGGGGAACGGGAAGTGGAACGCCTGCTGCTGGCTGACCCGGAACGGCGGGATCGCGGCGCGAGCGGCGGCGGGCAGCGGCAGCGCGGCGAGCAGCTCGGGCAGCCAGCCGCCGGCCGCGACGACGACCGTCGAGGCCTCCAGCGTCTCGCCCCGTGTCGAGAGCAGGCGCAGCGCGGCGGGGCCCTCGTCCACGCCCGCCAGGCGCCATCCGGTGACGAGCCGGGCACCCCGGTCGAGAGCGAGCCGGGTCATCTCCTGCACGGCGGCCGCCGCGTCCAGCACGCCGGCGCCGGGCTGCACGAGCACCGGGGTGTCGAGCGCGAGCTGCGGCCAGCGGTCGTGGGCGGCATCCGCCCCGAGCAGCTCGCCGGGAAGCCCGAGGTCGGCGAGCACTCGCGCCATCGCCGCGATCGGCCGGTGCGCGCCGAAGTCCAGGCCGCCGGTGACGGTGAGCAGGCTGCGGCCGGATGCCGCCTCGAGCTCCCGCCAGCCGTCGAGGGCGCGCAGCGTGAGCCGCGCGTACAGCTCGTCCGGGTAGGCGTGCCGGAAGATGCGCGCCGAGCCGTGCGAGCTGCCGCCGGCGTGGGCCGGCTGCACCGCCTCGACGAGCACCACCTCCGCGCCGCGCTCCGCGAGCCTCCAGGCCGTCGCGGAGCCGGCGAGGCCGGCGCCCACGACGACGATCGGCGCGGCCACCTCAGGCCCCCGGGGCCCGGCCCGGCACCCAGTCGGTGCCGGCGAGCGGCACCCGTGCCATGGCCGCGGACTCGAGGGTGAGGGCGACGAGGTCCTCCGGCTCGAGGTTGAGCACGTGGGACTTGCCGCAGGCCCGGGCGATCGTCTGCGCCTCCATCGCGAGCACCCGCAGATAGTTGGCGACCCGCCGTCCGCCCTCGACGGGGTCGAGCCGGGCGCTGAGCCCCGGGTCCTGCGTGGTGATGCCCGCCGGGTCGAGACCGGCCTGGAAGTCGTCGTAGTAGCCGGGCGCCGAGCCGAGCCGAGCGTAGTCCTCGGCGTGGCCGGGGGAGTTGTCGCCGAGCGCGATGAGCGCGGCGGTACCGATCGAGACGGCGTCGGCGCCGAGGGCGATCGCCTTCGCGACATCCGCCCCGGTGCGCACGCCGCCGGAGACGACGAGCTGCACCTCGCGGTGCACGCCGAGCTCCTGCAGCGCGGCTACGGCCTGCGGGATCGCCGCGAGCGTCGGGATGCCGACGTTCTCGATGAACACCTCCTGCGTCGCCGCGGTGCCGCCCTGCATGCCGTCGAGCACGACCACGTCGGCCCCGGCCTTCACGGCGAGCGAGGTGTCGTAGTAGGGCCGGGATGCTCCGATCTTCACGAACACCGGGATGCGGCCGTCGGTGATCTCGCGCAGCTCGGTGATCTTGATGGCGAGGTCGTCCGGGCCGGTCCAGTCCGGGTGCCGCGACGGCGAGCGCTGGTCGATGCCCACCGGCAGGGTGCGCATCGTCGCGACCCGCTCGCTGATCTTCTGCCCGAGCAGCAGCCCGCCGCCGCCGGGCTTGGCGCCCTGGCCCAGCACGATCTCGATGGCGTCGGCCCGGCGCAGGTCGTCGGGGTTCATGCCGTAGCGCGACGGCAGGTACTGGTAGACGAGACGGCTGGAGTGCTCGCGCTCCTCGGGGGTCATGCCGCCGTCGCCCGTCGTCGTCGAGGTGCCGGCGATGCTCGCGCCGCGGCCGAGCGCCTCCTTCGCGTTCGCGGAGAGGGCGCCGAAGCTCATGCCGGCGATCGTGATCGGGATCTGCAGGTGCAGCGGCACGGCGCCATGGCGCCCGCCGAGCCGCACGTCGGTGTCGCAACGCTCGCGGTAGCCCTCGAGCGGGTAGCGCGACATGCTGGCGCCGAGGAACAGCAGGTCGTCGAAGTGCGGCAGCGGGCGCTTGGCGCCCCAGCCGCGGATGCGGTAGATGCCGGTCTCGGCGGCGCGCTGGATCTCGGCGATCGTGGCACGGTCGAAGGTCGCGGACTCGCGGAGCGCGGGGTTGTCGGGCATGGCGTCAGTACTCGTTGTCGTGGTCGAAGTGGTAGAGCGTGCGGGCGGAGCCGTAGCGGCGGAACTGTTCGGGGCGCTCGGGTCGGCCGGCGGCGGCGAGCAGCTCGGCGAGCTCGGCGAGGTGCTCGGGACGCATCGGCTTCTGCACGCAGTCGGCGCCGAGCGAGGCGACGGTGCCGCGCACGTAGATGCGGGCCTCGTAGATCGAGTCGCCGAGGGCGTCGCCGGCGTCCCCGCAGACCACGATGCGCCCGGCCTGGGCCATGAAGCCGGTGACGTGGCCGACGTCGCCGCCCACGACGATGTCGGCGCCGCGCAGTGCGATGCCGCAGCGGGCCCCGGTGGAGCCGTCGATGACGAGCAGCCCGCCGACGGCGGTCGCGCCGGCCGACTGGGAGGCGTCGCCGGCGATGTGCACCCGGCCGGACATCATGTTCTCGGCGGCGCCCGGGCCGGCGTTGCCGCGCACGAGCACGCTGCCGCGCTGGTGCATGCCGGCCAGGTAGTAGCCGACGTGCCCCTCGATCTCGACGTCGATCTGGCGGTCGATGCCGACGGCGACGCTGTGCGCGCCGCGGGGGTGCAGCACCCGGAAGCGCTCGCCGTCGGCGGCGGCGTGCAGGGCGGTGTTGAGCGTGCGGACGTCGCTCGTGGCCAGATCGAGGACCGTGGCGCTCACAGTGTCCATGTGTAGACCTTCCCGGGGGCGGGCTCGAAGATGTGGGCGTCCTCGACGCCCGGCAGGCCGGCGAGGGCGCGGTACTCCGAGGCCATCGCGACCCACTGCCCGGTCTCGGCCACGACGGCGGGCTTGCAGGCGATCGGGTCGCGCACGACGGCGAGGCCGTCCCGGGTGGTGACCACGAGGGTGTAGAAGCCGTCGAAGTCGTCCTGCAGGCGGCCGAGCGCGGTCTCCAGGTCGTCGCCGGCGCGCAGCCGGACGGCGAGGTAGCGGGCGGCGACCTCGGAGTCGTTGTCGGAGTCGAAGCCGACGCCCTGGGCGCGCAGCCCGCGGCGGATGCTCGCGTGGTTCGAGAACGAGCCGTTGTGCACGAGGCACAGGTCGTCGTCGACGGTGAAGGGGTGCGAGCCGGATGCCGTCACCGCCGACTCCGTCGCCATCCGGGTGTGCGCGACGCCCTGGCTGCCGGAGCGGGAGGCGAGCCCGAACTCCTCGGCGAGGGAGACCGGGTCGCCGACGCCCTTGAGCGTGGCGACGTGGCTGCCGCGGCCGATCTGCCGGGCGGCGGGCGCCGCCGTGCGCAGCGCCGCGACGAGCCGATCGACCGGCGCGTCCGCGTTCACGAGCGTCGTGTCGCCCATGGTGCGCACGGCGACGGCGGTGCCGGCGGGCAGCAGGGCCGCGACGGCGGCGTGCAGGCCCTCGTCGTCGTCACCGGCGTCGAGGAGCGTGACCGTGGCCGAGCCGGAGGCGGTGAGCCCCTCGTCGTCGTAGACGGAGATGCCCGCCGAGTCCGGTCCGCGGTCGACGACCTCGCACAGCATGCCCTGCAGCAGCTCGCCGAGCCGGTCGCGCAGCGCGGGGTCCTTGATCTGGAGCGCGGCGATCCCGCACATGGTGTCCCTTCCTCCTCGTCGGGCCGTCAGACGGCCGTCAGGTAGCTGTCGATCTCCCAGGGGGTGACCGTGTTGTGCCAGCGGAGGAACTCGTCCTCCTTGACGTCGGCGTAGTAGCGCGCGATCGTGCCGTCGCCGCCGAGCGCCGCGAGCAGCACCTCGTCGCCGCGCAGCGCCTCGACGGCGTGCAGCAGGGTGGGCGGCAGCGTCGCGGCGCCCTCGGGGAAACCTCCGGGCGCGCTCGGGGCGCCCGGGTCGGCGCCCGCGGCGATGCCGTCGAGCCCCGCGGCGAGGCTCGCGGCGATCGCGAGGTAGGGGTTGGCCGAGCCGTCGGTGCCGCGCAGCTCGATGCGGTTGCCGTCCGGCACCCGGATGAGGTGGGTGCGGTCGTTGCCGCCGTAGCTCGCCCGGGTGGGCGACCAGGTGGCGCCGGAGGACGTCGTGGTGGCGCCGCGGCGCTTGTAGGAGTTGACGGTCGGCGCGATGAACGACAGCAGCGCGGGGGCGTGGGCGAGGATGCCGGAGACGAAGCCGTAGGCGAGCGGGGAGAGGCCGAGCCCGTGCGGGTCCTCGGCGGCGGGGAACAGCGGCTCCTCGTCACGCCACAGCGACATGTGCAGGTGCATGCCGGTGCCGGTGCGGTCGGTGAAGGGCTTGGGCATGAACGTCGCCGTCATGCCGCGGCTCTCGGCGAGCATCGAGATCAGGTAGCGCAGCGTCACCACCCGGTCGGCGGTGGTGAGGGCGTCGGCGTAGTCGAAGTTCTGCTCGAACTGCCCGTTGCCGTCCTCGTGGTCGTTGGCGTAGTTGCCCCAGCCGAGGGTGTTCATCGCCTCGGACACCGCGGTGAGGTGCTCGTACATCCGGGTGACGCCGCGGGCGTCGTAGCAGGGCTGCCCGGAGGTGTCCCGCGCGTCGGCGGGGTGCAGGCTGCCGTCGTCGTGGCGGTGCACCAGGAAGTACTCCACCTCGGCGCCGACGTTGGCACGCATCCCCTCGGCGGCGAGGCCGGCGAGCACGCGCTTGAGGATGACGCGCGGGGCGTAGGGCCACGGCTCGCCGCCGACCTGCGGGTCGCAGTGCACGAGGGCGAGGCCGGGGCGGATGGAGCCGAGCGGGGTGTAGCTGTCCAGGTCGGGGACGACGAGGAGGTCCGGGTCCTCGGGGCGCTGGCCGATGGCGCCCGCGGCGAAGCCGGCGAAGCCGAGCGCACCGGCCTCGAGCTCGGCCGCGGCCTCGACGGGCACGAGCTTGGCGCAGGGCTTGCCGTTCATGTCGACGAAGGTGGCGAGGATGAAGCGCACGCCGTCGGCGGCGGCGAGGTCGGCGAGTCGGGGGGCGGGCACGCGGGGCTCCTTCGTGGGTGGATGGCGCTTGTTGAATGAGGTTAAACGCTGTATCACATCAGTAAACCACCGCCGCGAGCCGGCAGCGGCCCCGCCGTGTGAAATCTGCGTTACGGTGACCGGGTCCGCGACCGTCGGCTCACATTTGTATGATGAATGCGGCGGGCCGCTCGAGCGCCCGACCACCCGCCCCCGGCCGCCCTTCCGGCGCGGCCAGCCTGGAGATCCGATGCCCCGTCCGTCCCTGTCCGTCCAGCTGTACACGGTGCGCGAGGCGCTCGCCGCCGACGCCGCCGGCACGCTCGCCCGCCTCGCCGCGCTCGGCCTGCGCGCCGTGGAGCCCTTCGGCCTCGTCGAGCAGGCCGCCGTGCTGCGGCCGCTGCTGGCCGAGACCGGCCTGGCCGCGCCGACGAGCCACGCGAGCCTCGTGGACGCCGACCTCGACGCGGTGCTCGCCGCCGCCGCCGCCCTCGGCGTCGAGACGGTGATCGAGCCGGCCGTCGGCCCGGAGCGCTGGCACGACCGCGAGGCGATCGCCGGGATCGCGGCCGCGCTCGCCGAGGCGTCCCGCCGCGCCGCCGACCTCGGCCTGCGCGTCGGCTACCACAACCACTGGTGGGAGACCGAGATCCGGCTGGACGGCGTGCCCGCCATCGAGGTGCTCGCCGAGCTGCTGCCCGAGGCGGTGCTGCTCGAGGTCGACGTCTACTGGGCGGCGGTCGGCGGCACCGAGCCGGTGGCGCTGCTCGAGCGGCTCGGCGAGCGGGTCGGCGCCATCCACGTGAAGGACGGGCCGATCAGCCGCGACACCGCCCGGCAGCTGCCCGCGGGCGCCGGCGCGATGCCGATCGCCGAGATCCTCGCGGCCGCGCCGGCCGCCCGGCCGGTGCTCGAGTTCGACGAGTACGCCGGCGACCTGTTCGAGGGACTGGCCGCCGGCATCGCCCACCTCTCCGGCCTCGGGGTGTCGGCGTGAGCGCGCCCGTCGGCAGCGGCGGCTGCGGGCCCGTCGGCGTCGGCATCGTCGGGGCCGGCGTCATCAGCACCCAGTACCTGGACAACCTGGGCCGGGCGGCGGACGTGAGCGTCCGGATGATCGCCGACATCGACACCGACCGTGCCGCCGCGCGCGCCGAGCAGTACGGTGTCGCGGCCTCGGGCACGCTCGCCGAGCTGCTCGCGCGCGACGACGTCGAGATCGTGCTCAACCTCACCGTCCCGGCCGCGCACCTGCCGGTCGGGCTCGAGATCCTCGCCGCCGGCAAACACGTCTGGAGCGAGAAGCCGTTCGCGCTCGACCGCGAGGGCGGCCGCGAGCTGCTCGCCGCGGCGCGCAGCGCCGGGCTGCGGGTGGCCTGCGCGCCCGACACGGTGCTCGGCGCCGGCGTGCAGACCGCCCGGCGCCTCATCGAGTCGGGCGCGATCGGCGAGCCCCTCACCGCGCTCACGCTCTTCCAGGTGCCGGGGCCGGAGAGCTGGCACCCGAGCCCCGAGTTCCTCTACGCTCGCGGCGGCGGCCCGCTGTTCGACATGGGGCCCTACTACCTCGCCACACTCGTGCAGCTGCTCGGCTCCGCCACCCGCGCCACCGCCCGCGGCTCCCGCGCCCGGGCCAGCCGCGTGATCGGCTCCGGGCCGCGGGCCGGCGAGCGGTTCCCGGTGGAGGTGCCCACCCACATCGCCGGCATCATCGACTTCGCCGGCGGCGTCAGCGCACAGAGCACGTTCTCGTTCCAGAGCAGCAAGCCCGCCGGGGACGTCGTCGAGATCAGCGGCACCGAGGGAACGCTCGTGCTGCCCGACCCGAACGGCTTCGACGGCGAGCTGCGGCTCTGGCGCGACGGCCACCAGAGGGCCGAGGACGCCGAGCTGCACCCGGCCGTCGGCTCGACGTTCTCGCGCGGGGCCGGGGTCGTCGAGCTGGCCCGCGCGATCCGCGCCGGCCGACCGGAGCGGGCCTCCGGGGAGCTCGGCTACCACGTGCTCGACACCATGGTCGCGCTGCAGGACTCCGCCGAGACCGACGGCCGGCCCATCGACATCGCCAGCCGCGTCGAGGTGCCACCGGCGCTGCCGGAGGACTGGGACCCCCGGGCGGCCACCCTCGAACGGACCCTCGCGTGACGGCGGGCCCCGGCGTCGCCCTCATCGGCGCCGGCTTCATGGGCGAGGTGCACGCGCGCGCCGTGCGCGCCGCCGGTCTGCCGCTCGTGGGGGTCACGGCCTCGACGCCCGAGCGCTCGGCGCTCGCCGCCGCGCGGCTCGGCGTCGAGACGGCCTACCCGGACGCCGCGGCCGTGCTCGCCGACGAGCGCGTCGCGATCGTGCACGTGCTCACCCCGAACGCCGGCCACCACCGGCTCGCCGCAGCGGCGCTCGCCGCCGGCAAGCACGTGGTCTGCGAGAAGCCGCTCGCCACGAGCGTCGCGGACGCCGCCGACCTGGTCGCGCGGGCGAGCGCCTCCGGGCTCGTCGCGGCCGTCCCCTTCGTCTACCGCTTCCACCCCCTCGTGCGTGAGATGCGGGCCCGGGTGCGCTCGGGCGCCGCCGGGCCGATCGCGAGCGCGCAGGGCGCCTACCTGCAGGACTGGCTGCTCGGGCCGGAGGACGACGACTGGCGCGTGGACCCGGCCCTCGGCGGCCCCTCCCGGGCCTTCGGCGACATCGGCTCGCACCTGTGCGACCTGCTCGAGTTCACCACCGGCGAGCGGATAACCCGGCTGCAGGCGCTCAGCCGCACCGTCGTCGGCGAGCGGCCCGCCTCCGGCCGCGTCGAGACCGAGGACCTGGTCGGGGTGCTCGCCGAGCTCGACGGCGGCGCGGTGGCGAGCCTGCTGGTCTCGCAGCTCGCCCCCGGCCGCAAGAACGCCCTCGTGCTCGAGCTGCACGGCAGCGCCGAGTCGCTGCGGTTCGAGCAGGAGCAGCCGGAGCAGCTCTGGATCGGCCGTCGCGACGGCTCGCGGCTGCAGCCGCGCGACCCCGCGGCGCTCTGCGCCGACGCCGCCCGGCTCTCGACGCTGCCGGCGGGGCATCCGATGGGCTACCAGGACGCCGTGACCGCCTTCGTGCGCGACGTCGCCGCCGCCGTCGCGGGGGCGCCGCCGGAGGGACTGCCGCTGTTCGCCGACGGCGAGCGCGCCGCCCGGATCACCGCGGCCGTGCTCGCCTCCGCGGGCAGCGGCGGCTGGAGCGAGCCATGACCGTCGATCGAGAGAGGGAGACCGCGATGTCGACACATCCTGTGACGCTGTTCACCGGCCAGTGGGCCGACCTGCCGCTGGAGGAGGTGGCGGCGCTCGCGGCGTCCTGGGGCTACGACGGCCTCGAGATCGCCTGCTCCGGGGAGCACCTGGACGTGCTGCGGGTGGTGCAGGACGACGACTA
This sequence comes from Microbacteriaceae bacterium, assembly GCA_047605685.1. Lineage (GTDB taxonomy): Bacteria > Actinomycetota > Actinomycetes > Actinomycetales > Microbacteriaceae > JAUASV01. The sequence goes on from JASGFF010000028.1 coordinate 12,184, forward strand.
CCTCGCCGAGCGGCGCGCCATCCTCGACCGGCACGGGCTCGCGCTCCACGCGATCTCCCACCACCTGGCCGGCCAGGCCGTCTGCGACGACCCGATCGACTTCCGGCACCGGGCGATCCTCTCGACCCGGGTGTGGGGCGACGGGGACGCCGAGGGGGTGCGCCGCCGCGCGGCGGAGGAGCTGAAGCTCGCCGCCCGCGCCGCCCGCCGACTCGGGGTCGACACCGTCGTCGGCTTCACCGGCTCGAAGATCTGGCCCTATCTGGCGATGTTCCCGCCGGTCCCGGCGGAGGTGATCGACGCGGGCTACCAGGACTTCGCCGACCGGTGGAACCCGATTCTCGACGTGTTCGACGCGGAGGGGGTGCGCTTCGCGCACGAGGTGCATCCCTCCGAGATCGCCTACGACCACTGGACGAGCGTGCGGGCGCTCGAGGCGATCGGCCACCGCGAGGCGTTCGGCTTCAACTGGGACCCCTCGCACATGATGTGGCAGGGCATCGACCCGGTGGCGTTCATCACCGACTTCGCCGGGCGCATCTACCACGTCGACTGCAAGGACACCCGGCTGCGCCGCCCGAACGGCCGCTACGGCGTGCTCGGCTCCCACCTGCCCTGGGGCGACCCCCGGCGCGGCTGGGACTTCGTCTCCACCGGGCACGGCGACGTGCCCTGGGAGGACGCCTTCCGGGCGCTGCGCTCGATCGGCTATGCCGGCCCGATCTCGATCGAGTGGGAGGATGCCGGCATGGACCGCCGGCGCGGCGCCGCCGAGGCGGTCGGCTTCATCCGCTCGCTGCTGTGGGAGCTGCCCGAGGCGTCCTTCGACGCCGCCTTCAGCAACCAGGGATGATCGCCCGTTCGCGCGGCGGCGCCACCCGCTGCCGCTGGCGGCCGAGGCCGTCGATCGCGAGCTCCATCATGTCGCCGACCCGCAGCCAGGGCGAGGGGTCCATGCCCATCGCGACCCCCGGCGGGGTGCCGGTGTTGATGAGGTCGCCCGGCTCGAGCACCATGAACTGGCTGAGATGGTGCACGATCGTCCACGGGTCGAAGATCATCGTCGCCGTCGATCCCGTCTGGCGGCGCACCCCGTTCACGTCGAGGCTCATGCCGAGGGCGGTGACGTCGTCGAACTCCTCGGGCGTCGCGAGCCAGGGGCCGGCCGGGTTGAACGTCTCCGCCGACTTGCCCTTCGCCCACTGGCCGGAGCGCTCCAGCTGGAAGGCGCGCTCGCTCACGTCGTTCACGAGCACGTAGCCGGCGATCGCCGCGCGTGCCGCCTCGGCGTCCGGCAGGTAGCCGACCCGGGCGCCGATGACGATGCCGAGCTCCACCTCCCAGTCGAGCTTCGTGGCCCCGCGCGGCATGATCACGTCGTCGTCGGGGCCGACGAGCGTGTTCGGGCTCTTCGTGAACAGGATCGGCTCCTCAGGGACCGCCATGCCCGACTCGGCGGCGTGGTCGGAGTAGTTCAGCCCGATGCACAGGATCTGGTGCGGTCGGGCGATCGGCGCGCCGACGCGGCGACCGCCGATCGGCTCGGCACGGCCCGCGCGCACGAGCCCCGGCAGCTCCTCGGCCAGCCGCGCGATCCCCCCGGAGCCGAAGAAGGCCTCGTCGAAGTCGCCGGTCAGCTCCGAGACGTCGACGACGAGGTCGTCGTCGATCCGCACGACGGGCCTCTCCCGGCCCGGCTCCCCGAGGCGCATGAGCTTCATGGTGTTCTCCGTTCCCGGCCGTGGCCGTTCAGTAGCTGGCGCGACCGCCGCTGATGTCGTAGACCGCGCCCGTCGAGAAGCTCACCCGGTCGCTCGCGAGCCAGGCGATGAGCTCGGCCACCTCCTCGGGGCGGCCGACGCGGCCCATCGGGATGAGGCTCGTGATGTGGGCGAGCACCTCGGGCGCCGTCGTGGCGTTCATGGGCGTCGCCACCACGGCCGGCGCCACGGCGTTCACGAGCACGCCGGTGCGCGCGAGCTCCTTGCCGACCGACTTGGTGAGCGCGATGACGGCGCCCTTGCTGGCACTGTACGCGGCGAGGCTTGGGTTGCCGTCCTTGCCGGCCATGCTCGCGAGGTTCACGATCCGGCCCCAGCCGCGCCGCACCATCCCGGGCGCGAGGGCGCGGATCGTCGCGACGGTGCCGAGCACGTTCACCGACAGGGTGCGCTGCCACTCCTCGGTGGTCGTCTCCAGCAGCGGCCGGTTCGGGCCGACGATGCCCGCGGAGTTGACGAGCACGTCCACCTCGCCGAGCTCCGCGGCGAGAGCGGCGAGCGCGGCATCGTCCGTCACGTCGAGCCGGTGGTCGGCACCGGGCGCGAGGTCAACCGTGACCACCCGGAGCCCGTCGGCGCGCAGCCGGTCCGCGGCGGCGGCGCCGAGCCCGCTGGCGCCGCCGGTGACGACCGCCGTCCGTGGTCGTGTGCTCGCTGTCATGCTCGTCTCCTCTCGTGCGGCGCCGGGCTCTCCGGTGCCGGTGGCTGCGCCCGGGCCCGGAACGCCAGCCGGGCCCGCAGCGGGCGGGCGTCGAGCCGGTGGGCCGGCAGCGGCCCGGGGCCGCAGGCCGCGCTGCCCACCCCCTGCTGCGCGAGGTCGAGCACCAGGTGCGTGCGGCCGTCCGGCTCAAGCCGGTGGTCGTGGTCGACGGCGGCGATGTGCTCGGTGGCCCAGGGGCGCACGGTCACGGCGATCGCGGGATCCGCCGCGACCTCGAGCGCGCCGCCGTCGCCCTCGAGCCGCAGCCAGCGCACCCCGGCGCGCGATCCGGACTCCTGCGGGCGCACCGTGCGCTCCTGCAGCTCCTCCAGCGAGGCCGCGAACCAGCCGGGCAGCGCCGCCTGGCCGGTGTCCGGATAGGCCGGGCCCGGCCCGCGGCCCTGCCAGGCCACGCGCTCGGGCGCCGCGGGCAGCGCGAACGACAGCCCGGCCCGCGCCCACTCGGCGGGCACCCCGACCGCCGGCTCGAGGGCGAGCTCGAGCAGCAGCGCGCCGTCGACGGCCGTCCAGGTGCAGCTCATGTCCACGGTGGCATCGCTCCCGGCGCCGCCGACACGGCTGCGCACCACGATCCGCCGCCCGTCGCGCTCCACGCCGAGCAGCCGCGAGACCAGCCGGTCGAGGCCGAGGGCCGCCCAGCGCTCCGCGGCCGCCGGCAGCCCGGGCCGGTCGCTCGCGACGCCGCGGTCGTTGTCGGTCGGGGCGCGCCACAGCTCCAGCCGCCAGTCCTCGACGGCGAGGCCGCCGAGCGCGGTGACCGCCCCAGTCGCTGGGTCGAGGCGAAGGTCCGCGAGGCCGAGCGCGGGCGGCACCGGCACCGCCGTGGGCCGGGCCGTGGCCGCCTCGAGCGTGTCGAGCGCGGCGCGCACGAGCACCGCGTCGGCCGGCGCCCAGGGGCGCGGATGCCGGTCGACGGCCTCGATGACGACGACGCTGCCGGCCTCGGCGAGGGCCGCCCGCACGGCGGCGGGCCAGTCGAGCTCGACGGTGCCGCGCGGCGGCACCGGTGGCGCCGGCAGCTCTCCGGCGGCCACGACCGTGGCATCCCGCTCGATCCGCCAGCGCAGTGCCAGGTGCGCGGTGTCGACGTGGTCGAGGCGGGAGCGCACCTCGAGTCGCCCGCCGGCCGTCCCCAGCAGGACCGGCCGCAGCACCACGGGGGCGAAGGTCTGCGCCAGGTCGGCGAGCTGGGCGCGCGGCGTGCGGTCGGCGGCGACGAGGCCGTCGATCACGAAGTTGCCGTCGTGCACGACCTCGCCGAAGTCGCCGCCGTAGCCGGTCGCGGGTCGGCCGTCGAGCGTCGTCTCGACGCCGTGCTCCAGCCACTCCCAGACGAAGCCGCCCATCATCCGGTCGGCGGAGTCGAACAGCTCCTGGTACTCCTCGAGCCCGCCCGGTCCGGTGCCCATGGCGTGCGCGTACTCGCACTGCAGGAAGGGCATCGCCCGGCGGCGGGCGTCCAGGCGGGCATCCGCGAGGGCCGGCTCCTCGCGGCGCGCGATGAGCGCGAGCTCGGCGTGTGAGGCGTACATGCGCGACCAGAGGTCCACCTCGGCACAGCTCTGGTCGCCCTCGTAGTGCAGCGGCCGGCTCGGGTCGCGGCGGCGGATCTCCTCGGCCATCGCGGCGAGGTTCCGGCCGACGCCCGCCTCGTTGCCGAGCGACCAGAGCACGACGCTCGGATGGTTGCGGTCGCGCTCCACCATCCGGGCCGCCCGGTCCCGCAGCGCCGGCTCCCACAGCGGATCGTCGATGGGGTTGCGGCGCCAGCCGGCCTCGCCGAAGCCGTGCGTCTCGACGTCGCACTCGTCCAGCACCCAGAGGCCCAGCTCGTCGGCGAGCTCGAGCATCGCCGGATCCGGCGGGTAGTGCGAGGTGCGGATGGCGTTCACGTTGCTGCGCTTCATGAGCAGCAGCTCCTGGCGCAGCACCGCCGCGGGCACGTGCCGGCCGAAGCGCGGGTGGTGCTCGTGCCGGTTCACCCCGCGGAAGCGCACGGGGGAGCCGTTCACTCGGAACACGCCGTCGACGATGTCCACGGTGCGGAAGCCGATGCGCAGCTCGACGCTCTCGCCGGGGGTCGTCACCCGCAGCGTGTAGAGCGTCGGCGACTCCGCCGACCAGGGCGAGACGCCGGGCACGCGCGTCGGCGTGCCGGGCACGATGTCGAGGCCGGGCTCCAGAAGCCGCACGGCGATCCCGGCAGCCTCGCCGTCGCCCGCTCCGCCGTCGCTCGTCCCGCCGTCGCCCGTCCCGCTGTCGACCTCGACGAGCAGCGTGCCCGCCTCGCCGGTCCAGTCCGCGCGCACCCGCACCGCGTCCACCGCCGCCGCGGGACGCTCGCGCAGCGTGACGGCGCGGATGATGCCGGGCGCCCACCACTCGTCCTGGTCCTCGAGGTACGAGGCGGCCGAGAACGTGTGCACCCGCACGGCGAGCACGTTCTCGGCGGCCAGCAGCCCCGAGACGTCGAACTCCGCGGGCAGCCGGCTGCCGCGGGTGGAGCCCAGCAGCCGACCGTTCAGCCAGACGGTGCCGGCGCCCTCCACCCCGTCGAAGCGCAGCCGGGCGCCGGCCGGCACCCGGTCGAGCACGAAGCGCAGACGGTAGTCGCCCACCGGGTTGGCGTCCGGTGGGTGCGGCGGGTCGAGCGGGAACGGGTAGCGCACGTTCGTGTAGGCGGGCCGACCGTGCGGCCCGCCCGCCACCTCGTCGAGCGCCGGCATGACGAAGCTCGCCGGCACGAGCATGCCGCCCCAGGCGGAGTCGTCGAAGCCGGGCTGCCAGAACGCCCCCTCCGCCTCCCGCTCGCTCGGCGCCCAGCGGAACCGCCAGCGGTGCGGGCCGTCGTGACCGCTCAGCTCGATCACGCGGGCGCTCGAGCGCACCGTCGGCGAGGTCGGCAGCTGGCCGAGCGGCGGCCCCGGGTCGGCCAGCGGCTGCGGGCCGGCCGGTGGGTGGGGGCCGGCCAGCGGCTGCGGGTCGGCCAGCGGCTGCGGGCCGGTCATCGCGGCATCCCGAAGCGCAGCGTGCGCAGCTGGAACGGCCGGAGAGTCAGCTCGAGCTCGGCGGGACCGCCGCTGAGCCCGTGCTGGTCGGCCAGCGGCCGCTCGAGCAGGTCGGTGAGCTGCACCGAGACGGCGGGGGCGTCGAGCCGGATGCGGCTGTGCGCCCGGCCGCCGCGCGACTCGTAGAGCCGCACGACGACGTCGTCGCTGCCGTCCTCGGCGAGCTTCACGGTCTGCACCGTCACGGCGGGGTCGCTCGAGGTCAGCAGCGGGGCGACCGCGGTGCCCCGCAGCCGGCGCGGCGGCGTCGCGAGGTCGAAGCCGAGCGCCACCGCGTCGCCGATGGCCGCCCCGGGGCGGACGCGGAAGCGCAGCACGTGCAGCCCCTGGTCCGACTCCGGGTCGGGGAACAGCGGCGCCCGCAGCAGCGAGAAGCGCACCGTCGTCGTCGTGCCGCCGTCGGGCCGGGTGTGCCGGGCGGTGTCGTAGCCGTAGCTGGAGTCGTTGGCGATCGCCACGCCGTAGCCGCTCTCGGCGACGTGCACGAAGCGGTGCTGGCAGGCCTCGAAGCGCGCCGCGTCCCAGCTGGTGTTCACGTGCGTCGGCCGGAACACGTGGCCGAACTGGGTCTCGGCGGCGACCCGGTCGGCGTGCACGTCGAGCGGCATCGCGAGCTTCAGGATCTTCTCGCGCTCGTGCCAGTCGATCCGGTTCTCGATCTCGAGCGCCGCGGCGCCCGGGCGCAGCACGATCCGCTGCTCGATCGTCGACGGCCGGGCGCGCCCGGCGCCGATCACGCGCATGGTCACGACGGCGACGGAGCCGTCCGGGTCGTGCTCGAGACGCCGCTCGGCGACGTCGTGCAGCTCGGTGACGGTGCGCCGGTAGTGGGCGTCGAGGTCCCAGGCGTCCCACAGGTTGGGCAGGTCGCGGTGCAGTCGCAGCACGTTCGCGGGCTCGTCGGGCGGGATCGCCTCGCGGCCGTCGGCGTGCGCGACGAGGGAGACCAGCCGGCCCCGGGCGTCGACGACGGCGCGCAGGACGCCGTTGTCGAGGGCGTCCCCCGCGGCGACGGGCGTCGCGACGACGGCCGCGGCGGGCGCGGCCGCGGGGCCGAGGGCGAGGGCGGCGACGCCGTCGCGGGGGAACGGCGAGGCGTTGGCGACGAGCTCGGCGTCGCCCGGGCCGGCGAGCGCCGCGAGCGAGTCCCGGATGACGTCCTCGAGGCTCGCGGTGACCTCCGCGTGCCGGCGCTCCGCCTCGCGGTGCACCCAGGCGATCGAGGAGCCCGGCAGGATGTCGTGGAACTGCAGCAGCAGCACCGTGTGCCAGGCCCGTTCGAGCAGCTCCCGCGGGTAGGCGCGGCCGGTGCGGACCGCCGCGGTCGTCGCCCACAGCTCGGCCTCGCGCAGCAGCGACTCGTTGCGGCGGTTGCCCTGCTTGGTGCGCAGCTGCGAGGTGAAGACGCCGCGGTGCAGCTCCAGGTACATCTCGCCGGTCCACACCGGGGCGTCCGGGTACTCCGCCTCCGCCTCGGCGAAGAACTGCCGCGGCGAGCCGATCCGCACCGCGGGGGAGCCCTCGAGGTCGGCGGTGCGGCGCGCGGCCGCGATCATCTCGCGGGTGGGGCCGCCGCCGCCGTCGCCCCAGCCGAACGGGGCGAGCGAGATCGTCGCGCGGCCCTTCTCGCTGAAGTTGCGCTCGGCGTGCGCGAGCTCGGCGCCGGAGATCTCGCAGCCGTAGGAGTCCACGGGCGGGAAGTGGGTGAACACCCGGCTGCCGTCGATGCCCTCCCAGCGGAACGTGTGGTGCGGCATCCGGTTCGTCTGGTTCCAGGAGATCTTCTGGGTGAGGAACCAGCGCTCGCCCGCCGCGAGGACGATCTGCGGCAGCGCGCCGGAGTAGCCGAAGGAGTCGGGCAGCCAGGCCTCCTCGCACTCGACGCCGAACTCCTGGAGGAAGAACCGCTTGCCGGCGATGAACTGGCGGGCCATCGCCTCCGAGCCGGGCATGTTCGTGTCCGACTCCACCCACATGCCGCCGACGGGCACGAACCGTCCGTCGGCGACCCGCTCGCGGATGCGCGCGAACACCGCGGGGTGGTGCTCCTTCATCCACTGGTACTGCTGGGCGGAGGAGCAGGCGAAGACGAAGTCGGGATGCTCGTCCATGAGCGCCATCGCGTTCGTGAACGTGCGGGCGCACTTGCGCACCGTCTCGCGCAGCGGCCACAGCCAGGCCGAGTCGATGTGGGCGTGCCCGGTCGCGACGACGCGGTGGGCGGAGGCGCTCGCCGGCCGCGCGGCGACGCCGGCGAGGGCCGCCCGCCCGGCCGACGCCGTTCCCGCGATGTCCTCGGGGTCGAGCGCGTCGAGCATGTCCTCGAGGGCGCGCAGCAGCTCGTGGCGCCGGCTGCCGCCGAGCGGCAGCTCGCGCATGAGGCCCCGCAGCGTCCAGACGTCCTGCAGCAGCTCCCAGACGGTCTCGTCGAGGAGCGCGACCTCGAGCTGCCGGAGCTCGTAGAGCGGCTCCTCGGGCGCGGTGTCCCAGTCGCCGTAGGGGGTGGGGTCGAAGGAGTAGTCGCCGGCGACGTCGGGGTTGGCCGCGGCCTCGACGAACACGTCGATGCGCCGGTCGTCGACCGGCAGGTGCGAGTTCATCGGTGCTATCGCCTTGATCGGCGTGCCGTCCGGCCGGTAGGCGAGGCCCTCGGCCTGGAAGCCGCTGCGCGAGCGGTTGTAGCCGAAGTCGATGAGGATCTCGGGGCGGGTGCCGGGTGGCGGCGCGTCCACCCACTCGGCGGGCAGCTCGCCGGTGATCCGGAACCACACGGTGGACCAGGCCCGGCCCCACCGCCAGCCGAGCGGCACCGGCGTGAACGTCTGCGCGGTGGCCTCGGCGAAGGGCACCGGCTCGCCCGGCACCGACCAGGCCGTCGCCTGCAGCGGCCGGGCGTCGCGGTGCAGCGCTGGCCGCAGCCGGTCGCGCAGGAAGCGGTCGAGGCGCGCCTCGACCAACTCGTGGTCGTCGTGCATGGGATCCCTCGGTCAGTCGGCGGGGTCGATGAGCAGCAGCCAGGACACGGCCCCGGCCTCGGCGCCGGGTGCTGCGGCCGGCTCCCAGCCGGCGGCGAGCTCGGCGCCGTCGAGCAGCCGGACGGCGCCGGTGGCGAGGTCGGTGAGGCGATAGCCCCGTTCCGGGTCGAGGCCGCGGGGCGCGACCCGCACCCGCACCCCCTCCTCGAGCGCGAAGGCGGCGATCAGGTGGTGCCCGCCCGCGCTCAGCTGGGCGACCGGCGCCCGCTCGCCGTGGCCGCCGCGCTCCGGTGGCGGGGTGAGGGTGCTGAGCACGCCGTCGCGGACCAGTGGCGCGATCGTCTTGCGGAACAGGCGCACGTGTGTCGCGAGCCGCCGTCGGAGCTCCGGGCGCAGCTCGGGCAGGCGCAGGCTGACCCCGAAGCGGTGCAGCATCGCCGCCCGCAGCATCCTGTCGAACTCGGGCACGTCGACGGCCGCCCAGTCGCGCCGGTTGCCGGGGTGGTCGCCGCGCCACTGCGACCAGGACCAGTGCAGGATGCCGAGCGGCGGCAGCATCCGGGAGGCGCCCCAGAGCGTCTGGAGGTGGTGCTCGGTGTAGTCGGGGTCGCTCAGGAAGAAGCAGTGCACGTGCCGGGCCAGGCCGAGGTCGACGCGCAGGCCGCCCGAGGAGCAGGACTCGAGCAGCACGTCCGGGTGGCGGGCGCGGAACTCGTCGAGCACGGCGTAGAGGCCCTGGTAGTGACGCAGCAGGCCGTCGCCGGCGCCGTGGCCGTGGTCGGTGCGGGTGCAGCCGGCGTCGGGGTCGATGTTGAAGTCGAGCTTCAGCCAGCGGGCGCCGAGCTGCGTGACGAGCCGCGACATCGAGGCGAGCGCGTGCTCGCGGCCGGCGGCGGAGCCGAGGCAGACGTAGCCGAGGAACGTGGGGTCGTCCGGGTCGAGGGACTCGGTCATCACCCGGTAGGACGGGTCGGGCCGGCGCCCGTCGACGGCGTGCGCCATCATCTCGGGATGCTCGCGGCGCAGCCGTGAGGCGGCGCCGACGGCCTCAGCCTCGATCCAGATGCCCGGCAGCGCTCCCGCCGCCCCGATGCCGTCGCCGAGCGCCTCGAGGCCGGAGGGGAAGCGCGCGGTGTTGACGCTCGACCAGTCGCCGCGCTGCTGGCTCCAGGAGCTCGTCGCCTCGGCGGCGCCGAACCAGCCCGCGTCGACGGTGGCGACCTCGATGCCGAGCCCGGCCGCCAGGCGGGCGTTGTCGAGGATCACCCGCTCGGTGACCTCGGCGTCCTCGTAGGGCCACCAGTGGTTCCACTCCACCGGGATCGAGTCGGTGAAGGCGGTGCGCGGCAGCCAGTCCGCCGCGACGGCGCGCTGCAGGGCGAGGCTCGCGGCATCGAGGTCCCGGGCGACGACGGTCACGACGCTCGGCGCGGTCACCGACTCGCCGGGGGCGAGCAGCACCTCGAGCCGCCACGGCGAGATGCCCGCGGTGATCGCGCCGCCGGAGAGCGCGTGCACGTGCCAGTTGCCGCTGAAGGCCGGTGCGACGACGACGCCGGCGCCCGGACGCTCGAGGCCGAGATAGGGGGCGGCGCCGTGCGAGGAGCGCCCCGAGCGGCTCTCGAGCACCAGGTCGTGCGAGCTGCGCCCGGTGCGCGCCCGGTGCTCGTCGCCCCAGCCGCTCCAGTAGGCGTGCGTGCTCCAGTCGCCGCCGAGCTCGAGCGAGAGCGGGTCCATCCGGGTGACCGCCACCGGCTCGTCGCCGGTGGCGCGCAGCTCGAGGCCGAGCTCGAAGACGTCCTCGCCGGCGATCCGCCGGGCGCTCCAGCGGGCGTGCAGCGGCAGCGACTCGAGCGGGCCCTCCACGACGAGCTCGTCGCCGTCCTCGCGCACGGTGCAGGAGCTCCAGCCGGTCGCCGTGCGCCGGCCGGCCTCGACGTGCAGCGGCGCGGCGAGGCTGAGGGTCGCGCCGTCGAGCTCGACGGCGAGGAGGCCGCCCCGGTCGGGGCGGGCGCGCAGCACTGCGTCGGTCATCGGTGGTCCTCACGGTGTAGGGTCATTTCATCATACCTAATGGATGCCTCCCGTCGGGAACGGACGTCGCGGGGAGCGGACGTCCGTCGCCGGGAGCGCCCCTCGCCGCCCCCTTCTGGAGACGATCGTGACCGTGTCATCCACCACCGCGTCATCCACCACCGCGCCAGGCGCCGGGCCATCCGCCGCACCCCTGCGCGTGGGCGTCGTGGGCCTCGGCTACGCCGGCAACGCCCATCTCGACTCCTACCTCGGCATCGAGGGCGTTCAGGTGGTGGCGCTCGCCGGCAAGGAGACGGACCGCCTCGCCGCCCTCGGTGCCGCGCACGGCATCCCGCAGCTGTTCGAGGACTGGGAGCAGCTCGTCGCCCTGCCCGAGCTCGACGCGGTGAGCGTCGCGACGCCCAACGCCCTGCACGGCCCGATCAGCCTCGCCGCGCTGCGCGCCGGCAAGCACGTGTTCTGCGAGAAGCCGCTCGCCCTCACGGCCGTCGAGGCCCGCGCCATGGTGCAGGCGGCCCGGGACGCCGACCGGGTGCTCGAGGTCGCCTTCAACCACCGCCGGCGCGCCGACGTGCAGTTCGCGCGCCGCTACCTGGAGACCGAGGGCATCGGCCGCGTCTACCACGCCCGCGCCTCCTGGAAGCGCCGCGCCGGCATCCCCGGGCTCGGCTCCTGGTTCACCAACCCGACGCTCGCCGGCGGCGGCGCGCTCATCGACCTGGGCCCGCACGTGCTCGACTCGCTGCTGTTCCTGATGGGCGAGCCGCGCGTCGTCGCGGTGAGCGCCGTGACCCACGGCGAGCTCGGCCGCGCCGGCTATGGTGCGATGAATCGCCAGCAGCAGATGGCGAGCGAGACCGGGCTGTTCGAGGTGGAGGACCTCGCGAGCGCCCTGTTCCGCCTCGAGGACGGCGCGAGCGTGGCCTTCGAGATCAGCTGGGCCGGCCACGCCGTCGACGACGAGGACATCGCGATCGAGCTGCTCGGCGTCGACGGCGGCATCCGGATGTTCGTGCCCCGCTACAAGCAGGACGACACGCTGCGCATCTACCGCGACCGGGACGGCACGCCGTTGACGATCGCCCCCGAGGTGCACGTCACCGACGGCCAGCACCCTGCGGTGATCGCCGAGTTCGTCGCCGCGGTGCGCTCGGGCGACTTCGGCGGCCACCACGGCGAGCTCGCCCTGCACCGCACCGAGGTGCTCGACGCCTGCTACCGCTCCGCGGCCGAGGGACGGGAGGTGCGGCTGTGACCATCGCCGTGACCGTCTGGAACGAGAACATCCACGAGCGCCGCCCCGGCTCGCACACCGCCCGGCTGTACCCCGAGGGGATGCACGGCGCCATCGCCCGCGGCCTCGAGGAGCACCTCGGCGACGAGGCGCGCGTGCGCATCGCCACCATGGACCAGCCCGAGCACGGGCTGCCCGCCGAGGTCGTGGACACGACCGACGTGCTGCTGTGGTGGGGGCACGAGGACCACCCCGGCGTCGACGACGCCGTCGTGCAGCGGGTGCACGCCGCCGTGCTCGGCGGCATGGGGCTGCTGGTGCTGCACTCCGGCCACTACTCCAAGATCTTCCGCCGGCTCATGGGCACCAGCTGTTCGCTGCGCTGGCGCAACGACGGCGATCGCGAGCTGGTCTGGACCGTCGCGCCCACGCATCCGATCGCCGCGGGCGTGCCCGACCCGATCGTGATCGACGAGCAGGAGATGTACGGCGAGCACTTCGACATCCCCACCCCCGACGAGCTCGTCTTCATCTCCTCGTACTCCGGCGGCGAGGTGTTCCGCTCCGGCGCCACCTGGCGGCGCGGCCTCGGCCGGGTGTTCTACTTCTCACCGGGCGACCAGGAGTACCCGGTCTACCACCACCCCGCGGTGCGGCGCGTGCTCGCCAACGGGGTGCGCTGGGCGGCGCCGACCGTGCGCAGCGGGCCCCTGGACGCGACCCAGCACCCGCGCGGCTGGTTCGAGCCCTGAGCAGCCGGCGCGCGCCCTTCGAGGCCACCGCGGTCGAGCCCGCGCGTGCCCTGCGCTCGCTCGGGCGGATGGTGCGCCCGTACGCGGCGGGCTGGCTCGGCGCCGCCGCCGCCTTCCTCGTCAAGGACAGCCCGGTCTGGGCGTTGCCGCCCATCACGGCGACCATCATCGACCTGGTCGCCACCGGCGGCGCGGCCCCGCGGATCGCGCTGTGGGGCGGCATCGCGCTCGTGCTGCTGCTGCTCAACTACCCCTTCCAGATGGTCTTCACCCGCGCCTCCAGCGAGGCGACCCGCTCGCTGGCCTTCGCGATCCGCGTCGACCTCGCCGGGCGGATGACGCGGCTCTCGCTCGGTGCGCGCAACCGGCTCACCCGCGCCGTGATCCAGACCAAGCTGGTGCGCGACGTCGAGAGCATCGAGCTGATGCTCGCCCAGATGTTCCCGACCGTGGTCTCCGCGGTCACCAGCGCGATCGGCGCGATCGTCGTGATGGCGCTGCAGGTGCCCGCCTTCCTGCCGCTGTTCGTGCTCGCCGTCCCGCTGGCCGCCGGGCTCGTGACCACGATCCGACGCCGCGCCGGGGCCCGCAACGAGGCCTTCCGGGTGGAGCTCGCGGGCCTCTCCGCGAAGCTCGACGAGATGGCCGACCTGCTCCTGGTGACCCGAGGCCACGGCCTCGACGAGGTCTCCGCCGCGAGCGTCGCGAGCCGCGCCGAGTCGGTGCGCAGCGCGGGGCAGCAGCTGGACATCCTGAACGGCCGCTTCGGCGCGATCTCCTGGATCTCCTACCAGGTGCTCGGCCTCGGCTGCCTGGTCGCCGCCGCGATCGCCGCGGTGACCGGGGCGATCCCCGCCACCGCGGGTGAGGTCGTGCTGCTGAGCACCTATTTCACGCTGCTCACGAACGCGGTCACGATGCTCATGGCGAGCGCGCCGGCGATCACGCGCGGCCTGGACGGCATCCGCTCGCTCGGCGAGATCGCTGCCGAGCTCGACGTCGAGGACACCTCCGGAGCGCGCGTGGAGCGGGTGACCGGCGCGCTGCGCCTCGAGGGCGTGACCGTGCGCTACCCGGGCGCCGCGCAGCCCGCGCTCGACGCCGTCGACCTCGACATCGCCCCGGGGGAGACGCTCGCCCTCGTCGGCGCCTCCGGCTCCGGCAAGACCACGATCCTGAACGCGGCGCTCGGCTTCGTCACGCCGAGCGCCGGCCGGGTGCTCGTGGACGGCCGGGACGTCGCGGGCCTGGACATGCGCTCGGTGCGGCACCGGATGTCGATCGTGCCGCAGGAGACCTCGCTGCTGACCGCGAGCGTGCGGGAGAACGTGCGCTACGGGCAGCCGGAGCTCGACGATGCGACGATCTGGGCCGCCCTCCGGGACGCGAACGCGGACGAGGTCGTGCGCGATCTGCCGCAGGGTCTCGACACGGTGATCGGACCGGGCGGGCTCGGGCTCTCCGGCGGGCAGCGGCAGCGGATCTCCATCGCGCGGGCGCTCGTGCGCGACCCCCGAATCCTCATCCTCGACGAGGCGACGAGCGCGCTCGACCCGATCTCGGAGTCGCTCGTCACCGCGGCGCTCGACCGCGCGCGCCGCGGCCGCACCACCCTCATCGTCGCGCACCGGATGAGCACGGTCCGCATCGCCGACCGCGTCGTCGTCCTCGACCACGGCCGCATCGTCGAGCAGGGCTCCTTCGACTCCCTCGGCCGCGCGGGCGGCCCCTTCTCCCGGCTGCTCGCCGCCTCCGACGGGGCGGCGCTGCCGTGAATGCGGATCGTTCGACCTCTCGCCGCCGCCCTCTCGCACCGAGCGCCGCGACACCGGGGCCGCCGCCGGAGACGACCGCAGCGGCACGGGCCGATGTTCTGGCCCGGTGTCAGCACGCCGCCGTACACTGGCCGCATGACTCCGGAGTTGGCGGACTACATCGAAGCGGGCAAGTCCCTCGATGCCGACGATCGCGAGATCGCCGCGCTCGCCCTCCAGCAGGTCGATGAGGCGGCGCAGGCCGAGACCGATGCCGCCTGGGATGAGGCGATCGACCGACGCCTCGACGAGCTGACGAGCGGCAAGGTCACGCCGGTCAGCGGCCGGGAGACACGTGCGATGGGTCGTGCTCTGCTCGCCCAGCGGCGCACGTGACGCTTGAATGGAATGAGCACCCCGAGGCTCGCGAGGAATACCTCGGAGCTCTCGCCAGATACGCGAACATCGGGGATGGGCGACTCGGCGGCGAGTTCGCGGACGAGGCCGACGCGGCCACCGACTTGATCCTGCAGTGGCCGGAGGCGCCGCCCCCCTACCGCGGCCGGCGACGCGATCCGATGATCCGCACCTGGCACCTCGGCAAGTTCCCCTACAACCTCGTCTACACCGTCCACGGGGGCGAGGTCTTCGTGCTCGCCTATGCCGCCGAGGCGCGGCGGCCAGGCTATTGGATACGCCGCCTGAACGGCTGATTCAGTGCGCCCCACGAGACCCGCCTCGGCTCAGCGGCTCACGCCCGCCGCGAGCCCCTGCATGACGTAGCGCTGGGCGAGCACGAGCAGCAGGATCGGCACCGAGGCCGTCAGCAGCAGCCCGGCCGAGACGAGCGGCTGCTCGTTGAGATAGCGGTCGCCGATCTGGGCGAGCGCCGGGGTCAGCAGCGTCTTCGTGTCGTCCGGCAGCAGGATGTAGGCGTAGAGCAGCTCGTTCCACATGCCGAGGAACTGCAGCACGGCGAGCGTCGCGATGCTCGAGCCGCCCACCGGCAGGATGAGCGAGCGGATCGTGCGGAAGAATCCGGCTCCGTCGAGCCGGATCGCCTCGATGAGCTCGTCCGGGATCGCCCGGAACGACACCGAGAGGAAGAACACGGCGAACGGCAGGCTCGTGGCCACGTAGACGAGGATCAGCCCGGAGAAGTCGCCGACGAGCTGCAGCCGCGACAGCATCAGGTAGATCGGCAGGATGAGCACCTGTGCCGGGATGAGCATGACCGACACGAACGAGGCCGTGACGATCCGCGCCCCCGGCACCGGCAGCTTCGCGAGGGCGTAGCCCGCGGAGGTCGACAGCAGGATCGTCAGCGTCATCGCGATCGTGACGACGAACAGGCTGTTCAGGAACGCCTGTCCCGCGCCGTAGCTGTTCCAGACGACGAGGAAGTTGTCGAACGTGAGCGCGCCGGGCAGGCCGAGCGGGTTGGAGAGGTAGTCGTTGCTCGTTCGCAGCGAGGAGGAGACCAGGAAGAACAGCGGGTAGATGATGCTCGCCGCCAGAGCGACGAGCAGCGCGAACACCACCCAGCGGAACCGTCGGGACGAGATCGTCGGAGCGGAGACGGTCATGGCTATCAGTCCTCCTGGAGCCGGAACAGGCGGTTCTGCAGCACCGTGAGCACGCCGATGAACAGGAACAGCAGCACGGCGAGCGCCGCTCCCGGTCCGAGGTTCGAGGTCGAGAACGCCTTGAGGTAGACGAGGTAGTCGATGGTGGTGGTGTCGTATCCCGGCCCGCCGGCCGTCATGACGAAGACGAAGCCGAACAGCGAGCTGAACGTGTAGAGCACGTTGATGATGAACACGAAGCCGAGCACCCGGCGGATGTTGGGCAGGGTGATGTACCACAGCCGCTGCCACCAGCCGGCGCCGTCGAGCGCGGCGGCCTCGTAGACGGACGGGTCGATCGCCTCGAGCCCGCTGAGCAGCAGCAGAGCCTGGTAGCCGAAGCCGGACCAGACCAGCGCGACGATGATCACCATGATCGCGAGCGAGCCGTCGGTGAAGAACTGGATGCGGTCGCCGCCGAGCGCGGCGATGATCGTGTTGACCACGCCGTAGTAGCCGAAGATCTGCTTGAACATGACGCCGATGACGACGGCCGAGAGCACGTTCGGCAGGAAGAAGATGACCCGGAAGTACTTCCAGCCGCGGATCCGCTCGAACATGAGCACCGAGACGACGAGCGCGAGGAAGATCACGAGCGGCACGGAGACCAGGAACTTGACGTTGTTGAGGAACACCTGGTGCACGAGCGGGTCGGTGAGCAGCGTGACGTAGTTGTCGAGGCCCACCCAGGTGAAGCGCGTGCCCTGGGTGCGGGTGAAGGAGATGTAGAGCGCGAACAGTGTCGGGTAGAGCATGAAGCCGAGCACGACGACGAACGCCGGCAGCACGGCGAGGATGCCGATCCGGCGCTCGCCGCGGTGCAGCGAGGAGCGCCGGCGGCGCCGGGGTGCGGCGGCCGGCATCGCGGCCGCCGCACCCGGGTTGGGAGTCGCAGTGGTCACTGCGCTTCCAGTTCGGTCTGCAGCTGTTCGACGGCATCCTCCGCCGTCGTGGTGCCCAGGAAGACCGTCGCATTGAGCCGGTAGAAGAGGTCGATGACGGACTGCGGCATCACGTTGTCGAAGGGGTAGACGAGCTCCTGGATGCTCTGCAGCTCGGTGGCCTGTTCCTTGAGCAGCGCGTTCTCGATGACGCTCGGATCGGCCGAGAGGCTGTTCGAGGGCTCGGTCTGGTACATCTCGACGTACATGTCCTGGATCTCCGGCTGGGCGAGGAAGCGCAGGAAGTCCGCGGCCTCGTCCTGGTGGTCGGAGTAGTTGGTGATCGAGATGCCGATGTTCGGGCCGCCGGCCGCGACCGAGGTGTAGGTGGAGTCCTCCGGCATCGGGATGAAGAACACTCCCGGGTCCTCGAAGTTCTCGGTGACGGTGACGTCGTCCCACATCCCGGAGAAGTAGTAGAGCTGGTCACCGGCGAGGTACCCGGAGAGCGAGTCGCCGTTGGATACCTCCCCGGCGTCCGGGTTGGTGAGGCCGTCGGCGTAGAGGTCGGCATACGTCTCGTATGCGTCGATCATCGCCTGGCTGTCGATCGAGGTCGTGCCGCGGTACATGTCGGTGAAGGCCGAGGAGCCGAGCTCGCCGCCGGCGAGCGCCGCGACGACCCAGGCGCCCACGTAGCCCTCGAGGTTCGCGAACCAGAACGGCTCCGCCCCGGTCGCCTCCTGGTACTCCTCGCCGATCTCGATCATCTCCTCCCAGGTGGTGGGCTCCTGGTCGGGGTCCATGCCGGCCGCCTCCAGCCGAGCCTTGTCGTAGAAGACCGTGAAGTAGGAGCCGGAGCCGTAGGGCAGCGCGAGGATGGCGCCGTCCGGGTCGTAGCCCGAGCGTACGGTGTCCCACCCGGTGATGTCGTCGAGCGTCTCCTGGTCGAACACGTCGCTCAAGTCGACGAAGTAGTCCTCGAAGGAGAGCACCGGGCCGCCGGCGTAGGCGATGCGGATGTCGGGGCCGTTGCCGGCGATCGAGGCGGCCTGGAACTGGGCGGCGTTGGTGGAGATGTCGCCGCCCTGCTGGACGATGTCGATGGTGACGTTCGGGTTCTCCTCCTCGAACATCCGGGCCGCCTCGTGCAGGAACGAGTTGTCTGCCTCGGTGCCGTCGTCGTTGTTCTTGGCGAGCAGGCCCGTGTCCCACACCACCAGTTCGACGGTGCCGTCGTCGCTGTCGCTGCTCGCCGAGCAGGCGCTCAGCCCCGCCATGACGCTGAGCGTCAGAACGACGGCTGTGATTCTCCGGGTTCTCATTGCTGTGTCCTTCCCTTGGCTGATGCCGGTGATGGGGCCGATGCCGGTGATGGGGCTGATGCCGGTGGGGGAGCGGTCGGGAGCGTCCGGGGCGCAGCGGAGACCGGCCGGTGGCGCTCTCCTCGTGCTTCCAGTGACATCGCCGTCCCTTGGTTTCCGGTCGGACGATCGAGATGATCGCCGCGTGCGCGACCATTAGATCATATCTAGGGCGAATTTCGGTAGAAGTTCCCGCCAAACCAGCGCGGATGCCCGATCAGAGGCCGTGCTAAAGTCATATCTAATCTCCGCAGCATCGGGTCGCCGGCGATGGCGACCCACGGGCGGGCGGAGTGATCCGGCCAGCGAAGGCAGCAAGCACTCCCCAATGGACGCACTCCGATGAACATCGACTCCGTGGACTTCCTCTACGCCTCGATGCCGCACGTCACCCTCGAGGCGGACGGCAGCCAGGACGCCCTGCTCGTGCGCGTCACCGCCGGCGGCCACGAGGGCTGGGGCGAGTGCGAAGCATCCCCGCTCACCTCCATCGCGGCCTTCGTGGCCCCCCGCTCCCACGGGGTCTGCCAGCCCGTCTCGGCGAGCGTGCTCGGCGAGCGCATCGACGGCCCCGAGGATATCGCCCGCATCGGCGCGCTCGTCGAGCGCAACAGCATGGACCTGCTGCAGGCGCCGCACACCTGGTCCGGCATCGAGATCGCGCTCTGGGACCTGCTCGGCAGGATGCGCGAGGAGCCGGTCTGGCGTCTGCTCGGCCACACCGCCAGCCACCCGAAGACCGCCTACGCCTCGATGCTCCTCGGCAGCACGCCGCAGCAGACCCTCGAGCGGGCCCGACAGGCCCGGCTCGACGGCTTCCGCGCCGTCAAGCTCGGCTGGGGCGGCTTCGGCGAGGGCGACGTCGCCGACGACGCCGATCACATCGCCGCGGCCCGGGAGGGACTCGGCGACGACGGCGCGCTGCTCGTGGACGCCGGACAGGTCTGGGTCGAGGACGTCGAGGCGGCGGCCGCCCGCCTCGAGGCGCTCGAGGCGAGCGGCGTGGCCTGGCTCGAGGAGCCGTTCCTGCCGCACGCCTTCTCCGCCTACGCGGCGCTCGCCGCCCGCAGCGAGCGGGTGGGCCTCGCCGGCGGCGAGGGTGCGCACTCGGCGCAGATGGCGGAGAACCTCATCGACTTCGGCGGCATCCGCTTCGTGCAGGTGGACACCGCCCGGATCGGCGGCATCGGACCGGCGCTGCGCGTCGCCCGGCACGCCGAGGCGACCGGCGTCACGTTCGTCAACCACACCTTCACCTCCCACCTCGCGCTCTCCGCCTCGCTGCAGCCCTACGCGGGCCTGGCCGAGCACCGCATCTGCGAGTACCCGGTCGCGCCCAAGCAGCTCGCCGTCGACCTGTCGGTGCAGCACATCGCCGTCGACGGCAATGGGCAGGTCCGCGCCCCCGAGGCGCCCGGGCTCGGCATCGACGTCGACCTGGCGGCGCTGACCCCCTATCTGCGCGAGGTCGAGATCCGCGTGGGCGGCGAGACGCTCTTCGCGGCTGGCGCTAACGTGAGCACGTCCGCGTAGCCCCGTGCTCGACCGCGCCCAGAAGAGGTCCGCCATGGCCGACATCGTCCCCGCTCCCGATCGCACCACCGGCTACGCCATGCGCGGCCGGCAGGGCGAGGTCATCGACGCGATCGGGCGGCAGATCATCAGCGGCCGCTACCGCCCCGGCGACCTGCTGCCGCGCGAGGCGGAGCTGACGGCCGAGCACGAGGTCAGCCGCACCTCCGTCCGCGAGGCCATGCGGGTGCTCGCGGCGAAGGGGCTCGTCGACATCCGCCAGAAGGTCGGCACCCGGGTGCGCCCGCAGGACCTGTGGAACGTGTTCGACACCGACATCCTGCGCTGGCACAGCGACGTCGGCCTCGGCGAGGTGATCATGCGCGACCTCGTGGAGGTGCGCCAGATCATGGAGCCCGCCGCCGCGCGCCTCGCCGCCGGGCGCGCCGGCATGACCGATCTCCGCCGTATCTCCGACGCGCTGCGCGCCATGGACGCCTCCACCGGCAGCGTCGACGCCTACGCGCACGCCGACGTCGAGTTCCACCTCGCCGTCTACGGCGCCACCCACAACGTGCTCATGCGGCAGTTCGGCAACGTCATCGGCGACTTCATGTACCTCTCGTTCACCATCCAGCAGGCCGTCACCGATCCGGCGCGGCTGAGCGACGACGTCGCCAGCCACACCGAGATCTACCGCGCCATCGATCGCGGCGAGGGCGAGCGGGCCGCCGAGGCGATGTTCGATGCCGTGCTCGACGGCAAGAACTCGCTCATCGAGGCGCTCGGCGACAGCGCCGAGCAGCCGGCCGCCCGGGGCGCGGAGACGGCGTGATCGAGCTCAGGCGCGGCACGAGCACCGCCCGGGTGCTGCCGGAGGAGGGCGCCGTGGCGGCCTCGCTGAGCCTCGACGGCCGCGAGCTGCTCTGCGCCACCCGGGGCGCGGGCGAGGCCGGGCGTGTGCGGCCGCTGGCCCGCACCGAGTCGGACTGGGTGCGCGCCTGGCGCGGCGGCTGGCAGCTGTGCTTCCCCACCGCCGGGCAGCCGGATGACGCGGAGCCCGGCCAGGGCTTCCACGGCGCGGCGTCCCAGGCGCCGTGGAAGCCGCTCGCGCGCGCCGCGGACCGGCTCGAGCTGGCCTGGGAGGGCCAGGGGCTCAGCGCCCGGCGCCGCTGGCGGGTGCACGAGGACGGGCTGAGCGCCACGACGCTCGCGCGGAACGTGGGCGACCGGCCCGCGCGGCTCGCGATCGCCGAGCACCTCGTGCTCGGGCAGGCCGTGCTTCGGGGGCCGCTCGAGCTCGAGCCGCCCGCGGGAGCGCTGCTGCGCCCGCTCGACGCCGACGGCGGCCCGGACGGCGAGCCGGTGCCGTGGCCGGGCGAGCCCGCGCAGCGCTGGGCGCAC
>JASGFF010000029.1:0-32282 GCA_047605685.1 Microbacteriaceae bacterium
CCCGGCCCGGCCGACCGCCGGCGCGACGCCGAGCGCGGCGGCCCGGATCGGGCTCAGGCGGGGCAGATCGGCGGTGGTGGGCATGCGCGCGGGCGTCGCGGGTCGGGCGACCGGGCAAGCCTACGTTCCCCGCCTGTCAGGGGGTCGGTCGCCGTCCAGGCGTCAGCGAGGATGGTATTTTCCTGCCATGCGCACCACCATCGACAGGGTGCGGGGGCTCGGCCGTGGCGATCGGCGCTAGCGCCATAGCCCACGCGCCCGAGTCGCCGGTCATCGAGGACGCTGTGGTGATGGAGGACGCTGTGGGCGTCGGACGGGGGAGACGCCGCCGGTGACCCGCATCCGCCTCGACATCGCCTACGAGGGCACCGACTTCGCCGGCTGGGCCCGGCAGCCGGGCCTGCGCACCGTGCAGGGCGTGCTCGAGGAGGCGCTCGCCATCGTGTTCCGCCGGCTCGGCGAGGCCCCGCGGCTCACCGTCGCCGGGCGCACGGATGCCGGGGTGCACGCTCTCGGCCAGGTGGCCCACCTCGACGTCGCCGAGCCGCGGCGGGCGAGCCCCGCGGGCGATGCCGCGGCGGACGACGCGGCGGAGCCCGCGCTGGACGCGGCGGTGGAGCCCGCCGCACTGCGGCGGCGGCTGAACGGCATCCTCGGCCTCGACGGCGATGTCCTCGTCACCGGCGCCCGCCTCGCGCCGGCGGGCTTCGACGCGCGCTTCTCGGCGATCTGGCGGCGCTACGAGTACCGGGTCGCCGACCGTGCCACGCCCGGCAACCCGCTGCTGCGCCGACACGCGCTCGCCCACCCGGCGCGGCTCGACGTGGCCAGGATGGATGCGGCGGCCGCCGGGCTCACCGGGCTGCACGACTGGGCGGCGTACTGCCGGCCGCGCGAGGGCTCGACCACGATCCGCACGCTGCAGGAGTTCCGCTGGCACCGCGACGCCGACGGGGTGATCGTGGCGAGCGTGCGGGCGGACGCGTTCTGCCACTCGATGGTGCGCGCGCTCGTCGGCGCGAGCCTCGCCGTCGGCACCGGGCGGCTCGGCGCGGGTGCCCCGCTCGCGCTGCGGGACGCCCGCGAGCGCACGAGCGCCTTCCCGGTGGCACCCGCCCGGGGCCTCACCCTCGTCGAGGTCGGCTACCCGCCGGACGCCGAGCTCGCCGCCCGCGCCGAGCAGACCCGGGCGCTGCGGGCGCCGCTCGGCTGAACCGCCGCCGGGCCCGCGGTGGCCTCCCGGCCGCCGATGGTCTAGAGTGGACCGCTGGTGTCTGCGGCCGGTCCGCAGCCAGCATCGAGAAGAGCCCTCCGACGGCGGGTTCTGCCGGATCCCGGCGGAACACGCGACAGGAGCGGGATTCACGACCACCTCACTCGACCAGAAGGCAGTACAGCTGTGACCCGTACATTCTCCCCGTCCCCCGCGGACGCCAAGCGCGAGTGGCTCGTGATCGACGCGACAGATGTCGTGCTCGGTCGCCTGGCCAGCCACGTCGCCGCGCTGCTGCGCGGCAAGCACAAGGCGAGCTTCGCCCCGCACATCGACATGGGCGACTTCGTCATCGTCGTGAACGCCGACAAGGTGGCGCTCACCGGCCAGAAGCTGCAGAAGAAGATCGCCTACCGGCACTCGGGCTACCCGGGCGGCCTGCGCGCCACCGGCTACGCCGAGCTGCTCGAGAAGCACCCGACGCGCGCCGTCGAGAAGGCCGTGCGCGGGATGCTGCCGAAGAACTCGATCGGTCGCGCCCAGCTGGCAAAGCTCAAGGTCTACGCCGGCCCGGAGCACCCCCACGCTGCCCAGCAGCCCACGACGTACACCCTCTCCCAGGTCGCCCAGTAGGCGCCGCACAGAACCGAAGGACTGAACAGTGGCCCAGATCTCCGACCTCGTCGACGAGACCCCCTCGTCCTACTCGACCGAGACGCCCGCCGGCGCCGCGCCGTCGTCGACCCCCCGCCCGGTGCTCAACGTCGCCGGCGCCGCCGTCGGCCGCCGCAAGGAGGCCATCGCGCGGGTGCGCATCAAGCCGGGCAGCGGTGAGTTCACCGTCAACGGCCGCGCCTTCGAGGACTACTTCCCGAACAAGCTGCACCAGCAGCTCATCACCGACCCGTTCACCGTGCTCGACCTCGTCGGCAGCTACGACGTGACGGCGAAGATCACCGGCGGCGGCCCCTCCGGCCAGGCCGGCGCGCTGCGCCTCGC
Organism: Microbacteriaceae bacterium; assembly: GCA_047605685.1. GTDB lineage: Bacteria > Actinomycetota > Actinomycetes > Actinomycetales > Microbacteriaceae > JAUASV01. The sequence continues at coordinate 2,213 of JASGFF010000029.1, forward strand.
GATCGCCCGTGCGCTCAACGAGATCGACCGGGAGAACAACCGCCCGACCCTGAAGAAGGCGGGCTTCCTCACCCGCGACGCCCGGGTCATCGAGCGCAAGAAGGCCGGCCTCAAGAAGGCCCGCAAGGCGTCGCAGTTCTCCAAGCGCTGACGCGCCCGGCACCGGCCATGCCTCGCCTGTTCGGCACGGACGGCGTGCGCGGACTCGCCAACGCCGACATCACCGTCGAGCTGGCGATGAGCCTCGCCCAGTCCGCGGCCGTCGTGCTCGGTCAGGGCCGCGTCGCCGACGGGCGGCGCGCCTCCGGCCGCCGCCCGGTCGCCGTCGTCGCCCGCGACCCGCGCGTCTCCGGGGAGTTCCTCGCCTCCGCCGTCGCCGCCGGGCTCGCGAGCTCCGGCGTGGACGTCTACGACGCCGGCGTCATCCCGACCCCGGCGGCGGCGTTCCTCGTCCAGGACTTCCGCGCGGACCTCGGCGTGATGATCTCCGCCTCGCACAACCCCGCGGTCGACAACGGCATCAAGTTCTTCGCCGTCGGCGGGGTGAAGCTGCCCGACATCGTCGAGGACCGCATCGAGGCCGCCCTCGGCCAGCCCAAGCTCGCCCCAACCGGGCTCGAGGTGGGACGCATCCGCCGCTTCGCGGACGCCGAGGACCGCTACGTGCTGCACCTGCTGTCGACGCTGCCGCACCGGCTCGACGGCCTGCACGTCGTCATCGACTGCGCGAACGGCGCGGCGAGCGGCGTGAGCCCCGAGGTGTTCACGGATGCCGGCGCCCGCGTCACCGTGATCGGCGCCGACCCGGACGGCCTCAACATCAACGACGGCGTCGGCTCGACCCACCTCGACGTGCTGCAGCGCACGGTGCTGGAGCTCGGCGCGGACGTGGGCATCGCCCACGACGGCGACGCCGACCGCTGCCTCGCCGTCGACGCCGAGGGCAGAATCGTCGACGGGGACCGCATCATGGCGATCCTCGCGATCGCGATGAAGGAGCGCGGCGCGCTCGCCGAGGACACGCTCGTCGCGACGGTCATGTCGAACCTCGGCCTGCACCGGGCGATGCGCGAGCACGGCATCCGGGTGGTCACCACCGCGGTGGGCGACCGCTACGTGCTCGAGGAGATGGACGCGCACGGCTACCGTCTCGGCGGCGAGCAGTCCGGGCACGTCATTATGAGCGAGTTCTCCACGACCGGGGACGGCATCCTCACCGGCCTGCACCTCGTGGCCGAGATGGCCCGGCAGGGCCGGAGCCTCGCCGAGCTCGCGAGCGTCATGACCGTCTTCCCGCAGGTGATGGTCAACGTGCGCGGGGTGCGCCGCGGCGCGCTCGCGGGCGACGGGGAGATCGCGGCCGCGGTCGCCGACGCCGAGGCGGAGCTCGGCGACACCGGCCGGGTGCTGCTGCGCCCCTCCGGCACCGAGCCGATGGTGCGCGTCATGGTCGAGGCCGACGACGAGCGGCTCGCCCGGGCGATCGCCGACCGGCTCGCGGCGCTCGTCGCACGGCGGCTCGCGGCCTGAGCGCGGGGCTCCGTGCCCGTCGTTCGGCCCCGGGGGCGCGCCGATTCGGCCCCCCGGCATCCGTCGGTGATACTGGACCGGTCGGTCTACCGGGGGGAATGGCGCATGCGGGGCACGAGGAGGCGCGGCATCGCGGCCGCTCTCGCCGCCGCCCTCGCCCTCGCCGCCCTCGTCTCCGCCGCCCTCGTCCCAGGCCCGACGGCCTCGGCCTCGACGGTCTCCTCGCCGACGAGCGCCATCCTCTGCCAGGGCTACACGGCCTGCGCCGCCCTGGGGATGACCAACCACGGCTACTCCAAGCGCACCGGCAGCTACTGGCGGATGGTCGCCGGCCACAACTGCACGAACTACGCCGCCTACCTGCTGGTCAAGGCCGGCGCGAAGCGCAGCCGGCCCTGGAGCGGCAGCGGGAACGCGAGCGCCTGGGGCGCGGCCCTCGGCTACAATTCCACGCCCAAGGCCGGGGCGATCGCCTGGTGGGCGGCGAACAAGGACGGCGCCGGCGCCTACGGCCACGTCGCCTACGTCGAGGCCGTCATCTCCTCCACCGAGATCGTGATCAGCGAGGACAACTACGGCGGCGACTTCTACTGGAAGGTCATCACGGCCGACGACCCACACTGGCCGACCGGCTTCATCCACAAGAAGCAGCCGGGCGTGGCATCCGGGGTCACCGCCGAGAGCGCGGACTACCTCGACACGACGTTCTACACCGACTCGACTCTGCGCACGACGTTCACGGCCGACCACCTCGCCCCCGGCGAGAGCGTGTGGGTGCGGGTGCGCTACAAGAACCTCGGCTCGACCCCGTGGACCGACCTCGTGCTCGGCACGCCGTTCACCTCGTCGTCAGGCATCGCCGACGGCTGGCTCTCGGCCGCCCGCGCCGCCGCCCAGCGCGAGACCGAGGTCGACATCGGCGGCACCGCGAGCTTCGTGTTCGCCGTCACCGCGCCGACGGATGTCGCGGACGGCACGAGCGTCGACACGGTCATGCAGCCGGTGAGCAGCACGCTCGGCTGGGTGCGCCGGGGCAAGACGACGCTGTCGCTCGTGGTGGACTCGCGGGCCTCGTTCACGATCAGCCCCACGCCGACGATCACCGGCACCGCCAAACAGGGCCACGTGCTCACCGCGCACACGGGCGCCTGGGGCCCGGTGACCCCGTCCTTCGGCTACCAGTGGTATCGCGACGGCGTGGCGATTTCCGGCGCGACCGGCGCCACCCGAACGGTGAGCGCGGCGGATGTCGGGCACACGCTCACCGTGACGGTGCGGGCGAGCGCGGACGGCTACATCCCGCTGAGCGTCAGCAGCGCCTCCACCGCGACCGTGCGCTCCGCCTGGTCGTCGACGCTCGCCCGCGGGTCCACGCTGAGCCGCGGCGATCAGCTCGTCTCGGCCAACGGCAAGTACCGGGCCGCCGTGACCGCGAGCGGCAAGGTCGCGATCGTCAACCGCTTCACCGGTGCGGCGGTCTGGTCGACCGGCCGGGTCAAGGCCAAGAAGCTCAAGCTGCGCTCCGACGGCACCCTGGTGGCCTACACGGCCAGCGGCGCCGTCGCCTGGTACGCCGCCAAGGGATCGAAGGCCAGCCGGCTGGTGCTCACATCCACCGGCAAGCTCGTGCTGTTCTCGGCATCCGGCAAGCAGAGATGGAAGACCGGCACGTGAGGCGCCGCACCGTCGCGGTGCTCGGCGTCATCGCGCTCGCCCTCACGCTCTTCACCGCCGCGCCCGCCCAGGCCGCCAACGTCGGCACGGTGGTGTGCAAGGGCTACGCCGCCTGCGCCGCGGCCGGCCACAGCAACCACGGCTACAAGAAGGCCTCGTCGGTCGAGTACTGGAAGATGGTCAGCGGCCACAACTGCACCAACTACGTCGCCTACCGGCTGATCGCCTCGGGGATGTCGAGCACCCGGCCGTGGGACGGCAACGGCAACGCGACCGCCTGGGGCACCGCCAACGCCGACATCACCAACCACACGCCGACGGTGGGCTCGGTGGCCTGGTGGGCGGCGGGCGACAACGGCGCCGGCTCCGCCGGGCACGTCGCCTACGTCGAGAAGGTGATCTCCGCCCGCAAGATCCTGGTGAGCGAGGACAACTACGGCGGCGACTTCTACTACCGCATCCTGACGAAGTCCTCGGGCACCTGGCCGACGGGCTTCGTGCACCTGAAGGACTCCACGACGAGCAGCTCGTTCCCCGCCTACCGGGCGCGACTGCTGGACGAGACGGACAGCTCCGACGACTCCTACCTGAGCCCGGGCGACACCGCGACCGTCGTGCTCAGCTACCGCAACACCGGCGAGCGCACCTGGTCGGGACTGCGGCTCAAGGCGCGGGGCGGCTCCTCGGCGCTCGCGGCATCCGACTGGCTGAGCGCCGCCTATGCGACGACGCAGCAGGAGTCTGCGGTCGTGACCGGCGGCGAGGCGACGTTCGTGTTCACCGTGCAGGCGCCCACCGGGGTCGCCGACGGCACCGTCTACTCGCAGAAGTTCGTCCCGGTGGACGCCGACGGCGACGCCGTGAAGCTCGGCACCGTCGAGCTGAGCTTCACGGTCGACTCGCGTCCCGCGTTCAGCCGCACCTCCGCGCTGGTCATCAGCGGCACCGCGAGACAGGGCTCGGTGCTCACTGCGACGACCGGCAGCTGGTCGCCGGTGCAGCCCACCCTGAGCTACCAGTGGATGCGCGACGGAGAGCCGATCTCCGGGGCCACGAGCGCCAGCTATCGGCTGAAGGACGCGGATGTCGGCAGCACCATCTCGCTCACGGCGGTCGCGAGCGCGGACGGGTACCGGCCGACGACCCTCACGGCCACCGTCGCGAAGACGATCCGCAGCATCTGGCCGAGCACGCTCGCCCGGGGCGCGACGCTGCGTGACGGCCAGCTGGTGTCGGTCAACGGCAAGTACCGGCTCGTGGTCACCGAGAGCGGCCGGGTGGCGATCCTGAACCGGTACACCAAGAAGGTGGTCTGGGCGACGGCGAAGGTCGGCGCGGTGAAGGTCAAGCTGCGCAGCGACGGCATCCTCGTCGCCTACGACAAGCACAACCACCCGGTGTGGAAGACCGCGGGCGCGCGCTCGGGCGCCAACCGCGCCATCGTCACGAGCAGCGGCAAGCTCGTGCTGCGCTCGGCCACCGACCGGGTGAAGTGGGACTCGTCGAAGCACTGAGCGTGAGCACTGATCGCGAGCACTGATCGCGAGCGAGCACCGTTGGGCGGGGCGAGTCTGCCAGGCCGGGCGAGACGGCGCCGCTCGGCCTGATCACCGACCTGTTCCACGGCCGCGCACCGACCGCGGCCGACCGCGTTAGCGCGGGCCGACGACGATGTGCAGCACCCCGGTGCGGTGGCGGCCCTGCCCGGTGATGGTGGCGGTGCGGCGGCCCCAGCCCCAGCCGGTGCTCGTGGTGATCGTGTAGCGGCCTGATCGGGTGGCCGTGGCGGACTTGGGGGTGATGCGGTGGCCGTTGTAGACGATCGTCAGGCGCTCTCCCGGGCCGAGACCGGTGACGGTGATCGTCACGGCGCGGTTGGCGCCGACGGTGCCGGTGGGGGTGTAGCTGGCGTGCAGGGTGGTGACGCGGGCGAGCACCCGGAGACTGTCGTGTCCGGTGCGGCCCGTGGTCGAGCCGGTGACGGTGACCCTCTTCACGCCCGCGAGCGTCCTGGGGATCGTGACGAGGCGGCTCAGCCTCCCGGCGGCGGATGCGGCGCCGGTGGCGACCGTCCTTCCGGCGATGCGGATCGTGTATTGCTCGCCCGCGGCGAGTCCCGAGGCCTTCACCCGGGTGGACCGGCCGGCGACCTTGAGGCTTGCGACGGCGTTCACGTGCAGGCGCGTCGCGGCGAGGGCCGTCGCCGCGGCCGTCTCGGCGGATGCCGCCCCGGATGCCGTGGCGGATGCCGGGGCGGTGGACGTCGCTGTCTGGTCGTCTGCTGTCTGGTCGTCTGGGGTCTGGTCGTCTGCGGTCTGGTCGTCTGGGGTCGGGGTCTCGCTGGCCGGCACCGCGGAGGAGACGAGGGCGAGGGAGTGCACCCCGCCGCCCGAGATGGCCGCGACATCCGAGAGCCCGCTCGGCACCGTGCTCTCGCCCTCGGTGTCGCGTCCCCAGGCGGTGACGGTGCCGTCGCTGCCGAGGGCGAGGGAGTGCCAGACGCCCGCGGAGATGGCGACGACGTCGCTGAGCCCGGCCGGCACATCGGTCTGGCCGAGGCCGTCGTTGCCCCAGGCGATGACGGTGCCGTCGCCGGTGAGCGCGAGGCAGTGCGAGTTGCCGCCGGCGTCGATGGCGACGACGTCGCTGAGCCCCGCGGGCACGTCGCTCTGGCCGAGGTCGTCCCGGCCCCAGGCGATGACGGTGCCGTCGCCGGTGAGGGCGAGGGAGTGGTAGGCGCCCGCGGAGATGGCGACGACGTCGCTGAGCCCGGCGGGCACGTCGCTCTGCCCATAGCTGTCATCGCCCCAGGCGGTGACGGTGCCGTCGCTCGTGAGCGCGAGGGAGTGGAAGGCGCCGGCCGCGATCGCGGTCACGCCCGAGAGCCCGCTCGGCACCGTGCTCTCGCCCTCGGCGTCGCGCCCCCAGGCGGTGACGGTGCCGTCGCTCGTGAGCGCGAGGGAGTGGTAGTAGCCGGCCGCGACGGCGGTGACGTCGCCGAGTGTCGCGGGCACGTCGGTCTGCCCGTAGCTGTCGTTGCCCCAGGCGGTGACGGTGCCTCCGGCCGTGAGCGCGAGCGAGTAGTAGGCGCCCGCGTCGATGGCGATGACATCGGTGAGCCCTTCGGGCAGGGTGGTCTCGCCGTCGCTGTCGTCGCCCCAGGCGACGATCTCCCCGGATGCGGCCCCGGATGCGGCCCCGGATGCCGCGGGCGCGATCGCCGCGCCGCTCGCGAGCAGGACGAGCACGAGCGCGACGATGAGGCGGGTCCGGGCGCCGCACGGGGTGGGGGGCGACAGGTCTGGCACATGTCGATACTAAGCGGTATCCAGTCCGGCGCGCACGGTGCTCCTGCGGCGGACCCGGGAGTAGGCGGCGGGCCCGCGCGATGGCCGCGCCGCCCGCCGCGCCGTCAGACCTTGCGCAGCAGCACGCTCGAGACCGCGTGGTCGGCGCCCTTGCGCAGCACCAGGCTCGCGCGCGCGCGGGTGGGAAGCACGTTCTGGGTGAGGTTCGGCTCGTTCGTCGCCGTCCAGATCGAGCGGGCGCGCTCGCGCGCCTCATCCTCGGTCAGCTCGGCGTAGCGGTGGAAGTACGACCGCGGGTTGGCGAAGGCGCCGCGCTGCAGCCGCAGGAAACGCTCCTCGTACCATCGGGCGATGTCGGGGGTGCGGGCGTCGACGTAGATCGAGAAGTCGAACAGGTCGCTCACCGCCAGCCGGTGCCCGGGCGCGGCCGGCTGCAGCACGTTCAGCCCCTCGACGATGAGCACGTCCGGCCGGCGCACCACCACCTCGGCGTCGGGGACGATGTCGTAGGCGAGATGGGAGTAGAACGGCGCCCGCACCTGCTCGACGCCGCTCTTCACCTGGGATACGAAGCGCAGCAGCGAGCGGCGGTCGTAGGACTCCGGGAAGCCCTTGCGGTCCATCAGGCCGCGCCGCTGAAGCTCGGCGTTCGGGTAGAGGAAGCCGTCGGTGGTCACGAGCTCCACCCGGGGGCTCTCGGGCCAGCGCGCCATCAGCTCGCGCAGCAGCCGAGAGATCGTCGACTTGCCCACCGCGACACTGCCGGCGACGCCGATGACGAAGGGCGTGGATCCGGAGGTCGTGCCGAGGAACCGCGTCGTGGCCGCGTGCAGCCCCCGGGCGGCGGTGACGTACAGCGTCAGCAGCCGGGACAGCGGCAGGTAGACCTCGGCGACCTCGCGCAGGTCGAGCACGTCGCCGAGGCCGCGCAGCTGCACGAGCTCGCGCTCGGTGAGCGGCGACTCCATCGTCGGTGCCAGGGCCGCCCAGTCCGCGCGGGAGATCTCGCGAAACGGGGTCGCCTGCGCGCCGGACTCGGCCATCGGCTCGAGCCTACCGCCGCCGTCCGAACCCCTCGGCGACATCGGTTGTGCAGGAGATCCGGTGCTTCGGCGCCGGCGCGCGGCGGCAACGGCTCGATTCTCCTGCACAACCGATGTCAGCGGACCCGGGCGGACGCTCCCATACACTCGGGTTCCATGTGCGGCATCGTGGGCTACGTCGGCGGCGGGAGAAGCCTGGGCGTGCTCATGGGCGGGCTCAAGCGGCTGGAATACCGCGGCTACGACTCCGCCGGCGTCGCCGTGATCGACGACGGGGGCGCCCTCGGCGTGCGCAAGCGCAGCGGCAAGCTACAGGCGCTCGCCGAGGAGCTCGTGGAGCATCCGATCGCCGACGGCGGCACCGGCATCGGCCACACCCGATGGGCCACCCACGGTGGGCCGACCGACCGCAACGCACACCCGCAGCTCGGCGACGACGGCCGGCTCGCGCTCATCCACAACGGCATCATCGAGAACTTCGCCGAGCTCAAACAGGAGCTCCTCGAGCGCGGAGCGGTGTTCACGAGCGATACCGACAGCGAGGTCGCGGCGCTGCTCGTCGGCGAGCAGTACCGCGCCACCGGTGACCTCACCGAGGCGCTGCGCCGAGTGGTGAACCGGCTCGAGGGCGCCTTCACGCTCCTGGTCATGCACCGCGACCAGCCGGGCGTCGTCGTCGGCGCCCGGCGCAACTCGCCGCTCGTCATCGGGCTCGGCGACGGCGAGAACTTCCTCGGCTCGGATGTCGCCGCCTTCGTCGAGCACACCCGCCGCGCCGCCGAGATCGGCCAGGACCAGATCGTCACGATCACGGCGGATGCCGTCGGCGTGACCGACTTCGCCGGCGAGGCCGTGCCGATGGCCGAGTTCGAGGTGGCCTGGGACGCCGCCGCGGCCGAGAAGGGCGGCTGGTCGAGCTTCATGGCCAAGGAGATCAGCGAGGAGCCCGAGGCGGTGGCCAAGACGCTGCTCGGGCGCGTCGTCGACGGCCGGGTGCGCCTGCCCGAGCTGGACGCGCTCGGCGGCCAGGCGCTCGCGGGCATCGACCGGCTCGCGATCATCGCCTGCGGCACCGCCGCCTACGCCGGCCTCGTGGGCAAGTACGCGCTGGAGAAGTGGACGCGGCTGCCCGTGGAGGTCACGCTCTCGCACGAGTTCCGCTACTGCGACCCGATCCTCGATGAGCGCACCCTCGTCGTCTCGATCAGCCAGTCCGGCGAGACCATGGACACGCTCATGGCCGTCAAGCACGCCCGCGAGCAGGGCGCCAGGACGCTCGCGATCTGCAACACCCAGGGCTCCACGATCCCGCGCGAGTCGGACGGCGTGGTCTACACCCACGCCGGGCCGGAGGTCGCGGTGGCATCCACGAAGGCCTTCGTCGCCCAGATCACGGCGATCTACCTGCTCGGTCTGCACCTGGCGAGCCTGCGCGGCTCGCTCGACGAGGCCCGGCTGCGCGCGCACATCGCGGAGCTGCTCGCCGTGCCCGAGAAGCTGCGCACCGTGCTCGAGGCCGGGCCGGAGATCCGTCAGCTGGCGCATTGGATGACGGACACCCAGTCGGTGCTGTTCCTCGGCCGGCACGTGGGCTACCCGGTCGCGCTCGAGGGCGCGCTGAAGCTCAAGGAGATCGCCTACATCCACGCGGAGGGCTTCGCGGCCGGCGAGCTGAAGCACGGGCCGATCGCCCTCATCGAGCCGGGGCAGGCGGTGTTCGTCGTGGTGCCGAGCCCGCGCGGCGAGGACGGGCTGCAGAAGAAGGTGCTCAGCAACATCCAGGAGATCAAGGCCCGCGGCGCGCGTGTGATCGCGATCGTCGAGGCGGGGGATGTCTCGGTGCTGCCCTTCGCGGACGAGGTGATCCGCATCCCGCTGGCCGCGCCGCTGTTCGAGCCGCTGCTGGCCGTCGCGCCGCTGCACATGTTCGCCATGGAGCTGGCCTCGGCCAAGGGGCTCGACGTCGACCAGCCGCGCAACCTGGCCAAGTCCGTCACCGTCGAGTGAGCCGGTCCGCACCGCAGGCTCGTTACGCTCGACGATGAGAAGGGGTGAGGACCGCGCATGATCGTTGGCATCGGCGTCGACGTCGTCGACCTGCGCCGCTTCGAGCGGGCGCTGACGAGCGCGCCGGCCCTGCGCGCGCGGCTGTTCACTGAGGCCGAGCGCCATCGTTCCGGACGCGAGCTGCCGCTGCGCTCCCTCGGCGGCCGGTTCGCGGCGAAGGAGGCCCTGGTGAAGGCGCTCGGCGAGTCCACCGGCATCCGCTGGCACGATATGCAGGTGGTCACGGACGACAACGGCGACCCCGCGCTCGAGCTGAGCGGCGCGGCGCGCGCGCTCGCCGAGGCGCGCGGCGTCGGCCGACTGCACCTGAGCATGTCCCATGACGCCGGGATCGCCGTCGCGAACGTCGTGCTGGAGTCGTCGTGAGCACGGCCGGGCCCGCCCGCGCCGTCGCCCATGCCGTCACCGGGCCCGCTCCGCTGCGCGAGGCCCGCATCGACCTCGGCGCGATCGAGCGCAACGTCCGCACCATCCGCGAGCGCACCGGCACGATGGTCATGGGCATCGTCAAGGCGGACGGCTACGGCCACGGCGCGATCGAGTCCGCGCGGGCGATGCTCGCGGGCGGTGCCGCCTGGCTCGGCGTCGTGGAGCTCGAGGAGGCGCTCGCACTGCGCGCGGCCGGCATCCAGGCGCCGCTGCTCGCCTGGCTGCACGCCCCCGGCACGGACTTCGCGGCCGGCGTCGCCGCACACGTCGACATCGGCGTCAACTACCTCGACCAGCTCGAGGAGGTCGCCGAGGCACCCGGCCGGGCCGAGGTGCAGCTCAAGGTCGACACCGGTCTCGGCCGCAACGGCGCCGTCGAGGCCGAGTGGGACGCGCTGTTCGCCCGCGCCGCCGAGCTCGAGCGTCTCGGCAGCATCCACGTGCGCGGCATCTTCTCGCACCTGTCGAACACGAGCGACGACACCGACCTCGAGCAGGTCGCCGCCTTCGAGCGCGCCCTGGGCCTCGCCGCCGGCCGCGGTCTCGACCCGAAGCTCCGGCACATCGCCGCGACCTGCGGCGCCCTCGCGGTGCCGGAGAGCCGCTTCGACCTGGTCCGCATCGGCATCGGCGCCTACGGCCTGTCGCCGATGCGGGAGTACACGAGCGCCGACCTCGGCCTCACCCCGGCGATGACGCTCACGGCCCGGATCGCGGCCGTCAAGCGCGTGCCGGCCGGCAGCGGCGTCAGCTACGGCCACAGCTATCGCACGGATGCCGAGACCACGCTCGCCCTCGTGCCGGCCGGCTACGCCGACGGCATCCCCCGGCACGCCTCGAACGCCGCGCCGGTGTCGATCGGCGGCCGGCGCTACCGCATTGCCGGGCGGGTGGCGATGGACCAGTTCGTCGTCGACGTCGGTGACGCCGCGGTCGCGGTCGGCGACGAGGCGGTGCTGTTCGGCGATCCGGCCGCGGGTGTGCCGGGCGCGGTCGACTGGGCGGATGCCGCGGGCACCATCGACTACGAGATCGTCAGCCGCATCGGCGGTCGCATCCGCCGGCGGTACCTGCCGTGATCGTGGCGAGCCCCGAGCAGATGGAGGCGCTCGGAGCCCGCATCGCCCGCGAGCTGCGCGCCGGCGACGTGGTGCAGCTCGACGGTGAGCTCGGCGCAGGCAAGACCACGCTCACCCGGGGTCTCGGCGCGGCGCTCGGCGTGCGCGGCGCCGTGAGCAGTCCCACGTTCGTGCTGGCGCGCACGCACCCGCGTGCCGGGGGACCGCCGCTCGTGCACGTCGACGCCTACCGGCTGGCCAGCGCCCTCGAGCTCGACGACCTCGACCTCGACTGGGCCGGTTCGATCGTCGTCGTCGAGTGGGGCGCCGGCAAGCTCGACGGCCTCGCCGAGGACCGGCTGCAGGTGGCCATCGACCGCCCGCACGGTGGCGAGGCGCAGACCGAGGTCGAGCCGCGCACCGTGACGATCACGCCGCATGGCGCGCGCTGGGCCGGCCTCCGTCTCTGAGACCGGCACCGGCGATGCCGCCGGGCTAGCGTAGGAGGGTGCTGCTGGCGATCGACACCTCCGCGGGCTCGAGCGTCGCCGTGGTCGACGGCGAGGCCGGTGTGCTCGCCGAGCGCGCGGTCGCCGACACCCGCAGCCACGCCGAGGCGATCGGCCGGCTCATCCGCGAGGCGCTCGAGGTGGCCGGGGTGTCGGCTGGGCGCCTCGACGCCGTGGCCGCCGGCATGGGCCCCGGTCCGTTCACCGGCCTGCGCGTGGGCATCGCGGCCGCGCGCGCCTTCGCGCTCGGCATCGGCCGGCCGGTGCTGCCGATCGTGAGCCACGACGCCGTCGCCCTCGGCGAGAGCGGGCCGCTGCTCGTGGTGACGGACGCGCGCCGCCGCGAGCTGTACTGGTCGCGCTACCGGGGCCCGGATGCCGAGGGCCTGCCGGTGCGCGTCGAGGGCCCCGCGCTCAGCCGGCCCGAGGAGCTGCCGGAGGGCGTGCGCCGCCTGGACGCACCGACGGTCTCCGCGGCTCGCCTCGGCCTGCTCGCCGAGGCGCTCAGCGCGCACGGCCGGCCGCCGGCCGCCGACGAGCCGCTGTACCTGCGCTCGCCCGACGTCACCCTGTCGGCGGCGACGAAGCGCCTCGCCACGGGCCTGGCCGGATGATCCGCCGGGCCGGCGCCGGGGACCTCGCGGCGATCATGGCGATCGAGACGACGACGTTCGCCGACGACGCCTGGAGCGCCGAGACGATGCGGGCCGAGCTCGCGAGCGAGCACGCCTTCTATCTCGTCGACGACGAGGGCGGCGCCGTCGTCGGCTACGCCGGGCTGCTCGCGCCCGCGGGCGCGAGCGAGGGCGACATCCAGACGATCGCGGTGGCCGCCGCCGCGCGCGGGCGCGGGCGCGGGCGCGCGCTCATGGATGCGCTGGGCGCCGAGGCGCGCCGCCGGGGCGTTCGCGAGCTGTTCCTCGAGGTGCGCGCCGACAACCCGTTGGCGCGGTCGCTCTACGCGAGCCTCGGCTTCGAGCGGATCGCCGAGCGCCCGCACTACTACCAGCCGGACGACGTCGCCGCGATCGTCATGAGGAGCACGCTGGCAGGGCAGCCCGCGCTGGCCGATCCCGGCGAGACGTCCGAGGCCACGGCATGACCGCCCGTCAGCGTCCTCGGCCGCAGGCGCCTGATCCCGTCGCGCCTGGGCCTGTCGCGCCTGGCCCCGCTGCGCCGCTCGTGCTCGGCATCGAGACGAGCTGCGACGAGACCGGCGTGGGCATCGTGCGCGGCACCGAGCTGCTCGCGAACGTCATCTCCTCGAGCATGGCCGAGCACGCCCGTTACGGCGGCGTCGTGCCCGAGGTCGCCGCCCGCGCCCACCTCGAGGCGCTCGGGCCGACCCTCCACGAGGCGCTCGCCGAGGCCGGCGTGGGCCTCGACGAGCTCGACGCGATCGCGGTGACCGCCGGGCCGGGCCTCGCCGGCGCGCTCATGGTCGGCATCGGCGCCGCGAAGGGGCTCGCCGTCGCCACGGGCAAGCCGCTCTACGCCGTCAACCACCTCGTCGGGCACGTCGGCGCGGATCTGCTGAGCGAGTCGGCGGGCGGCGGCGCGCCGCTGCAGACGCCGAGCATCGCGCTGCTGGTCTCCGGCGGGCACACCAGCCTGCTGCTCGTGCGCGATCTGGCCTCCGATGTGGAGCTGCTCGGCGAGACCATCGACGACGCCGCCGGCGAGGCCTTCGACAAGGTGGCCCGCCTGCTCGCGCTGCCCTATCCCGGCGGGCCCGAGATCGACCGTGCCGCCGCGGGCGGCGATCCCGGCGCGATCCGCTTCCCGCGCGGGCTGAGCGCCGCGAAGGACCAGGCCCGGCATCGCTACGACTTCTCGTTCTCCGGGCTCAAGACCGCCGTCGCCCGCTGGGTCGAGCAGCGCCGGGACGCCGGCGAGGAGGTGCCGGTGGCGGATGTCGCGGCGAGCTTCCGTGAGGCCGTCGTCGACGTGCTGCTGACGAAGGCGCTCGCCGCCTGCGCCGAGCTGGGCGTGCCGCGGCTGCTGCTCGGTGGCGGCGTGGTCGCGAACGCGCGGCTGCGAGGGCTGGCGGCCGAGCGGGCGGATGCCGCGGGCGTCACCCTGCGCATTCCGCCGCTCGTGCTCTGCACCGACAACGGCGCCATGATCGCGAGCGTCGCGAGCCGGCTGATCGCCGCCGGCCACGCGCCCTCCTCGCTCGACTTCGGCGCCGACTCGACGCTGCCGGCCACCGTGGTGCGGTTGTGAGCGCGTCGGCCGTGACAGGATGGGCGCCGTGAGCCCCGCCTCGATGACCTCGCGCCGCACGCTGGAGGCCGTCGCCGTCGCCGTGGCGGCGGTGGGGGCGGCGATCTCGTTCCTCGGCTGGGGCTTTGCGCTGCCGGTCATCGCGATCGTGCTGGCCCTCGTGGCCCGTGGCCGTCGCACCGCGCCCTGGCCGTGGCTCCTCGCGCTCGTGCTCGGCGTCGTCGGCCTCGTGGTCTGCGCGATCTCGCTCTACCTGCAGCTGCTCGCCCTGAGCGCCTTCGCGAGCCTCGATCTCTGAGCCTCGATCTCTGAGCCTCGATCTCGGAGTCTCGATCGCCGGGCTGCGGCCTCTGGGCCGCGCGCCCCGCCCGTGCCACGATTGTCCCGTCCGGGCCGTGCAGCTGGTTCGGCCGATTCGGAGGAGAGCAGCCAGGATGACCGACCCCACGACGCCCGCCCAGCCCGAGCAGTCCGCCGGGGCCACCCCGCCGCCGTACCGGCCCGCGCCCGCGGCCTACACCTCGCCGGCCCCGCCCCCGTACAGCCCGGCCGCGTACGGCCAGCCCGCGGCGTACGGCCAGCCCACTCCCTACGGCTATGTCGCTCCGGTGCGCACCAACGCCCTCGCCGTGGTCTCGCTGTGCCTCTCGATCGCCACCGTCGTCTTCGGCATCACCGGCATCGCCGGCATCGTCACCGGCCACATCGCGCTCAGCCAGATCAAGCGCACCGGCGAGGGTGGCCGCGGGCTCGCCCTGGCCGGCACGATCATCGGCTACGTGCTCACCGGCATCGGCATCCTCCTGGTGGTCGGCTACCTGGTCTTCATCGTGGTCGTCCTGGGCATCGCCGCGAGCTCCGATCACTACTACGACTACTGAGGGCCCGGGCTACCGGTCGTCGCGCTCGGCGATGAGCGCGCGCCGGCCCTGGCCGACGCGGGTGAGGATGACGGTCGCCGAGCCGTCGCCCGCCGGCTTGAGCCGCGCGCGCAGTGCGGCCGGGTCCACGTCGACGCCGCGCTTCTTGATCTCCACGGTGCCGATGCCGCGCTCGCGCAGCTCCCGGCCGAGCCGGCGCTCGTCGAGCGGCAGCTCGGCGAGCACCCGGAACCGCCTGGCGAACGGGGTGTCGACGCGCTCCTCGCCGGTGAGGTAGGCGATCGTCGGGTGCAGCATCCGGGCGCCCAGCTCGCGGGCGAGCATGCCGATGAGCCGGGCGCGGATGACGGCGCCGTCCGGCTCGTACACGAAGGCGCCGAGCGGGCCGGCCGGCTCGTCGGCGCTGTCGTCGTCCGCGACGAGCTCCGCGGCGCCGCTCGGGCCGAGCACGAGCGCCGCCCGGCGCACCCCGGGGCGGGCGAGCGCCCCGGTCCAGACGGTCACCTCCACCAGCTCGCCGCCGTCGGAGACCCACTGCGCCTCCGCGGCCTCCGGCAGCAGCGTCCGGTCGATGCCGGGGGGGAGCTTGACCCCGACGGGCACCGGCAGCCCGAAGGCGAACGCGAGGCTCGGCGACCAGTCCGCGGGGTCGCGGCTGCGTCGGCCGCCCTCGCGCCGGCCGGGGTCGAGCCAGGCGGCGTCCACCGCGGCGAGGTCGACGGCGGTTGCGTCCGCCTCGACGACGCGCACGCCGGGCCAGGCGGCGAGGTTGTAGCCGGCGACGGCGGCGGTCACCGGGTCGCGCTCGATCGCGAGCACCTCGATGTCGAGCGCGGCGAGGGCGAGCGCGTCCGCGCCGATGCCGCAGCCGAGGTCGGCGACGCGCCGCAGCCCCGCCTCGCGGAAGCGCCCGGCGTGCCGGGCCGCGACCCGCAACCGGCTCGCCTGCTCCAGGCCCGCCTCGGTGAACAGCATCGTGCGGGCGAACGGCCCGAACTTCGCCTCGGCCCGGCGGCGCAGCCGTGCCTGGGTGAGCACGGCCGCGACCCGCTCCGGCGGATGCCCGGCCCGGCGCAGCCGCGCGACGGCACCGACCACGTCGTCGAGCGGGCCGGACAGGCCGGTGCCGGGATCGTCGAGCAGCGCGAGCGCCTCGGGGGTGAGCAGGGCGCGCAGCTCGGCGGCATCCATGCGGTCAACGGTATCGCCGGCGTGGTTGGCACTCGCGTTGATCGAGTGCTAGCAGACCCGTATAGTTGTTCTGGCACTCTGCCCCGTTGGGTGCCAGGCATACTTCCAAGCAAGGAAAGAAGAGGTCACCCGTGTCGGTTTCCATCAAGCCGCTCGAAGATCGCATCGTCATCAAGCAGGTCGAGGCCGAGACCACGACCGCCTCGGGTCTCGTGATCCCGGACACCGCGAAGGAGAAGCCCCAGGAGGGCGAGGTCGTGGCGGTCGGCCCCGGTCGCATCGACGACAACGGCAACCGCGTGCCGCTCGACATCGCCGTGGGCGACAAGGTCATCTACTCCAAGTACGGCGGCACCGAGGTGAAGCTCAGCGGCGAGGACTACCTGGTCCTCTCCGCTCGCGACGTGCTCGCGATCGTCGTGCGCTGACGGACGTTCTTCGCACAGCAACCGCCGCAGGGTCCCGGACGCCGTTCCGGGACCCTGCGGCGTTCGCGGCCCCGGCCTAGGCTGGCCCGGTGACCCGCCAAGACGGCCCGCTGGCCGACCGCCCGCTGGCCGATCGGACCGGGAGCGGGCTCGCCAGCGCGGTGAGCGCCTACGGGCTCTGGGGCCTGATGCCGCTGTACTTCCTGCTGCTGGTGCCGAGCGGTCCCGTCGAGATCGTCGCGTGGCGCATCCTGCTCTCCGCCGTCACCTGCGTCGTGTTCCTGACGCTCGCGCGCGGATGGCGCCGCCTCGGCCGCCTCGTCGCCGACCGCCGCGCGGTGCTGACCCTCGGCCTCGCCAGCGCGCTCATCGTCGTCAACTGGCTCGTCTACGTGTACGCGAGCGTCAGCGCCCAGGTGGTGGAGGCCGCCCTGGGCTACTTCATCAACCCGATCGTCACCGTGCTGCTCGGCGTGCTCGTGCAGCGGGACCGGCTCCGGCCGCTGCAGTGGGCGGCGATCGCCGTGAGCGCCGTGGCCGTCGTCGTGCTCGTGATCGCCTACGGCCGCGTCCCGTGGATCTCGCTCGTGCTCGCGCTCTCCTTCGGTGGCTACGGCCTGGTCAAGAAGCGGCTCGGCGACCGTGTCGACGCGCTCGGCGGGCTCACGGTCGAGACGCTGTGGCTCGCGGCGCCGGCCGCCGTCGCGCTCGCCGTCGTCGCGGCATCCGGCGCCCTGCGCATGGGCACGGTGAGCGGATGGCACACCCTGGCGACGCTCATGGCGGGTCTCGTCACGACGGTGCCGCTGCTGCTGTTCGCCGCCGCGACCCGGCGGCTGCCGCTCGCGATCGTCGGGCTCAGCCAGTACCTCACCCCGGTCATCCAGTTCACGGTCGGTGTCGCGCTGCTCGGCGAGCGGATGCCGACGGTGCGCTGGATCGGCTTCGCGATCGTCTGGGTCGCGCTCCTCGTGCTCACGGTGGACATGCTCTCCTCGGCGCGGTCCGCGCGGCGGGCGCTCGTCGAGCCGGTCTGAGCGACGGTCTGAGGGCGTCGCCACGGAGGGCGAAGGTCACAGAGAGTAAAAATCGATCCTCGTTACACGGCGGAAACGCCGCTGTATTGCTCCCGTGTCGTGGTGCTCATAGCGTGGCCGCATCAGAAGTACCTGTGCAGGTACTGCTGTGTCTCATCACATTCCCTACGATGCATAGGAGCAACATGAGCGCTTTTCTGAGCTCACGGTCCTTCAAGGCGACGGCCACGGCGGTGACGATCCTCGGTGCCAGCGCGCTCATTCTGAGCGGCTGCGCCTCCGACGACTCGTCCTCCAGCGGCTCCACCGCCTCGGACCTCTCGCTGAAGGTCGGCACGATCCTTCCGCAGACCGGCACCCTCGCGGTGCTCGGCCCGCCCGAGATCGAGGCGGTCAACCTCGCGGTCTCTGACATCAACGCGGCGGACGCGGGCATCTCGATCGACGTCGAGCAGAAGGACTCGGGCGACACCTCGACCGACCTCGCGACCCAGTCGGTGACGGCGCTGCTCGCCGACGACGTCAGCGCGATCATCGGTGCGGCGTCCTCGAGCGTCTCGCTGAGCGTCATCGACCAGATCGTCGCGGCCCAGGTCGTGGAGATCTCGCCGGCGAACACCTCGCCGACGTTCAGCGACTACGACGACGACGGCTACTACTGGCGCACCGCCCCCTCGGACGTGCTGCAGGGTCAGGTGCTCGGTCAGAAGATCGCGAGCGACGGGGCCCTCACGGTCTCGGTGCTCTACGACAACAACGACTACGGCATCGGCCTGAACACCACGGTCACCGACTACCTCGAGTCGCAGGGCATCGACGTGGCCGCTGACGTGACGTTCGACGAGGGCGCCACCGACTTCGGCAGCGCCGTCACCGACGTGCTCGCCCCCGACCCGGACGCGCTCGTGGTGATCTCCTACGACGAGCTCACCGCGATCGCCGAGCAGCTCGCCTCCCAGGACTTCGACTTCTCGAAGCTCTACGGAGTCGACGGCAACTACGGTGTCATCGGCCCGGACGACACCAATGTCGACATCGCCGGCGCGCAGTTCACCAACCCCGGTGTGCAGGCGACCGACGACTTCCAGGCGAGCCTGCTCGCCCAGGCCGAGGCGGACGGTCTCTCGGACGACGACATCACGGTGTTCAGCTACGCGCCGGAGTCCTACGACGCCACGGTGCTGCTCGCCCTCGCCGCCCTCCAGGGCGGTGCGACGGACGGCACCACGATCAGCGAGAACCTGCAGTCGGTCTCCGAGGATGGCACCCAGTGCGACACCTTCTCCGACTGCGCCGGCCTGATCGCCGACGGCGAGGACATCGACTACGAGGGGCTCTCCGGCCCGATCACGTTCGACGAGAACGGTGACCCGAGCCAGGCGTACGTCTCCATCTACAAGTACACCGAGGGCAACGAGAACGAGTTCGAGGAGTCGCAGTTCGGCGACCTCTCGGCGAGCTGATCGCCCGGTAGCACCCGAGAGGGGGCTCGGCCGCACGGCCGAGCCCCCACATCCCTGCCCGGGCCGGCGCCCCCGCGCGGCCTTCGGCGGCGGCCGGGTCTTGGACGCCCGGCGCTCCGGCCTCAGCCCACCAGGCCGCAGCGCGCGGCGACGAAGTCCAGCAGCTGCTCGCGCAGCCCGTCGGCGAGCGGCAGCGCGAAGCTGTCGCTCGTGCCGTCCGAGAGCGTCGCGGTCACCGGCAGCCGGGTGCCGGCCTTGTCCTCGGCGATCACGTGCGCATCGCAGCGCTGCGGCAGCAGGTCGAGCTCGAGCTGGGATGCCGCGTCGGTGCCGTTCACCGTGAGCGCGAGCGGCCAGCCGTCCTGCTCGCTCGCGGAGGCGAGCAGCACCGTCTCGCCGATGGTGTTGAGAACCACGGAGTCGCTGGAGCCGCTCGGTGTCACGTCCACCTCGAGCACGGCGGTGGACGACGTCCCCGAGCCGGAGACGACGAGCCGGGTGCCCTCGAGCACCGCGATGCTCTCCACCGAGCGTTCGAAGCACGCCGTCTCGCTCACCCGGTCGACGTCGCCGTGCGTGTCGGTCGGCGTCAGCTCGGCCGTGCCGGAGGTGCCGTCGGCGAGCGTGAAGGACAGCTGCACCCGCTCCGCGGCCTGGGCGTCGCACACGATGTCCGGGATCGTCACCGGCAGGTCGCGGGTGGTGCCCGCCGGCACCGTCGTCGAGTCCTTGGGCCAGACGGCCGTGCTGGCGAAGCGCGGCGAGGTCACGCTCGCCGCCGTGATGGTCAGCGGATCGTCCGAGCCGTTGATCACCTGGATCTCCAGCCGGCCCGCGGCGATGTCGGAGCGGTACTGCTTGAGGTTGACGCTCACCGAGTCCGGCAGCTGGGCCGAGGCCGGCGTGACGCACCCGCCGAGGGCGAGCACCGCCACGGCCGGCAGGACCAGCACCCGCGCGGACATCCGGCTACGTTCCCCGCTTCGCCGCTTCCTGATCGCTCGCGAGAGTGCCGAGGTACAGCTCGATGACCTTGGGGTCGTTCATGAGCTCGCGGCCGCCGCCGGAGTAGGCGTCCCGGCCCTGGTCGAGCACATAGCCGCGGTGGCAGATCTGCAGGCAGCGCCGGGCGTTCTGCTCCACGATGAGCACGGAGACGCCCGCCCGGTTGATCTCCGTCACGTTGATGAACGTCTCGTCCTGGCGCACCGGCGAGAGGCCGGCGCTCGGCTCGTCGAGCAGCAGCACGCTCGGGTCCATCATGAGCGCGCGCGACATCGCCACCATCTGCCGCTCGCCGCCGGAGAGCGAGCCGGCGCGGGCGGTGAGCCGCTTGCTCAGCTCCGGGAACAGCGCGGTGACGAAGTCGAGTCGCTCGGCGAACGCCTTGGGACGCTGGTACAGCCCCATCTCCAGGTTCTCCCGGATGGTGAGGCTCGGGAAGACGTTGTTGGTCTGCGGCACGAAGCCGACGCCGCGGCCGACCAGCCGGTCGGCCTTGAGCCCGGTGATGTCCTCACCGCCCAGCCGCACGCTGCCGCCACGGATCGAGACCTGGCCGAAGACCGCCTTCAGCAGCGTCGACTTGCCGGCGCCGTTCGGGCCGATGATGCCGACCAGCTCGCCCTGGCCGACGGTGACGGAGCATCCGTTCAGGATGTTGACGCCGGGCAGGTAGCCTGCCACCAGGTCGGTGGTCTCGAGGGCCGGAACGGCCGGCTCAGTCGTCGCCATGCGCGGCCTCCTCCTCGAGATCCTTCTTGACCAGTTCGGACTCCATCTCCTCGGCGATCTCGAGCTGGCCGGAGAGCGTGCCGAGA
The DNA here is from genome assembly GCA_047605685.1 of Microbacteriaceae bacterium. Taxonomy (GTDB): domain Bacteria; phylum Actinomycetota; class Actinomycetes; order Actinomycetales; family Microbacteriaceae; genus JAUASV01. The sequence goes on from JASGFF010000029.1 coordinate 22,877, forward strand.
TCGGTGTCGTGGTGGGCGCCGAGGTAGGCGTCGATCACCGCTGGGTCGGCCATCACGGTGTCGGGGGCGCCCTCGGCCACGATCCGGCCCTCGGCCATCACGATCACCCAGTCGGCGATCTCCTGCACCACGTGCATGTCGTGCTCGACGAACAGCACCGACATCCCCTGCGCCTTGAGGTCGAGGATGTGGCCGAGCAGCGACTGGGTGAGCGCCGGGTTGACGCCCGCCATCGGCTCATCGAGCATCACGAGCGTCGGCTCGCTCATGAGCGCCCGGGCCATCTCGAGCAGCTTGCGCTGCCCGCCGGAGAGGCTCGCCGCGTAGTCGTCGCGCTTGGTGTCGAGCTTGAACTTCACCAGCAGCGCCTCGGCCCGCTCCAGGATCTCCGCCTCGCGCGCGCGCCACAGCGGCTTGACCAGCGCCCGGAAGAAGTTCTCCCCGGGCTGATCGGATGCGCCGAGCAGCATGTTGTCCAGGACGGTCATGAGCGAGAGCGCCTTGGTGAGCTGGAACGTGCGCACCATGCCGCGTCGGGCCACCCGGAACGCCGGCACGTTCGCGAGGCTCTCGCCGCGGAACGTCCAGTTGCCGGAGTTCGGCTTGTCGAAGCCCGTGAGCAGGTTGAAGAACGTGGTCTTGCCGGCCCCGTTCGGGCCGATGAGGGCCGTGATCGCGTGCTCCGGGATCTCGACGTGCTCGACGTCGACGGCGGTGAGGCCCCCGAAGCGGCGGCTCACACCGTCGGCGACGATGATCGGATGCCGCTTCGCCACCCCGGGCGCCGGCTCGCCGTCGATGAGCTCCGCGACCGGGGTCTTGGTCGTCACGGCGCCCGCTGCTGCGCTCTCAGGCACTGAAGAACACCTCCTTCTTCTTGCCGAGGATGCCCTGCGGGCGGAATATCACCAGCAGCGCCAGGGCGACGCCCACGATGATGAGCCGGATCGGGCCCTGCTGGGTGGAGCTGATCGGCAGCGCCCCGCTCGACACGCCGAGCGTCAGCAGCCCGTCGGAGAGGGAGAGCACCACCCAGAAGATCATCGCGCCGATGATCGGGCCGAACACCGTGGTGACGCCGCCGAGCAGCATGATCGTGTAGAGGAAGAACGTCAGCTGGGTGCCGTAGTTGTCCGGCTGCAGCGAGCGCGGCAGGATGAACAGCGCCCCGCCCAGGGCGCCGATGACGCCGCCGATCACGAGCGACTGCATCTTGTACGAGAACACGTTCTTGCCGAGACTGCGCACGGCGTCCTCGTCCTCGCGGATGCCCTTGACGATGCGGCCCCAGGGGCTGCGGATGAGCAGCCAGACCAGCAGCGCCGCGAGCGCCACGAGCACCCAGCCGACCAGCCGCACCCAGACCTCGCTCGCGCTGTAGGTGAGCACGCCGAAGCCGTAGCTGCCGTCGGGGATCGGGTTGAGCGCGTTGAACGTCTTGGCCGCGCCGTTGATGCCGGTGGAGCCGCCGGTGACATCCGAGATCTCCGAGGTCTTGACCGAGATGCGGATGATCTCCGCCGCCGCGATCGTGACGATGCTCAGATAGTCGGCGCGCAGCCGCAGCGTGGGGATGCCGAGCACGAAGGCGAAGGCGGCACCGGCCACGATCACGGCGAGGATCGCGAAGGGCAGCGGCCAGCCGAGCTTGACGGTGGTGATGGCGAAGGCGTAGCCGCCGACGGCCATGAAGCCGGCCTGGCCGAAGTTGACGAGCCCGGTGAAGCCGAAGTGCATCAGCAGGCCGATCGTGGCGAGGGCATAGGCCGCGGTGGTCGGCGAGATGATCTCGCCGAACGCGAGGGGGATGAAGTTCAACGCCGCTCTCCTTCTCCGTTGTGCCGTGGCGGTCCGTCGCGCCTAGCCGATGCGCTGCCGGCGGCCGAGGATGCCCTGCGGCCGGAACAGCAGGATCAGGATCATCACGAGCAGTGCCGCCGCGTACTTGAGGTTCTCCGGGATGACGAGGGTGGAGAGGTTCATGAAGATGCTGATCACGAGCGAGCCGACGAGCGCTCCGAAGGCGGAGCCGAAGCCGCCGAGCGTCACCGCGGCGAAGATCAGCAGCAGGATCTGGCTGCCGGTGTCCCAGCGCAGCGACTGGTAGTAGGCCAGGAGCACGCCCGAGAGGCCGGCGAGGGCCGCACCGCCGATCCAGACGTAGCGGATGATCCGGTCGACGTTGATGCCCGAGGCGGCCGCGAGCGCCCGGTTGTCGGCCACGGCGCGGGCGGCCTTGCCGATCCTGGTGCGCAGCATCACGAAGGCCACGAGCAGCAGCGCCACGATGCTGATCACCACGCCCGCGACATCCGTGAACCGCATGCTCACCGGCCCGATGATGAGGAATGACGAGGAGTCGTTGGGCAGGGTGAGCCGCTCGGAGCCGAAGAACAGCACATACACGTAGCGGGTCGCGATCGCGAGCCCGATGCTCACGATCATCAGCGGCACCAGGCCGACGCCCTTGCGGCGCAGCGGCCGCCAGAGCGCAAGATCCTGCAGGTAGCCGAAGACGCCGCCGAGCAGGAGGGCGCCGATCACGCCGAGCCAGCCCGGCAGCCCGAGGCCGGTGAGCACATAGGCCATCAGGCCGCCGAACGTCACGAGCTCGCCGTGGGCGAAGTTGTTCAGCCCGGTGGTGCCGTAGATGAGCGAGACGCCGATGGAGGCGAGGGCGAGCAGCAGGCCGAAGATGATCCCGATGGCGAGCTTCGAGGCGGCGCGCGCCCAGAACGTGCCGTCGCTCGACTCCGTGTCGTCGCTCGAGGAGCTCGTGGAGGGCGACGACGTCGCCGTGCTCGTGCTGTCGCTCGTCGCGCTCGTGCTCACCAGGAAGTTCGCCGGGACGTCGACGTTCGTCACCGCGACCGTCACCTCGCGGCTCGCCTCGCCGCGGAGGCTGCCCTGGTCCGCCGGGATGGTGCTGGTGTCGAGCGTCACCGTGTAGGTGCCGGCACCCGGCAGCCCCACCTCGGCCTTGCCGTCGTCGTCGGTGACGAACGTCTCGTCGAAGTCGGTGCCGGTCACCTCGACGGAGATGCCGGCGATGCCGGAGCGGTCCTCGACCTGGCGCACCCAGACCAGGATCGACTCGGTGGCGTCGTCCGGGTCGATCGTGGCGGCGGTCGCGGTGGAGGCGGCGCCGAGGGCGAGGGCCGATGCGGCGACGATGCCGGCGAGCGCCGCGGCGATCAGGCGCAGTGGCCGCAGACCCGCTCGGGCGTCGAGTCGATGGCGGTCAGGCACGCGACCTCCTGCTGTGTGGATGGGCTGCTGTGTGGACGGGCGGGCCCGCGATGTGACCCGAAGGATAATTGGCATGACAGTACCCGCGGATCGTTTCTCCCGTGTTTCGGGCGATCGTGCCGCGTCGCGGGCGCTCGAGCCAACGGAATGCGGTGGCCGTCGAGCGGTTAACATCGAGTGCCGGCATCCGACTCGCGTCCGGTCCCGATCCGCTCGACCGCAGGAGACCCATGGACCAGCCCGACCCGTTCGGATTCGTCGGACTCACCTACGACGACGTGATGCTGCTGCCGGCGCACACGGACGTCATCCCGAGCGAGGCGGACACGGGCTCGCGCCTCACCAAGCGCATCAGCGTGTTCGCGCCGCTGCTCTCGGCGGCCATGGACTCGGTCACCGAGTCGCGGATGGCGATCGCGATGGCGCGGCAGGGCGGCCTCGGCATCCTGCACCGCAACCTGTCGATCGAGGACCAGGCGAGCCACGTCGACAAGGTCAAGCGCAGCGAGTCCGGCATGATCTCCAACCCGGTGACGACGAGCCCGGACGCCACGGTCGCCGAGGTGGACGCGCTGTGCGGCCAGTACCGGGTCTCCGGACTGCCGGTGGTCGAGGGCGACGGCCGGCTCGTCGGCATCATCACGAACCGCGACATGCGCTTCGTCTCGCCCTTCGAGAAGACGACGACGCTCGTGCGCGACGTCATGACGAGCGAGGGGCTGATCACGGCCTCGGAGGGCATCGACCCGGACGCGGCCGTCGCGATCTTCGCCCAGCACAAGGTGGAGAAGCTGCCGCTCGTCGACGGCTCCGGCCGGCTCACCGGTCTCATCACCGTCAAGGACTTCGACAAGATCGAGCAGTACCCGAACGCCACGAAGGACGCCGCGGGCCGGCTGCGCGTCGGCGCGGCGATCGGCTTCTTCGGCGACGCCTGGGACCGGGCGAACGCGCTGCGCGAGGCCGGTGTCGACGTCATCGTCGTCGACACCGCGAACGGCGACTCGAAGGGCGTGCTCGAGATGATCGAGCGGATCAAGTCGGATGCGGCCTTCGCCGGTGTCGACGTCATCGGCGGCAACGTGGCCACCCGCTCAGGCGCCGATGCGCTCGCCCGTGCCGGGGCGGACGCGATCAAGGTGGGCGTCGGTCCGGGATCGATCTGCACCACCCGCGTGGTCGCCGGCGTCGGCGTGCCGCAGGTGACGGCCGTGTGGGAGGCCCACCTCGCCGCGCGCGAGCACGACGTGCCGGTCATCGCCGACGGCGGCCTGCAGTACTCGGGCGACATCGCCAAGGCGCTCGTCGCCGGCGCCGAGTCGGTGATGCTCGGCTCGCTGCTCGCCGGCACCGACGAGAGCCCGGGCGAGCTGATCTACTCCGGCGGCAAGCAGTACAAGTCGTATCGCGGCATGGGCTCCCTCGGCGCGCTGCAGACCCGCGGCAGGAAGACCTCCTACTCGCGGGACCGCTACTTCCAGGCCGACGTCCCCTCGGACGAGCAGCTGATCGCCGAGGGCATCGAGGGCCAGGTGCCCTACCGCGGCCCGGTCGCCTCGGTCGTGTACCAGCTGCTCGGCGGCCTCAGGCAGTCGATGTTCTACACCGGCAGCCGCACGATCGCCGAGCTGCGCGCCAACGGCAGGTTCGTGCGCATCACCGCCGCCGGCCTCAAGGAGTCGCACCCGCACGACATCCAGATGGTCGTCGAGGCGCCCAACTACCGCCGCTGACCCTCCGCGCTGCCGTTTGGCGGTAGATCCGCGCACGGTTGGCGGTGTCCGGCGAATACGGATGCTGTTGCAACGGCATCCGTAGTCGGCACGAGCATCCATTCCTCCCCAAGGGGGTTCTGTGCACGGGAGGGTGGTCGTCGGGGGAATGCGGGTCGGGGCGGCGGCATCCTCTGCGCATGGATGCTCACGAACGCGATGGGATTGTCACCTCGGCCGCGTACCTCCGCGGCCACTCGGACACGCGAGCGCTCGTGCGGGCGGTGGACCGCGGCGAACTGATCAGGCTCAGGCGTGGCGTCTACGTGCGCGCCGAGGTGTGGAACGGCGCGGATGGCACCGGTCGCCACCTCCTGCGCGTGCGCGCCGCGCTCTCCCAGATGAGCGGCACGCCGATCCTGACCGGGTTCTCGGCGGCCGCGGTGTGGGGCATGCCCGTGATGGCGTTCCCCGACGTCGTGACGATCGCCGAGGAGTGGAAGGGCGGTGGACGATCGGCCCCGGGCGTGCGGAGGACGGCCGCGGCGTTCACCACCGCAGCCGTCGTCGAGCGGGACGGCTTCCGCCTGACGACGCCGTCGCGGACCGCGCTCGAGCTGACGCGCACGGTGCCGTTCGCGCAGGTGATCGGCTCGCTCGACTGGCTGCTGTGGCGCAAGAACCCCGATCGGATCACCCGGGAGGAGCTCGCGGCCGAGGTCGAGCTGCTCACCCGCCGATTCGGACTCGCGCGGGCGCAGCTCGCGGCCGCGTTCGCGACCGATCTCTCGGATTCGTACGGTGAGTCGCTGTGTCGTGCGCTCATCCATGAGGCCGGATTCGACCGGCCCACGCTGCAGCTCGAGATCCGAGACGCGCAGGGCGTCATGCGGCCCGATTTCGCGTGGGAACGCGACCGCGTGCTCCTCGAGTTCGACGGCAGGGGCAAATACCTGCGCGGAATGGGGAACGGCGACGAGCCGGGAGAGGTGGTCTGGCGGGAGAAGCGACGCGAGGACCGACTGCGCGCGCTCGGCTGGACGGTCATGCGTGCGACGTGGGCCGACCTGATGAGGCCGGAGCGCCTCATCCGTCTGCTGGTGGAGGCGCGCGTCTCTCGTTCGATCGCCTGACGACTATCCGCGTTCGGCGCATATGAGGGCAGACGGATGCTGTTGCAACTGCCGCCGATGCGCTCCAGCTGCGCCAAAGCTGCGCGGATCTACCGCCAAACGGGGCGGGCGGGGGTGCTCGGTAGGCTGGGGCGGTGAGCGACATCGAGATCGGCCGGTCCAAGCGCGCTCGCCGCGCCTACGCCTTCGACGACGTCGCCATCGTGCCGAGCCGGCGCACGCGCGACCCGCACGACGTGAGCGTGAGCTGGACGATCGACGCGTTCACGTTCGACATCCCGGTGCTCGCCGCGCCGATGGACTCGGTGGTGAGCCCCGCCATCGCGATCCAGATCGGCCGCTTCGGCGGCCTCGGCGTGCTCGACCTCGAGGGGCTCTGGACCCGCTACGAGGACCCCGAGCCGGTGCTCGCCGAGATCCGCGCGCTGCCCGCCGAGACCGCGACGGCACGGATGCAGCGGCTCTACCGCGAGCCCATCAAGCCCGAGCTCGTCACCAGCCGCCTCGCCGAGATCCGCGCCGCGGGCGTGCCGGTGGCCGGCGCGCTCAGCCCGCAGCGCACCCAGGAGCACTATCAGACCGTCGTGGACGCGGGCGTCGACCTGTTCGTCATCCGCGGCACCACGGTGAGCGCCGAGCACGTCAGCCGCACCGTCGAGCCGCTCAACCTGAAGAGGTTCATCTACGAGCTCGACGTGCCGGTGATCGTCGGCGGCGCCTCCAACTACACGGCCGCGCTGCACCTTATGCGCACCGGCGCCGCGGGCGTGCTCGTCGGCTTCGGCGGCGGAGCGGCGAGCACCACCCGCACCACCCTCGGCATCCACGCGCCGATGGCGACGGCGGTCGCGGATGCCGCGGGCGCGCGCCGCGACTACCTGGACGAGTCGGGCGGCCGCTACGTGCACGTGATCGCCGACGGCGGCCTCGGCACCTCCGGCGACATCGTCAAGGCGGTGGCGATGGGCGCGGATGCCGTGATGCTCGGCTCGACGCTCGCCCGCGCGAGCGAGGCGCCCGGCGGCGGCTTCCACTGGGGCCCGGAGGCCCACCACGGCGAGCTGCCGCGCGGCAACCGCGTCGAGGTGGGCACGATCGGCACCCTCGGCGAGATCCTGTTCGGCCCCTCGTCCAAGCCCGACGGCCGGGTCAACCTCGTCGGCGCGCTACGGCGCGCGATGGCCACGACGGGCTACTCCGACCTCAAGGAGTTCCAGCGCGTCGAGGTCGTCGTGAGCGAGTACACGCCCAGCTGAGCCGTTTCGCCCAGCGCGGACGGGCCGGTGCCCCGCCGCGGGCCAGCCTAAGCTTGTCGTCGACGGCTTCGTCAGAGGCCCGCAGAAGGGGGCGCAGACGCCATGGTCGACGTTCGTCGCGTGAAACTTCCCGGGGTCGGTGTGCTGCACACATTCGTCACCGACGACGGCGGCAAGGTCGGCGTGATCACGCACCGCTCCGGTCACAGCGACCTGATCACGTTCGCGGACGCCGAGGACCAGGACCACGCCCGCAAGGTGTCGCTGCGCCTCGACGAGGACGAGGCGCACACCCTCGCCGAGCTGCTCGGCGGCACGAAGATCACCGAGTCGCTGTCGAGCCTCGACCAGATCCCGGGCCTGTCGATCGACTGGTTCTCCGTGGACTACGACGACCACATCGCCGGCCAGCCGCTCGGCAACCTGGCCAGCAAGGGCATCGTCGGCCTCACGGTCGTCGCCGTCGTGCGCGGGGACTCCGCGAACCCCGCCCCCGCCGCCGACTTCAAGGTGTTCCCCGGCGACACCCTCGTCGTCGCCGGCAGCCCGGAGAAGGTCGCGAAGGCCTTCGCGTTCTATCGCACCGGGGAGATGAAGAAGGCCACCGTCGACGCCTCCGGCGGAAGCTAGGCGCGCGTGGGCGAAGAACTCGTCGTCCTCGGCGCCCTGTTCCTCATCGCCTGGGGTCTCGGCCGCCTCGGCAAGCTCATCGGCATCCCCGCCATCCCGATCTACATGATCATCGGGCTCCTCGCGAGCCCGCACGTCGGCTGGTTCCCGCTCGACTTCGAGTCCGCGGACGTCGAGCTCGTCGCGACCATCGGCCTCATCCTGCTGCTGTTCAACCTCGGCCTCGAGTTCGACCAGGACGAGTTCTTCGGCAACGCCAAGACCCTCATCGTCACCGGCGGCACCCGGCTGGCGATCAACCTCGCGACGAGCTTCGGCTTCGGGATGCTCGTCGGCTGGGGCACCCGCGAGGCGATCGTGATCGCCGGGATGATGGCCACGAGCTCGAGCGCCATCGTCACCAAGCTGCTCATCGAGCTGCGCCGGCTGGCGAACCGGGAGACGCCGATCGTGCTGGGCATCGCGGTGATCGAGGACGTCTTCGTGGCGATCTACCTCTCCATCGTCTCGGTCGTCGTCAGCGGCGAGACCCGGGTGTGGCCGATCGTGCTCGAGCTCTCGGTGGCGTTCACGTTCCTCATCGTGATGTTCGCTGCGGCCCGCTGGGGCGGCCGGCTGGTCTCGCGCGTCTTCCAGACCCGGGATGACGAGCTGTTCACCGTGATGTTCTTCGGGCTCGCCGTCGCCTTCGGCGGCATCGGCGATCTGTTGGGCGTATCCGACGCCATCGGCGCCTTCCTCATCGGCCTCGTGCTCGGCGCCTCCCGGTTCCGCGACCGGGTGGAGGCGCTCGCACTGCCGATGCGGGACATCTTCGGGGCGTTCTTCTTCCTGAACTTCGGTCTCGCCCTCGACCCCTCCACGTTCGGCACCGTGCTGCTGCCGGTCGTGCTCGCCGTCGCGCTCACCCTCTCGGTGAACACGCTCGGCGGCCAGCTGCTCGCCTGGCAGGGCGGGCTCAGCAGGGCGGAGGGCTTCAACGTGAGCGCCATGCTGCAGACCCGCGGCGAGTTCGCGCTCATCCTCGCCGCGCTCGCCACCGAGGGCGCCGCGGGCCTCGACGAGCGCCTCGTGCCCTTCGCCGGCCTCTACGTGCTGACGATGGCGATCGTCGGGCCGATCCTCGCCGTGAACTCGGAGCGCGCCGGTGAGCGGATATTCCGCCGTGCGCCGGCGACGGCCCCGGTGTCGGAGCAGCGGCACCGCATCGAGGAGGAGAACATCGCGCTCGTCGAGGCGGCGCTCGCCGGCGAGGCGGCGCCCGTCGAGTCGGCCGACGCCGCCGAGGAGGATGCGACCGAGCGGCCGAGGGACCCGGAGTACTGATGGCGCTGCACCCGGATGCCGCGGATCCGGATGCGGAGGGTCCGGGCGCCGCGCCCGCGCACCCGGACGCCGCGCGCGCGCCGCGCGCCGCCGAGGAGCG
>JASGFF010000030.1:0-31135 GCA_047605685.1 Microbacteriaceae bacterium
GGCTTGGCGGGGACCGCCGGCGCCTCCCGGCGGCGGCCGGCGCGCGACCGCGCGCCCGGGGCGGGATCGGGCCGACGGTCGAAGCCCTCCGGTCGCTTCATCCCCCGCGCCTCAGCCCTCGGGCGGGCCGGCCAGCGCGGCGAGCACCCGGGGGATGATCCGGTAGACGTCGCCGCAGCTGAGCGTCATGATCAGGTCGCCCTCGGTGGCGATCTCGGCGGCGCGCTCGGCGGCGCGCTGCCAGTCGGGCAGGAAGTCGACCCTCGCGGGGTCGGTGAAGCGCTCGGCGACGAGCGCCCCGGTGACCCCGGGCTCCGGGTCCTCGCGCGCGCCGAACACGTCGAGCACGATCGTGTGGTCGGCCAGCCGCTCGTAGACGCGCGCGAAGTCGCCGGCCATCAGCCGGGTGCGGCTGTACAGGTGCGGCTGGTGGATCGCGATCAGACGGTGCCCGCCGAGCACGCTGCGCGCGGTCGCGAGGGCGGCCGCAACCTCCGTCGGATGGTGGGCGTAGTCGTCGTAGACGCTCACGCCGCGCACGACGCCGTGCAGCTCGAAGCGCCGCTCGGTGCCGCCGAAGCCGGCGATGCCGGCGAGCGCCTCCTCGGCGCCGAAGCCGAGGCCGGTGAGCACCGCGAAGGCGCCGGCGGCGTTGATCGCGTTGTGCCGGCCCGGCACCCGCAGCGCCACGTCGTGGCTGCGACCGTCCGCCGTGATGCGCAAACGCACCGGCCCCTCGGCGACGATGTCGTGGACGCGCACATCGGCCTCGGCGCTCTCGCCGAACGTCACGATGCGCCGGTGCGACAGCCGCGCGCGCACCCGCCGGGCGCCGGCGTCATCGCTGGAGATGACCACGAGCTCGCGCGCGGCATCCGCGAAGCGCACGAAGGCGTCGTCGAAGGCCTCGTGGGAGCCGTAGTGGTCGAGGTGGTCGGCGTCCACGTTCGTGATGAGCGCCACGGCGGTGTCGTAGAGCAGGAAGGAGCCGTCGGACTCGTCGGCCTCGATGACGGTCAGCTCACCGGCGCCGCGGCGGGCGCTGCGCCCGAGGCTCTGGATGACGCCGCCGTTGACGAAGCTCGGATCGGCGCCAAGCCGCGCGAGCGCCGTGACCACCATCCCCGTCGACGTGGTCTTGCCGTGCGCGCCCGCGACCGAGATCAGCCGCGAGCCGCGGATCAGCCAGGCCAGCGCCTGGGAGCGGTGCAGCACCGGGATGCCGCGGGCGACGGCCGCGAGATACTCGGGGTTGTCCGCCCAGAGCGCCCCGGTGAACACGAGCACGTCGGCCTCGGCGGGCAGGTTCGCGGCGTCGTGCCCGATCGCCACCGTGGCGCCGAGCGCCCGCAGCTGCTCGGTGTTGTGGCTCTCGCTGCGGTCCGAGCCGGTCACCGTGAGCCCCGCGTCCAGGAACATCCGGGCGATGCCGCTCATGCCGCTGCCGCCGATGCCGACGAAGTGCGGCGCCGTGATCCGCTCGGGCAGCGGCAGGGCGAGGTCGGGCTTGATCATGAGCGCTCGATCCTACCCGGGCCGCCCGCGGCGCCGCCGGTCGCACCGCCGGCCAGCGCGCGCTCGATCAGCTCGGTCATCCGGTCGGCACCGTCGCGGCGGCCCTCGTGCCCGGCGCTCTCGGCCATCCGGGCGATCCGGTCGGGGTCGCTCAGCAGCGGCACGAGCGCCGTCGCTATCCAGTCGGGCGTGAAGCGCGCGTCGGCGACGAGCAGCGCGCCGCCGCCGGCGACGACGCCGGCGGCGTTGAAGCGCTGCTCGCCGTTGCCGACCGGGTAGGGCACGTACACGGCGGGCAGGCCGAGGGCGCTCAGCTCGGCGACCGTCGCACTGCCGGCGCGGGAGACCGCGAGGTCGGCGGCGGCGAGCGCGAGGTCCATGCGGTCGCAGTAGCGCAGCATCCGCCAGCCGGGACGTTCCGGATCGGGCAGCTCGGATGCCTGGCCGGTGATGTGCAGCACCTGCCAGCCGGTGCCGAGCAGCACATCGACGGACGCCCCGACGGCGGCGTTGACGCTGCGGGCCCCGGTCGAGCCGCCGGTCACGAGCAGCACCGGACGCTCGGGGTCGAGGCCGAGACTCGCCCGGGCCGCCGGGCGGGCGGCGAGGCGGTCGAGCGTCTCGATCTCGCGGCGCAGCGGCATGCCGACCACCTCGGCGTGCGGCAGCAGGGTGCCGGGGAACACCACGCCCACGTGCGGCGTCAGCCGGGCGCCGAGCCGGTTGGCGAGCCCGGGGCGCGCGTTCGCCTCGTGCAGCGCGAACGGCAGCCGGCGACGGCGGGCGGCCAGATAGGCGGGGGCGGCGGCGTAGCCGCCGAAACCGGCGACGACGTCGACCCGGCGCTCCTCGAGGTGGCGCGCCGTGCGGTCGAGGGCGCCGCGCCAGGCGGCCGGGAAGCGCAGCGCCGCCGCGTCCGGCCGGCGCGGGAACGGCAGTCGCGGGATCGTCAGCAGCTCGTAGCCGCGCTCGGGCACGAGCCGGGCCTCGAGGCCCTCGGCGGTGCCGAGCACGAGCACCTCGGCGTCCGGGTGGCGGTCGCGGATGCGGTCGGCGACGGCGAGCAGCGGGTTGACGTGGCCGGCGGTGCCGCCTCCTGCTAACAGATACGTCGTCATCGCAGCTCCTCACGCCGAGCGTCGCGCGCGAAGGACAGCACGACGCCGATCGCGAGCAGCGTCGTGATGAGCGCGGAGCCGCCCGCGGAGATGAGCGGCAACGGCACGCCGAGCACCGGCAGCATGCCGAGCACCACGGCGATGTTGACGAGCGCCTGGCCGACGACCCAGACCATCACACCGCCGACGACGAGCCGGCCGAACAGGTCCGAGGTGGAGCGCATGATCCGCAGGAAGGAGACGGCGAGCACGACGAACAGGGCGAGCACGACGATCGCGCCGACGAGGCCGAGCTCCTCGCCGATGATCGCGAAGATGTAGTCGTTGTCGGCCTCCGGCAGCCAGGACCACTTCATCTTCGAGTTGCCGAGGCCCACGCCGAGCACGCCCCCGGAGGCGAGCGCCCAGATGCCGTGCAGCGGCTGCCAGCAGGGCTGCGTGGTGTCATCCGCCCCGCAGCCGGCGAGCCAGGCCGAGATGCGCGCCGACCGCGAGTCGCTCGTGAAAGCCAGCAGCACGCCGGCCCCGGCGACGAACAGCCCGGGCACGATGAGGTAGCGCAGTCGCACGGCGGCGAAGAACAGCGCGCCGAAGACGATCGTGAGCATGATGATCGCGGTGCCGAGATCGGAGCCGGCGAGCACGAGCAGGATCGCGATCCCGGCGACCGGCACGATCGGCAGGGCGACGTGCTTCCAGTCCTCGAGCAGCTCCTGCTTGCGGGCGAGGATCCAGGCCAGCCACAGCACGAGCGCGAGCTTCACGAGCTCGGAGGGCTGGGCGGTGAAGCCGCCGATCGCTATCCAGTTGCGGTTGCCGCCGTAGCCGAAGCCGAGAGGCGTGAACACGAGCAGCTGCAGGCCGAACCCGATGACGACGGCCCGCCCCGCCCAGGTTGCCCAGAACCGCGGCGACATGGCGCTCGCGACGAACATGAGCGGCACGCCGATGAGGGCGTAGAGGCCCTGGCGCAGGAACGAGGCGAAGGAGTTCTCGTCGTTGTCCAGATAGGACTCGACGGAGGAGGAGGACAGCACCATCACGAGCCCGAAGACGACGAGGAACAGCGTCACGCCGAGGAGCAGGAAGTAGTCGACGCCCTCGCTCGCGAACACCCGCCGGACCGCGACCCGGGCGTCGAAGCGCTGCGGCACCGGCACGGATGCCGAGGATGCCGGGGCACCGGACGCCGAAGCACCGGATGCCGGCCGTCGCGTCCCGCCCGCGGGGCGCCGCGCGGGGCCGGGCGGTGCCGCGGGCCGGCGCACGCCCGTCGAACTCATCGCCGCTCCCTCCGTGCGGTCGCACACCGCGCCGCTCCAGTCTCGACGGCGGGCGCGGGCTTGCCCGGCAGGCGGCGCGCGTGTCGGGCAGCCGGCGCGTGTCGGGCAGCCGGCGGCTCAGCGCCGGTCGGCGAAGCTCGCGAGACCGGCGGCGACCGCCTCGGGGCCGAGCCCGAGGGCGCGGGCGAGGGCGGCGGCGGCGAGCGCGGCGCGCACGCTCTGCGGCTCGCCGAGCCCGGCCGCGGTGAGCTCCCCGAGACTCGCGAGCTCGAGGGCGCTGTGCTGGCGGTCCGGGTGGAACGCTCGGTCGATGAGGAGCCCCGCGACGAGACCGAGGTCGCTCAGGCCGGGCGCGTCGAGGCCGATGCCGATCGCGCGGGCGCCCTCGACGACGTCGGCGTCCTCGACCATGCGCCGGGTCGCCGGTTCGGCCCGGTCGTAGACGCAGGCGATGCTGGTGTTCGCGTAGACCCGGCCGAGCACCGCGGGGTCGGCCGTCCCCGGGTCGATGACGACGCTCGCCAGCGGCGACACCGGCCAGGCCGCGGCGTGCCGCAGCTGGCGCTCGTCGAGCTGCACCACGAGGGCGTCGAAGCCGGCCGGGTCGCGCACGGCGTCGAGCACGGCGGGAGCCTCGGCGCCGACGAGCACGACCCTCCCGCCCGCCGTCGCGATCAGGTGCAGCAGGATGTCGGCGGCGAGCCCCGCGCCGCCGCCCGCGAGCTGCAGCCAGGGCGCCGCGCGCACCCGGTCGCGCAGCCGCCAGGCGAGCTCCACGTCTCCCCAGACCGGGACGCCGCGATCGCGGAGCGCGCGGAGCACGGCGGCATCCGGGGCGATGCCGGGCGAGACGATCGCGAGCTGCGGGGCGAACGCCTCGATGCGCCCGGGCACCGGCTCGAGGGCGGCCAGCAGGGTCTCGGCGCCGAGCATCTCGACGAGGCGACGGGTGTCGTCCCTCGCCCCCTCGGCGGCGACGAGCACGATGGCGCCCAGCTCGACGAGGGTGTCGACCGCGGCGAAGCCCGCGTCGCCGAGGCCGAGCACGAGCACCCGCGCTCCGGCCCAGTCCGCGCTCCGGCCCGCGAGAGCGCGCGGCTCGGTCACGCGCTCGACCACTCCAGGTAGAACAGTCCGACGCCGAGGGCGACGAACAGCCCCTCGATGAGCCAGAACCGCACCACGACGGTGATCTCGGCCCAGCCCTTGAGCTCGAAGTGGTGGTGGATCGGGCTCATCAGGAAGATCCGCCGGCCGTGGGTGAGCTTGAAGTAGGCGCGCTGCACGATCACCGAGCCGGTGACGATGAGGTAGAGGCCGCCGATGAGCACGAGCAGCATCTCGGTGCGGCTGAGGATGGCGAGCGCCGCGATGGCCCCGCCGAGGCCGAGCGAGCCGGAGTCGCCCATGAAGATCTGCGCCGGGCTGGTGTTCCACCACAGGAAGCCGATGAGCGCCCCGGCGAGACAGGCGGCGACGATGGCGAGATCCAGCGGTGCGCTCACCTGGTAGCAGCCCTGCGGCGCCGGCACGTCCGAGGTGGGGTAGCACCACTGGTTGAACTGCCAGAAGCAGATGACGATGTAGCCGGTGAGCGCCAGGATCGTGGCGCCGGTGGCGAGGCCGTCGAGGCCGTCGGTGACGTTGACGCCGTTCGAGGCCGAGACGACGATGACGTTGACCCAGAGCAGGAACAGGATGGTGCCGATGATCGAGCCGGCGAAGAACAGGTTCAGCCAGGGGATGTCGCGGATGCCGGAGATGAACGCCTGCGGCATGCCGTCCTCGCCGAGGTAGCCGGCGACCGTGAGGCCGTTCTCGTCGCGGATCATGAGCGCGAGGATGCCGAACACCGTCGCGACCGCGATCTGGCCGGCGATCTTCGACCAGCCGCCGAGGCCGAGGCTGCGCTGGTTGCGCACCTTGAGGAAGTCGTCGATGAAGCCGACGAGACCGAGGCCGACGGTGAGCAGCAGCACGAGCAGCGAGGAGGCCGCGAGCGGCTCGCGGGCGATGAGGTGGCCGCCGAAGTAGCCGAGCACCGCGCCGAACAGGAACACGATGCCGCCCATGGTGGGCGTGCCGCGCTTGGAGTGGTGCGACTCCGGCCCGTCGTCGCGGATGAACTGCCCCCAGCCGATGTGCCGGAACAGCCGCACGAACAGCGGGGTGCCGAGCAGGGTGAACACGAGCGCGATCGCCGCGCCGATCAGCAGGGCGTTCATGCGGGCGCGGCCTCCCGGGCGAGTCGGCGCAGCACGCCAGGACGGGTCACGAGCACGACCTCGTCCCCGTGCAGCAGCTCACGCACCACATCGTAGGCCTCCTCATCATCGGCGACGAGCAGCGCCTCGCCGTCCCAGGACCCCTCGAGGCCGGCGGCGGCGTGCAGGTGCCGGGCGTCGTGGCCGACGGCGACGAGCAGCCGGATGTCGAGACGCACCACGATGCGCCCGATCCGGTCGTGCTCCTCCCAGTCGGCCTGCGGCAGGGCCCCGACGACGGCGACGCTGCGCCGGCCGGCGCGGCCGAGCTCGGCGAGGGCCTTCAGGGCGGCCAGCAGCGCCGCCGAACGGTCCTCGGGGCCGTCGGCGGTGCGCTCGACCGCGGTGCCGTCGACGAGCAGGAGGCCGGGATGCGCTGCCGCGACCGCATCCGCCCCCTCCCGCCCGATGGCCCGGGCGAGCGCGGGAGCGGCGATCACGACCAGCCCGCCTCGGCGAGGGCCTCCCGGGCGAGCTGCCGGGCGGAATAGCGGGTGCGCACGCCGCGGATGTCCCGGTAGTCCTGGTGACCGGGGCCGGCCCAGAGGATCGCGTCGCCCGGGCCGAGCAGGGCGACGGCGGCGCGGATCGCCGCCTCGGGCGGGCTCACCTCGTGCACCTCGGCGGGATGCTCGGCGAGCGCGGCGCCCTCGAGCAGCGCGCGCCGGATGGACGCGGGGTCCTCGAAGCGCGGATGGTGGTCGGTGACGACCAGGATGTCGGCGTGCTCGCTCGCCACCCGGCCCATCTCGTGCCTCTTGGTGGCGTCCCGGTCGCCGTCGGCGCCGAACAGCATGAGCACCCGACCGGGCGTGACCGTGCGCACGGCGCGCAGCGTGTTCAGGAACGCGTCCGGGCTGTGGCCGAAGTCGACGTAGACGGCCGGTCCGCGCTCGCCGGAGACCCGCTCGGTGCGCCCGGGCAGGTAGGCGTCGATGCCGCCGTCGAGGGCGTGGTCGATCGCCTCGATGTCGAAGCCGGCCTCGACGAGCATGACGATCGCGAGCGCGGCGTCCGCGGCGATGTGCCGGCCGATGACCGGCACCCGGGTGGTGACTGCCCGGCCGTCGGGCCCGCTGAGCCGGAACCCGGTGTGCTCGGGACGCTCCTCGGTGACCTCGGCGCGCCACTCGGCGTCGAAGTCGGCGGACATCGTCAGGGTCGTCACCGGGATGCGCGACTCGGCCACCACCCGCTCACCCCAGGGCGAGTCGAGGAGCACGACGCCACGCCGGGCGCGGTCGGGGTCGAAGAGCGCGAGCTTGGCCTGGAAGTACTCCTCCATGTCGGCGTAGTCGTCGAGGTGGTCGTGGCTGAGGTTCGTGAACGCCACGACGTCGAAGACGATCCCGTCGACCCGGCGGCGGCTGAGCGCCTGGGCGCTCACCTCGACGGCGACAGCGCGCACGCCCGCCTCGCGCATCCGGGCGAGCAGCGCGTGCATCTCGCTGGCCTCGGGCGTGGTCAGCCGGCTGACGACGCTGAGCTCGCCGATGTGCCGCTCCGCCGTCGAGCTGAGCCCGGTGACGAGGCCCAGCTGGCGCAGGATCGCCTCGAGCAGGTAGCTCGTCGTCGTCTTGCCGTTGGTGCCGGTGGTGCCCAGCAGCAGCGGCGGCTCCTCGCGGGTGCGGTACAGCCAGGCGCTGATCTCGCCGAGGGCGGCGCGCGGGTCGTCGACGAGCACGGTGGGCAGGCCGGAGTCGGTGGCGAGGGCGGCGCCCTCGGCATCCGTCAGCAGCGCCGCCGCGCCGCGCTCGGCGGCCGCGGCGGCGAAGGCGGCGCCGTGCGCCCGGGCGCCACGGATGCCGACGAACAGGTCGCCCGGCTGCACCTCGGCGGTCGCCACGGTGACGCCGCTCAGCTCGACGCCGTCGAGGGAGCCGAGCGTCGGAAGGCCGAACTCCTCGGCGAGGCCGCGGAGCGAGCGCACGGGGGAGTGCTCGGGGCGGAGCACCGGCGGGATGTTGTCGCTCACCAGGTCACCGGCAGCTCCGTGACGTCCTCGGTCGAGGGGGTGACCCGGAACGTCTTGATGACCTGCTCGGCGATGTCGTGCCAGACCGGCGCGACGGCCGAGGACGTTCGATTCGTCTTCGGCATGCCCATCGTGACGACGATAGCGTACTGGGGATCGTCGCCCGAGACGATGCCGGCGATGGAGGTGACCCGGTCGTCGCCGTAGCTGCCGTTCTCGGCCACCTGCGCGGTGCCGGACTTCGCGGCGATGTCGTAGCCGTCGATCGAGAGGGTGGAGGACATCGATCCCTGGGTGACGAAGTTCTCCAGCATCTCGACGACCTCCTTGGCCGCCTTCTTCGACACCACGCGGGTGCCCTCGTCGCTCGGCACCTCGGTCACGGTGCCGTCGGCGTGCTCGCAGCCCTCGACGAGGGTGACGGGCATCCGCACCCCGCCGTTGGCGAGGGTCTGGTAGATCGAGGCGACCTGCACGCTCGTGGCGCTCACGCCCTGTCCGAAGGAGACCGCGTACTGCGTGAGCGCGTCCCAGTCGTCGGCGCTGTGCAGGATGCCGCTCGCCTCGCCGTTGAAGCCGACCTCGGTCTTCTTGCCGAGCCCGAAGGCGAGCATGTACTCGTAGCGGGTCTGCTTGTCCACCCGGTCGGTGAGCTTGGAGATGCCGATGTTCGAGGAGTTCACCAGGATGCCGGTGAGCGTCCAGTTCATGGTGCCGTGGCTGAAGACGTCCTTGATGGTGCCGCCGCTCGTGGTGAAGACGCTCGGCACCGTCACCTGTGTCGTCGGGCTCGCCTCGCCCTGGTCGATGAGCATGGCGGCGGTCATCGCCTTGAACGTCGACCCGGGTTCGTACACGGTCGCGAACGAGGTGGAGCGGATGTCGTCGGGGTCGGTCGCGTCGACGTCGTTGGGGTCGACGGAGGGGTAGTCGGCCACCGCCATGAGGTGGCCGTCCTCGACCCGGATGACGACGGCCGTGGCCCACTCGGCGTTCAGGCTCTCGGCGGCGTCGGCGATGCGCTGCTGCGCGTACCACTGCAGGTCGGAGTCGATCGTGAGCTTCAGGGTGCCGCCGTCCACGGCCTCGGTCTCGACGACGGTGCTGCCGGGCAGCTGCACGCCGTCCTCGCTCTGCTCGTAGGTCTCGGTGCCGTCGGTCGCGGCGAGGCACTCGTCCTCGCTCAGCTCGAGGCCGAACTGCGGGCCGTCGGTGCCGAGGAAGCCGACGAGGCTGCCGGCGACGGCGCCGCGCGGATAGGTGCGCGCCGGGTGCGAGGGCTCGTAGGCCCAGCCGATGTCGAGCGCCTTGACGGCGTCGCGCACGTCGAGGGTGACCTTGGAGGCGAGCAGCACGTACTGCGACTCCGGATCATCCTCGAGGGCGTCGTCGAGGGCGGAGCGCACGGTGTCCGCGGTCTCTCCGATGGCGTCCGCGAGCGCCGCGATGTCGTCCTCACGGTCCTGCTCGGTGTAGCTGCCGGTGACCGCCGAGTTCACCGGCGCCGCGGTGACGTCGTAGCGCATGACGCTGCCGGCGAGCACGACGCCGTCGCTGTCGACGATGTCGCCGCGGGTTCCGTAGACGGTGCTCTCGACGCTGCGCTTGCCGGCCGACTGCTCGTTGAGCTCCCCGGCCTGCACGATCTGGATGTCCACGAGCCGCACGACGAAGGCGAGCACGAGGCCGACGACGACGACCATGGCGACGACGGTGCGTCGACGGTGCGAGCGCGCGATCCGCACGATGCTGGTTCCTCTCCGCTCGGCGGGCCGGGCTTGCGCCTCGGCGTCTCGGTCAGTGCGTTGTCGGGGTCGGCAGGCCGTCGCCCTCGGACGCCGCCGACGACTCGGACGCTACCGATGACTCGGTCGTCGTCCCGTCCGACTCGCCCGTGCTGTCGGAGGTGCTCGTGCTGTCCGTGACGTCGATGGCGCCCGCGTCGGTGGGCACGGCTGTCGACTCCGTGTCCTCCGCGCTCGTGTCCTCGGTAGCGGTGTCGTCCGTGCTCGTGTCGTCGTCCTCGCTCGGCAGCAGCGCGTTGGGCACGGCGTCGAGGTCGTCGCTCGCGCTCGCGCTCGCCGCGCTCGCGGTGCCGATCACCTTCCCCTTCGCGACGTCCAGGAACGCCGGCGTGCCGTCGCTCGGCACCATGCCGAGGGCGCTGGCCTTCTCCGCGAGGCTCTGCGTCGAGGAGAGCACGTCGACCTGCTCGGAGAGGCTCTCCTGCTGGCGCTGGAGCTCGGTGCGCTCGGACTGCAGCGAGGCGATGCGGTAGGCGCCGTTGGAGACGGCGATGCTCAGCAGCAGCTGGGCGAGGAACAGCCCGAACACGCCGCTGATCGCGATGACGGCGTAGAGCGGCCGGGGACGGGCGCGCCGCCAGGCGCGGCCCGGGACGATCTCGACCCGTCGCACCGGGACGGTGGGGCGCGGACGGGCGGGCGCGTAGGCCGGGAGGCTCATGCGGCACGGCTCCTCGGGGCTTCGACGCGCTCGGCGGCGCGCAGGCGGACGGGGGTCGCCCGGGGGTTGGCGGCGCGCTCCGCCTCGCTCGCGAGCTCGGCGCCGCGCACGAGCAACCGGAACTCGGCGCGGTGCTCGGGCAGCTCGACGGGCAGGCCGCGGGGCGCCGTCGAGGCGCTACGCGCGGCGAGCTCGCGCTTGACGATGCGGTCCTCGAGCGACTGGTAGGCGAGCACCACGATGCGGCCGGAGACCGCGAGCGCGTCGAGCGCCGCAGGGATCGCCCGCTCGAGCGCGACGAGCTCCTGGTTCACCTCGATGCGCAACGCCTGGAACACCCGCTTGGCCGGGTGCCCGGAGCGCCTGGCCGCGGCCGGGGTGGCCGCGGCGATGAGCTCGACGAGGTCGCCGGAGCGCTCGATGGGCGCCTCGCGGCGACGCTCGACGATGCGGCGGGCGTAGCGGGGGGCGAGCTTCTCCTCGCCGTAGCGGTAGAGGATGCTCCGCAGCGCATCCTCGCTGTACTCGGCGAGGACGCGGGCCGCGGTGGGCCCGCCGGTGGCGTCCATGCGCATGTCCAGCGGCGCGTCCCGGGCGTAGGAGAAGCCGCGCTCCACCTCGTCGAGCTGCATCGATGAGACGCCGAGGTCGAAGAGCACGCCCTGTACGGCGACGAGGCCGAGCTCGGCCAGCACGGCGGGGATGCGGTCGTAGACGGTGTGCACGAGCCGCACCCGCTCGCCGAAGCGGGCGAGACGCTCGGCCGAGAGCCGCAGCGCCTCCGGGTCGCGGTCGAGACCGAGGAGCCGGAGCCCCGGGAACCGCTCCAGGAACGCCTCGGCGTGGCCGCCGAGTCCGAGCGTGGCGTCGACGAGCACGGCGCCGTCGCGCTCGAGGGCCGGGGCGAGCAGCTCGAGGCAGCGGTCGAGGCCGACCGGGATGTGACGGGGGACGGCTGTCATCGCGCTCCGGTGCTCCGCGTCCATCGGCGTCGATCCCCATCCGCTCGCCACCTGGCTCCGGGGAAGGTGAGTCAGGGGACCGTGCGGCGGGGGGTCGTCGTCGACGGCTCAGAACAGGCCCGGGATCACCTCCTCCGCGTCCTCGGCGTAGGCGGACTCGATCTCGGCGTAGTAGGCGCTCCAGGCGGCCGCGTCCCAGACCTCGATGCGGTTGCCCGCGCCGATGACGGTGAGGTCGCGGTCGAGACCGGCGTACTCGCGCAGCATCGGCGGCACCGTGACGCGGTTCTGCGCGTCCAGGTGCTCCTCGCTCGCGCCCGCGAGGAACATGCGCGCCGCGTCCCGGGCCTTCTTCGAGCCCGCCGCGGCGGACATGAGCCGGGCGTGCACGCTCTCGAACTCGCGCGCGCTGTAGACGACGAGGCAGCGGTCACGGCCGCGCGTGATGACGAGGCCGTGGGAGAGCTCCTCACGGAACTTCGCCGGCAGGATGACGCGGCCCTTCTCGTCGAGCCTCGGGGCATAGGTGCCCAGAAACATGGCAGCACCTCCCCTTCGCCGGCCTCGTCGGGTCTCCTCCACTTTACTCCACAACGCTCCCCATATCTAGGACACCTCGTCGAGATCATCGGGAAGACCGACCGAGATGCCTCAGAAAACCGCGAAACCATGCGGTGGAGGGCAGTGGAGGGAGAAACATCACACCGCACCGCGTCCGGGCATGAAAAAAGGGCTGGCTCGCGGGCCAGCCCGGTCTCGGTGCGGAGGTCTCAGCGCCGGGGTCTCAGCGCTGAGGCCTCAGTGCCGGGTTCTCAGCTCTCGCGCTCGTCGCGACGGCGGTCCCAGCGCTCGCCGAGACGGTCCATGAAGCTCTTCGGCGCCGGGCGGCGGGCGCCGCTCGGCGCCGGGGCGCCCAGCCGGGCGCCGAGACGGCGCGGCGGTGCGACGGCGAGCAGCACGCCGGCCAGCATCGCGGCGAAGCCCGCGACGCCCACGAGGGGCTGGCGCACCGCGACGCCCGCGACGAGCGCGGCGACACCGACCAGGGAGATCAGGACGCCGAGCACGACGCTACGCACCGAGGGCCCGGGGCGCTGGCCGCTCACCGAGGCGACGAAGTCGGCGTCCGTCTGATAGAGGTTGCGCTCCATCTCGTCGAGCAGACGCTGCTCCTGCTCGGAAAGTGGCATGTCATCCCCCTCTTGCCATATACAGACCCGCCATCCACGGGCCTGCCATCCACGGGTTCGTCGCACATGGGCTCGCCGCACAGGCAGGACACCCGGGGCGTCGGTACCCGGAATAGTACGCCGCCCTCGCCTGGATAGGCTAGGCAGGTGGCTGGGAGTACGCGGTTAGTGGACCTCGTACAGACCGAGATCGATGGCTTCCTCGACCAGCAGGCCGAGCACATCGCCACGGTCGCGAGCGATCTCGCGCCCTTCGTTGAGCTCGCACGCACCCTGCTCGCCGGCGGCAAGCGGTTCCGGGCTCTGTTCTGCTACTGGGGCTGGGAGGCGAGCCGGGCGGCGGCCGATCCCCTCGACCCGGCGCCCATGCTCGCCGCCGACCCATCGCTGCCCGCCGTCGTCGTCGCGGCGAGCGCGCTCGAGGTCTTCCACGCCGCCGCGCTCGTGCACGACGACATCATGGACAACTCGGACACCCGGCGCGGCGCCCCGGCGGCGCACCGGGCCTTCGAGCGGCTGCACGCCCAGGGCGGCTGGGTCGGAGACGGCGCGGGCTTCGGCCGTGCCGGTGCCATCCTGCTCGGCGATCTGCTGCTCGGCTGGAGCGCCGAGCTGCTCGAGCACGCGCTCGAGCTGCTCGGCGAGCCCGACCGTGCCCGGACGGCGCGCGCCGAGTTCGCGCTCATGCGCACCGAGGTGAGCCTGGGCCAGTACCTCGACGTGCTCGAGGAGGTCTCCTGGCTGCGGCGTGAGGAGTCGGAGCTGCTCGCCCGCGCGCAGCGCGTGATCGTCTACAAATCGGCGAAGTACAGCGTCGAGGCGCCGCTCGCGCTCGGCGGCGCGCTCGGCGGCGGCGGCCCAGAGCAGATCCGGGCGCTGCGGCGCTTCGGCCTGCCACTCGGCATCGCCTATCAGCTGCGCGACGACCTCCTCGGCGTCTTCGGCGACCCGAGCGCCACGGGCAAACCCGCCGGCGACGACCTGCGCGAGGGCAAGCGCACGGTGCTGGTGGCCCTGACCCGGGCCGCCCTGCAGCCGAGCGCGCGGCGCATCTTCGACGAGCTGCTCGGCGATCCGACCCTCGGCGGGGAGCAGATCGCCACGATGCAGCGCTCGATCGAGGGCAGCGGCGCCGTCGAGAAGGTGGAGCGCATCATCACCCGCCAGGTCGGCCGCGCGATCGAGTCGCTCGCCGACGCCCCGCTCTCCGAGTCGTCGAAGGCGCAGCTCGCCGGCCTGGCCGAGTCGGTCAGCCGCCGCAGCCGCTGATCCGCGCCCCCGCCGATCGCGCTCCGGCCGACCGGGCGCCCGTGGGGCGGACCCTCAGAAGCCGAGCGCCTGCGCCACCCGCCGAACCTCGGCCTTGCGGCCGGCCCGCAGGGCGTCGATCGGCGCCGCGGAGAGCAGGTCGTTCTCGGCCAGCAGCCAGTGCAGGGCCTCCTCGTCACTGAAGCCGGCGTCGCCGAGCACGATGATCGTGCCGCGCAGCTCGTGCAACGGCTCCCCCTCGCCGAGGAACCGCGCCGGCACCCGGAGCACGCCGTCGACGCGCACGGCGAGCAGCGCGCGGTCCTCGATGAGCCGGTGCACCTGCGTCACCTTGATGCCGAGGGCCTCGGCGACCTCGGGAAGGGTGAGCCACTGCGTGGGGGCGGAGTCGGTCACCCCTACAGCTTTCCACGAGCGCGCGGTGCCCGCGGCGAGAGGTCCATGTTTCCGGCTTATTAACTTGAGCCACAACAGCCACTTTGATTGACATGAATCATCAACTGTGTCAGCGTGAGCAGGCACGTCGACGGCCGGAGAAGAGGGCGTGAGGTGACCGAGAACGCAGCGAGCACGATGCAACGCGCCAGGCGCCGGGCGGCGCACCGAGCCGGCCGGGTGCCGGGAGCCCTGCTCGCGACGGTGCCGATCCTGACAGTGCCGATGGTGCTCGCCTCCTCGCTCACCGCCACCCCCGCCGCCGCGGCCGAGACCACGGCCCGGCGGGCGACGACCAGGACGCCAGGCACGACGAGCGCCACTGCCACGAACGTCAGCGCAGCGACCGCCGTCGCCCTCACCGCGCCCTCCAACGACACCGTGCCCTCCAACTACACGGTGCGCTCCGGCGACACCGTGAGCTCGGTGGCCGCACGGTACGGCCTCGCGACCGCATCCGTGCTCGCCCTCAACGGCCTCGGCTGGAAGTCGCTCATCTACCCCGGGCAGGTGCTCCGGCTCAGCAAGGGCGCGAGCGGCGCCGCGGCCGCGGCCGCGGCGCGCAGCTACACGATCCGCGCCGGCGACACCATCAGCGCCCTCGCCACCCGCTTCGGCGTCTCGGTCGCCGCCATGCTGCGCGCCAACGGCCTGCGCGCGACGAGCATCATCTACCCGGGCCAGAGCGTCGAGGTGCCGGCGACGACCACCCTCGACGCCGTCACGACCTCCTCGGCCACCGCGTCGACGACCGCCACGGCGGACGCCACGAGCTACACCGTCGTCTCCGGCGACACCGTCTCCTCGATCGCCGCACGCTTCGGAGTGTCCGTCGCCGCCGTGCTCGCCGCGAACGACCTCGACGCCGCCTCGATCCTGTACCCCGGCGTGCGGCTCACCATCCCCTCCTCGAGCGTCTACATCGCCGGGGTCGGCGTCGTGACGGTGCTCGGCACCGAGCAGACCGCGAACGCGAGGCTCATCATCCGCATCGGCCGCGAGCTCGGCGTGCCCGACCGGGGCATCGTCGTCGCGCTCGCGACCGCGATGCAGGAGTCGGCGCTGACGAACCTCGACCACGGCGACCTCGACTCGGTCGGACTGTTCCAGCAGCGGCCGAGCCAGGGCTGGGGCACCGTCGCGCAGCTCACCGACCCCGAGTACGCCACCCGGCTGTTCTACGGCGGGGCGAGCGGGCCGAACAGCGACGAGACCCCCGGGCTGCTCGACATCGCCGGCTGGCAGTCGATGACGATCGCCCAGGCCGCACAGGCCGTGCAGGTCTCGGCCTACCCCGAGGCCTACGCCCAGTGGGAGGCCTCGGCACGATACTGGCTCGCCGAGCTCGGCTGACGACGCCGGGCGCGGAGCGCCTCGGGACGCGGCAAGGCCTCCGACTTTAGGATCGAGACGTGACCGAGCAGACGACGGACCCGATGATCGGCCGCCTGCTCGACGGCCGCTACGAGGTACGCTCCCGCATCGCCCGGGGCGGGATGGCGACCGTGTACCTCGCCATCGACCGGCGGCTGGAGCGGCGCGTCGCCATCAAGGTCATGCACGGGCACCTCGCCGACGACAGCCAGTTCAAGGAGCGCTTCATCCAGGAGGCGCGCAGCGCCGCCCGGCTCGCCCACCCCAACGTCGTCAACGTCTTCGACCAGGGCCAGGACTCGGGCATGGCCTACCTGGTGATGGAGTACCTGCCGGGCATCACGCTGCGCGAGCTGCTCAAGGAGCACCGGGTGCTCACCGCCGAGCAGACCCTCGACATCCTCGAGGCCGTGCTCTCCGGGCTCGCGGCCGCGCACCGTGCCGGCATCGTGCACCGCGACCTCAAGCCGGAGAACGTGCTGCTCGCGGACGACGGCCGCATCAAGATCGGCGACTTCGGCCTCGCGCGCGCGGCGTCGGCGAACACCGCGACGGGCGCCGCGCTGCTCGGCACGATCGCCTACCTCTCCCCCGAGCTCGTCACCCGCGGCATCGCCGACACCCGCAGCGACATCTACGCGGTCGGCATCATGATGTACGAGATGCTCGCCGGCGAGCAGCCGTTCAAGGGCGCGCAGCCGATGCAGATCGCCTACCAGCACGCGAACGACTCCGTGCCGCCGCCGAGCGCCCGCAACCCCCGGGTCTCCGCGGAGCTCGACGAGCTCGTGCTCTGGGCCACCGCGAGGGAGCCGGCCCAGCGGCCGCGCGACGCCGGCACGATGCTCGAGCAGCTCATCGACACCCAGCGGGAGCTCGAGACGGCGCTGCCGAGCGTGCGTTCCGGCACCGGGCCCCAGCCGCGCACCGGCACGCAGGCGCGCACGACCGTGCTGCCCCAGCCCACCGTCGCCATCCCGGCGGTGGCCGAGCAGCAGACCCGACGGCTCGACGAGCAGGGCACGGCGGTGGTCGAGGAGCCGGAGAGCGCCACCAGCCGGCTCGGCCGGGCGGCCGCCCGACGCCGCTCCCGGGGACGCTGGCTGCTCGCGCTCGTCCTGCTGCTCGCGGCGGCCGCGGGCGGCACGGGCTGGTACTTCGGCCCCGGCCCCGGCGGGCACGTGCAGGTGCCGGCATCCATCGCCGGCTCCTCCCCGGATGCCGCGAAGGCGGCGCTCGTCGCCGCGGGCCTCGCCGTCGGCGACACCGAGAAGGCCTACTCGACCACGGTCGCGGAGGGCACGGTGATCGACAGCGACCCGACCGCGGGCACGACCGTCGCGAAAGGCTCCGAGGTGGCGCTCATCGTCTCGCAGGGCCCCCAGCCCATCGAGATGCCGAAGCTCAAGGGCAAGACGCTCGAGGCGGCTGTCGCCGCGGCGACGGCCGCCGGCCTGGTCTACGACGAGACGCTGAACACCAGCCAGTTCACCACGTCGACGCCCGCCGACCAGGTGATCATGGCCTACGGCCTCGACGACGACGGCTCGACGATCAAGCTCGCCACCGGCGCCGACTACCACGAGGGCGGCACCGTGTTCTTCAACGTCGCGCTCGGCCCGCTGCCGACGATCGTCGGCCAGCAGAGCGACACCGTCACGACGGCGCTCACCGCCGTCGGTCTCACCGGGACCGTGACGAGCGAACAGTACTCCGACGAGCCGGTCGGCGAGGTGCTCGCCTGGACGAACGCGAGCGGCGACGACGTGGTGCGGCCGGGCGACACCCTCGACCTCACCGTCTCCAAGGGCCCGCACATGGTGGACCTGCCCGACGTGGTCGGCGACACCGTCAACTCGGCCGAAGCGCAGCTCACCGCTGCCGGCTTCACGGTGAGCGTCGACAGCATCCTCACCGAGGACTTCTGGGGCATCGCGACGGTCGCGAGCGTCTCGGGCGACAGCATCAGCGACGACGGCAGCCAGGCCAAGTACGGCTCGACGATCACGATCCACGCGAACTTCTGACCCGGCCAGCGAGCCACCGGGCCGGCGATGGCGCTCAGCCGGCGCCGAGCAGCTCCGCGACCAGGAAGGCGAGCTCGAGCGACTGCATGTGGTTGAGCCGCGGGTCGCACAGCGACTCGTAGCGGGTGGCGAGGTCGGCCTCGTCGATCTGCTCGCTGCCGCCCAGGCACTCGGTCACGTCGTCGCCGGTGAGCTCGACGTGGATGCCGCCGGGGTGCGTCCCGACGGCCCGGTGCGCCTCGAAGAAGCCGGTCACCTCGTCGACGACGTCGTCGAAGCGGCGGGTCTTGTAGCCCGTCGGCGTGGTCAGGCCGTTGCCGTGCATCGGATCGGTGACCCACAGCGGCCTGACCCCGGCCGCCGCGGCCGCCTCGAGCAGCGGCGGCAGCGCGTCGCGGATGCGGCCCGCGCCCATCCGGGTGATGAACGTCAGCCGGCCGGGCTCACGCTCCGGGTCGAGCCTGTCGACGAGGCGGAGCATCGTGTCGGCATCCGTCGCGGGCCCGAGCTTGACGCCGATGGGGTTGCGCAGCCGCGCGAAGTAGTCGACGTGGGCGCCGTCGAGATCGCGGGTGCGCTCACCGATCCACAGGAAGTGCGCGCTCGTGTTGTACGGCGTGCCGGTGCGGGTGTCGATGCGGGTGAGCGGGCGCTCGTAGTCCATGAGCAGGCCCTCGTGGCTCGCGTAGAAGTCGACGCGCTTGAGCTCGTCGAAGTCGGCGCCCGCGGCCTCCATGAACTTGATCGCCCGGTCGATGTCGCGCGCCATCAGCTCGTAGCGCTGGTTCGCGGGGTTCGCCGCGAAGCCCCTGTTCCACTTGTGCACCTCGCGCAGGTCGGCGAAGCCGCCCTGGGTGAAGGCGCGCACCAGGTTCAGCGTCGCCGTCGACGTGTGGTACGCCTGCAGCAGCCGGCGCGGGTCGGCGGCGCGCGCGGCCGCGCTGAACTCGTAGCCGTTGACGATGTCGCCGCGGAATGCCGGCAGCGTCACCCCGTCGCGGGTCTCGGTGTCGCTCGAGCGCGGCTTGGCGAACTGCCCGGCCATCCGGCCCATCTTCACGACCGGCATCGAGGCGCCGTAGGTGAGCACGACGGCCATCTGCAGGATGGTCTTGACCCGGTCCTTGATCTTGTCGGCCGTGGCTCCGGCGAAGGTCTCGGCGCAGTCGCCGCCCTGCAGCAGGAACGCCTCGCCCGCGGCCGCGGCCGCGAGCTTCGCGCGCAGTTCGTCGACCTCGCCGGCGAACACGAGCGGGGGCAGTGTCGCGAGCTCCGCGGACGCCGCGGTCGCCGCATCCGCGTCGGGCCAGACCGGCTGCTGCTTGATCGGCAGGCCGCGCCAGTGGTCCAGACCCTCGACGACCTCCGGGGCGGCGAGGACGACGGGCTCGGAGGGATCGACCACGGGCTCTTCCTTCCGGGTGCTGCGTCGGGCCCGGTCGGGCCCGACGGACCAGCCTACTGGCCCACCGGCGGCCCGGCCCGCCCGGCTATCGGCCGAGCCGGGCCATCGCCCGCGCCCGGGCCGTCGAGACCGCCGCCGAGGAGCCCGAGCCCTCCTTGACGGTGGAGGCGTAGACGTCCACGTACTCCTGGCCGCTGATGCGCAGCAGCTCGTACATGATCTCGTCGGTGATCGAGCGCAGGATGAAGCGGTCGCCCTCGAGCCCCTCGAAGCGGCTGAAGTCGAGCGGCTCCCCCACGACCACGCCGATGCGTCGCACCCGCGGCAGCCTCGTGCCGATCGGCATGACCTTCTCGGTGTCGATCATCGCGACCGGGATGACCGGAACCCCCGCCTCGAGGATCATCCGGGCGATGCCGGTGCGGCCGCGGTACATCCGGCCGTCGGGGCTGCGGGTGCCCTCCGGGTAGATGCCGAGCACGCGCTCCTCGCTCAGCACCCGCAGACCGGTGTTGAGCGAGGCCTCGCTGGCCTTGCCGCCAGAGCGGTCGATCGGCAGCTGCCCGGTGGCGAGGAAGAAATTCCGCACGAACCAGCCACCCGGGCCCGTGCCGGTGAAGTACTCGCTCTTGGCGAGGAACACCACCGGACGGTCGAGCACGAGCGGCAGGAACACGCTGTCGACGAAGGAGAGGTGGTTGCTCGCCAGGATCACCGGCCCCGACGCAGGGACGTTCTCGGCGCCGCGCACCCAGGGCCGGAACACGGTGCGCAGCAGCGGGCCCAGCAGCACGTTCTTGAGCAGCCAGTAGAACACGAGGGGACTCTAGCGGGCGCTCGCGTGCACGCGGGCCAGGTCGGCCGCGCCGACCACGCCCGCGTCGTTGACGAGCCGTGCGGCGAGGAAGGCGGGCTCGGGGTGGAAGCCACGGGCGGGCAGGTGCTGGAGGTATGCCTCGCGCACCGGCTCGAGCAGCAGCTCGCCGGCGCTCGACACCCCGCCGCCGAAGACGAAGGCCTGCGGGTCGAGCACCGCCGACAGGCTCGCGCAGGCCTCGCCGAGCCAGCGGCCGAGGCTGCGCAGCGCGGCGAGCGCTCCCGGGTCGCCGTCCCGGATGAGCGCACCGACGATGTGCCCATCGAGGCCGCCGTGCTCGCGGCGTGCCCGGGCGAGGCGCAGGCCGATGCCCTCGGCGTCCGCGAACTCGCCGGCGATGCGCAGCAGTGCCCGGCCGGAGCCGTACTGCTCGATGCAGCCGTGCGCGCCGCAGCCGCAGGGCAGCCCCTCCGGGACGAGGCGGAGGTGGCCGAGCTCGCCCGCGGTGCCGAAGCCGCCGCGCAGCAGCCGGCCGCCGGCGACGATCGCGCCGCCGACCCCCGTGCCGATCGTGAGCATCGTCATGTCGCTCAGCCCCCGGCCGACGCCGTAGCGGTACTCGGCCCAGCCGGCGGCGTTGGCGTCGTTGTCGACGGTGATCTCCAGCCCGGGCAGCCGTGCGGCGAGCGTGGCGCGCAGCGGCTCGCTGCGCCAGGGGATGTTGGGCGTGTAATACACGGTCGACTGGGCCGCGTCGATGAAGCCCGGGGCGGCGACGCCCGCGGCCGTCACGGGGCGACCGCTCGACAGCCGCTCGATCATGGCGACCACCGCCTCGACGATCGCCGCGCCGTCCCCGCTGGGGGTGGGGACCCGGTCGTCCTCGACGATGGCGCCGTCGTCGGCGACGACGGCCCCCGCGATCTTGGTCCCGCCGATGTCGATGCCGATCGCCTGCACGGGCGTCGAGTCTATCCGCGCCGGAACGGGCCCGAGAGGCGGCGCCGGCCTGCCCCTGCCGGCCTGCGCCCCGCCGGCGGCCTACACTTGCCAGCGGCCTACACTTGACGGACACGACCGGTATCGAAGGAGCTGCCGTGAACGAGAGCATCACGCCCGCCGCCGTCGCCGCCGACCCGGAGGCGAACGTCACCGACCTTCTGGTCGACCGGGTGGCGGCCACGCCGGAGCTGCCGCTGTTCGCGCTGCCGACGGCCGAAGGCGGCTGGACGGATGTCACGGCCGCCGAGTTCCACCGGCAGGTGCTCGCCCTCGCCAAGGGCTTCGCGGCCGCCGGCGTCGAGCCGGGCGACCGGGTCGCCTTCCTGTGCTCGACCCGCTACGAGTGGACGCTCGTCGACTTCGCGCTGTTCTTCGCCGGCGCGGTCATGGTGCCGGTCTACGAGACCTCCTCCCCGGAGCAGCTGCAGTGGGAGCTCCAGGACTCTGGGGCGGGCTGGATCGTGGTGGAGACCCCGGAGCACTTCGCCCGCTTCGACGAGATCCGCTCCGACGTGCCCGGGGTGCGCGGCGGCTGGCAGGTCGACCTGGGCGATCTCGACAAGCTCGCCGCCGCCGGTGCCGGAGTCGAGGATGCCGAGATCGAGCGCCGGCGCTCGCTCGCCGTGGGCTCCGATCTCGCGACTCTCATCTACACCTCCGGCTCGACCGGCCGGCCCAAGGGCGTGATGCTCACGCACGCGAACTTCGTCGAGCTCTCCCGCAACGCCGCGGTGGTGATGGCCGAGGTGGCCTGCGAGGGCGCCTCGACGCTGCTGTTCATCACGACCGCGCACGTGTTCGCGCGCTTCATCTCGATCCTGTGCGTGCACACCGGCGTCAAGGTCGGCCACCAGGCCGACACCCGGCAGCTGCTGCCGGCGCTCGGCTCGTTCCGGCCGACGTTCCTGCTCGCGGTGCCCCGGGTGTTCGAGAAGGTCTACAACTCCGCCGAGCAGACCGCCGAGTCCGGCGGCAAGGGCGCGATCTTCCGTCGGGCCGCGGATGTCGCGGTCGCCCACTCGATCGCGCTCGACACCGGCCACGTGCCGCTCGGCCTCCGACTGCAGTTCGCGCTGTTCGACCGGCTGGTGTTCCGCACCCTGCGCGAGAAGCTCGGCGGCCGGGTGCGGCACGCGATCTCCGGCTCCGCCCCCCTGGGCCTGCGCCTGGCGCACTTCTTCCGCAGCCTCGACGTGGCGATCCTGGAGGGCTACGGCCTCACCGAGACCACCGCGCCGGCCACCGTCAACGTGGTGTCGAAGTTCAAGATCGGCACCACCGGCCCGGCGCTGCCGGGCGTCGGCATCCGCATCGCCGAGGACGGGGAGGTGCTCGTCAAGGGCGTCGACGTGTTCGCCGGCTACTGGAACAACGCCGAGGCGACGGCCGACGCCTTCCAGGACGGCTGGTTCGCCACCGGCGACCTCGGCGCGCTCGACGAGGATGGCTATCTGACGATCACCGGACGCAAGAAGGAGATCATCGTCACCGCCGGCGGCAAGAACGTGGCCCCCGCGGCGCTCGAGGACCCGATCCGGGCGAACCCCCTCGTCGGCCAGGTCGTCGTCGTGGGCGAGCAGCGCCCGTTCATCTCGGCGCTCGTGACCCTCGACGCGGAGATGCTGCCGGTGTGGCTGCGCAACCACGGCGAGGACCCGGACCTCTCCCTCGCCGAGGCCGCGACGCTCCCGCGGGTGCGCGAGGAGGTGCAGCACGCGGTCGACGCCGCGAACGCGCGGGTGTCCCGCGCCGAGTCGATCCGCAAGTTCGTGATCCTGCCCATCGAGTTCACCGAGGCCGGCGGGCACCTGACGCCGAAGCTCAGCATCAAGAGGAACGTCATCCTGCAGGACTTCGCCGAGGAGATCGACAGGATCTACGCCGTCGACCCCGCGCGCACCCAGGGCGTGAGCATGGTCGGCTGACGGCCCGGGCGGCCTACCCGCCGGCCGGCCTAACGGGCCGAGAACCACTCCGACTGGCGGATGGCGCGCATCGCCTCGCGCTTCGTCTCGGCCTCGAGCCCCTCGATGTAGAGGTGCCCGTCGAGGTGGTCGACCTCGTGTTGCAGCGCCTGGGCGAGCAGCCCCTCCCCCTCGAGGACCACCTCGGCACCGGCGAGGTCGAGGCCGCGCACCCGGGCCCGCGGGTGACGCCGGCGCGGGAAGTAGAAGCCGGGCACCGAGAGGCATCCCTCGTCCACGAGCTCGGGCTCGCCGGCGAGCTCCTCCACGACCGGGTTGAGCAGGTAGCCGATCTCGCCGTCGACGTTGTAGCTGAAGGCACGCTGGCCGACGCCGATCTGGTTGGCGGCGACGCCCGCCCGCCCCGGCACCGCCACGGTGTCGAGCAGGTCGTCGACGAGCGCTGCGAGCCGCACGTCGCCGGGACGCACCGGATCGCACGCCGAGCGCAGCACCGGGTCGCCGAACAGACGGATCGGGCGGACCGTCACGGGCGCACGGTCGGCAGGCCGTCCGCGACGAGCGCCGCGAGCTCGCGGGCGCTGTCGCGGGTGAGCCGCTCGAGCTTGGCGAAGTTCACGACCGAGCCGGCGGCGAGCTGCGGGTCGTAGGGGATCTTCACGATCGCCCGCACCCGCGAGCGGAAGTGCTCCTCGATCTCCTCGATCTTCACGAGGTTCGTGCCCTGGGTCGCCGTGTTCAGGACCACGACGGCGTTCTTGACCAGATGCGCGTAACCGTTGGCCTCCAACCAGGTGAGCGTCTCGGAGGCCAGCCGCGCCTCGTCGACGCTGCCGCCCGAGACGATCACGATCTCGTCGGCGCGCTGAAGCGTCGCGCGCATCACCGAGTGCACGATGCCGGTGCCGCAGTCGGTGATCACGACGTCGTAGAAGCGCGCGGCGAGGGCGGCGACGACGTTGTAGTCGTCGTCGTCGAAGGCCTCCGACAGCAGCGGGTCGGTGTCCGAGGCGAGGATGTCGAGCCGGGTCTCGTCGCGGGAGACCAGGGCCGAGAAGTCGTTGAAGCCGTTGATCGCGGCGGCGCGGGTGACGACGTCGCGCACGGTGGCACGGGTCTGCTTGCTGACGCGCTCGGCGAGCGTGCCGCGGTCGGGGTTCGCGTCGATCGCGATGACCCGGTCCTCTCGCACCGAGGAGAACGCCATGCCGAGCAGCGTCGTGACGGTGGTCTTGCCGACGCCGCCCTTGCGGGTGAGCACGGGGATGAACCGGGTGCCGCCCTCGAACTTGCGGGCGATGCGGGCGTCCACCGCCTTGCGCTCGCGCACGGCACGGGAGTCGCCGAGGTTCACGCCGTGGAACGTGATCGTGTAGACGAAGCGCGGCCAGGCGCCCTCGGGGGCGGGGCGGCGGCGCTGCCGGTCGGCGAGCAGCCGGTCAGGGGTGAGCATGGCCGAGGTCTCCGGGCCGCCGCGGCGGCGCGGGGCCGGCTCCGCGGCATCCGGGGTGGATGTCACAGGGGCCACGAGCGGCACGGAGCGGGTGGGCACCTGGCCGATGGGTCGCACCGGCTGATCGGGGATCGCCACGGCGGCCTCGTGCTCGGGCACGGAGTGCACGGGAGCGGGCAGGTCGACGGTGACGGTGACGGCCTCCGTGGTGCCGCGGGCATCGTCGAGGAGCTCGCCGCGGCCCCCCTCCGCGTCGAAGACGGAGAGCGCGCCGTCCTCCTTCTTGCGCCTGCTGACCACGCCGGTCCCCTTTCTGCCGCGCGATCGTCGCCTGCTGCGCGACTCGGCAGTCAGGAAGTCTATCCGAGCGCTGGAAACGGCCGGGGCGGGCATCCGGACCCACCGGCGACGGTTGGTCGATTCCACGGGAGCGAGGGTAGGGTCGTTGCTCGTGCACGTACTGAGCGTCAGCTCCCTCAAGGGGGGTGTGGGCAAGACCACGGTGACTCTCGGACTGGCCTCGGCGGCCTTCGCGAAGGGGCTGCGCACCCTGGTCGTGGACCTCGACCCGCAGTCGGACGTCTCGACGGGCATGGACATCGACCCGAGCGGCCACCTCAACGTCGCCGACGTGCTCGCCAGCCCGCGGGAGAAGACCGTGCGGGCGGCGATCGCCCCCTCGGGATGGACCCGCGGCCGGCCGGGGACCGTCGACGTGCTCATCGGCTC
The DNA here is from genome assembly GCA_047605685.1 of Microbacteriaceae bacterium. Classification (GTDB taxonomy): domain Bacteria; phylum Actinomycetota; class Actinomycetes; order Actinomycetales; family Microbacteriaceae; genus JAUASV01. The sequence goes on from JASGFF010000030.1 coordinate 25,210, forward strand.
CCCCTCGGCGATCAACTTCGACGGCCCGCATCCCTCGATCCGCGACATCTGGAAGCTCGAGGAGGCGCTCGCCGGCGTCGAGGCCGACTACGACCTCGTGCTCATCGACTGCGCCCCCTCGCTCAACGCCCTCACCCGCACCGCCTGGGCGGCCTCCGACCGGGTCACCGTCGTCACCGAGCCCGGGCTGTTCTCGGTCGCCGCCGCCGACCGCGCGCTGCGGGCGATCGAGGAGATCCGCCGGGGGCTCTCGCCGCGGCTACAGCCGCTCGGCATCATCGTGAACCGGGCCCGGGTGCAGAGCCTCGAGCACCAGTTCCGCATCAAGGAGCTGCGGGACATGTTCGGCCCGCTCGTGCTCTCCCCGCAGCTGCCGGAGCGCACGTCGCTGCAGCAGGCGCAGGGCGCGGCCAAGCCGCTGCATGTCTGGCCGGGCGAGAGCGCCGCGGAGATGGCGCACAACTTCGACCAGCTGCTCGATCGCGTGCTGCGCGCGGCCCGCATCGGCGAGTACGCGCCGACGGTCTGAGAGCGCCGCCGGCCGGCCGGCGCTCAGGAGGCGGCGCGCTGCGCCCGACGGGCGGCGAGCTCGTCGCGCGGGTCGGCCGCCGCGACGGTCTCGAGCTCGACGAGACTCGTCTCGACCTCGCGCAGCACCTTGCCGACAGCGATGCCGAACACACCCTGGCCGCGCCCGACGAGGTCGATGACCTCGTCGTCGGACGTGCACAGGTACACGCTCGCGCCGTCGCTCATGAGCGTGGTCTGCGAGAGGTCGTTGATGCCGGAGCGACGCAGCTGCTCGACGGCGACCCGGATCTGCTGCAGCGAGATCCCGGTGTCGAGCAGGCGCTTGACGAGCTTGAGCACCAGGATGTCGCGGAAGCCGTAGAGGCGCTGCGATCCCGAGCCGGCTGCACCGCGGACCGTGGGCTCGACGAGCTCGGTGCGCGCCCAGTAGTCGAGCTGCCGGTAGGTGATCCCGGCGGCGCGGGCCGCGACCGCACCGCGGTAGCCGGCGGGCGTGCCGTCGGCGAGCGTCGGCTCGATACCCTCCGTCCCGTGCGCATCCGACGCTTCGACCATCTCCGCCGACCCCTTAACCTTCATCCTGAAGTTGATACTCCGCATGGCGCTTCCACGCTACCGATGCGCTCCCTTGCGCAAGGCGATATCCATCGAAACGACACGGCGTGTCGGAACTCCCGCCCTTCGACGGTACTACGGTTCGAGCCCGGAGAGACAGCCCCGCATCAGACTCGAGCGCACGATCTCGACCTGGGCGGCGAGCTCGCGGGCCAGCTCGACCGTGTGGGAGCGGCTCGCGCCGTCCGTCGGCCGGGCCGTCGGCCGCACGGCGCTCTGGATGAGCGCCGCCTCGCGCTCGACGGCGGTGCGCACACCGCGCAGGTGCCGGGGCTCGATGCCGCTGCGCCGGAGCTCGACGAGCGCCCGCAGCAGGTGCAGCGCCTCCTCGCCGTAGCTCTCCGCCCCGGCGACGAGCCCGGCGGCGATCGCCTCGCCCAGCAGGGTCGCGGACGCGTGCGCCTCGCGCAGCAGCTCCTCGCGGGTGAGCCGGCGCGCGCCCGGCAGCATCGAGGCGGCCGGCGATGTCGCCGGCAGCTCGGGCTGACGGCCGGCGTCGAGCTCGGCGAGGTAGCCGCGGATCACCTTGAGCGGCAGGTAGTGGTCGCGCTGCATCGTGAGCACGAAGCGCAGCCGCTCAAGGTCGGCGGGCGAGAACTTGCGGTAGCCCGTGGCCGTGCGGGTGGGGCTCACGAGCTGACGCTCCTCGAGGAAGCGCAGCTTCGACGGCGTCAGCTCGGGGAAGTCGGGGGTGAGCTTCGCGAGGACCTGGCCGATGCTCAGCAGCGACGGCGCGACCGCAGCCTGGGCCCGCGCCGCGTTGCCCGCCGCCACTAGGCGCCGGCCGGGGTGGTGAGATCCGCGCGCGAGGCGTAGAAGGTGAGCCGGTACTTGCCGATCTGCACCTCGGAGCGGTCGCCGAGCCGCGCGACGTCGATGCGGCCGCCGTCGAAGTAGGTGCCGTTGAGCGAGCCGAGGTCACGCACGTCGAAGGCCCGGCCGACGCGCACGAACTCGGCGTGCCGGCGGGAGACGGTGACGTCGTCAAGGAAGATGTCGGCCTCCGGATGCCGTCCGACGGTGGTGACGTCGGCGTCGAGCAGGAAGCGCGCCCCGGCATTGGGGCCACGACGCACGATGAGCAGCGCCGATCCCGAGGGCAGCGCCGCGATCGCGTCCTGCTCCTCGGGGCTGACCGAGCCCTCCAGGGCGGCCAGCTGAGCGCCGAGGTCGTCGCCGAATGTGACGGTGGTGTCGCCGGCCCGCGAGATGCTCGCCGTCGTGTTCGGCACCGGGTTCCCGGACCGCTCCGGAAACGACTGATCCGACGGCGTCATGGCTCTCCCTCCCCGTCCCCGCATCCGAGGGTATCCGATCGGACCGCTCGACCCTAGCGGCAAGCCGGCGCGGGGACAACGGCGCGGGCGCGCCGCGACGGCACCGGCGGCCGGGCGCGGGCTAGCCTCGACACATGTCGTGCATCCGCTTCAACACGCCGGCCCAGCGACGGCAGCTGGCGGCGATGGCGCCGTCGATGCTCACCGCGGAGCAGGTGCGCGCCCGGCATCCCGCGCCGCCGCTGACCGACTCGAAGCTGGAGCGACTGCGCCTGCTCGCCCGTGACGCGAACCCGAAGATCCGGGCGAGCGCCGCCTCGAGCCGCCACGCCCCCGTCGAGGTGCACGCCGCACTCGCCCACGACCCGGATCCCGAGGTGCGGCAGTGGCTCGCGCGCAACGAGACCGTGGGCTGCGAACTGCTGCGGGAGCTCGCCCGCGACGACGACGAGACGGTGCGCGGCTTCGTCGCGCTCAACCACAGCGTGCCCGAGGACGTGATGGCGACGCTCGCGGGGGACGGCAGCGCCACCGTGCGCGCCCTGGTCGCCTGGAAGACACGACTGCGTTCCGAGGAGCCGCAGGAGGCCTGATGGCCGTTCGCGTCGACGCCTGGCTGTGGGCGGTGCGGATGACGAAGACCCGCACCGCCGCGACGGACGCCTGCAAGGCCGGCCACGTGCGCGTCAACGGCGAGCGCGCCAAGCCGGCGACCCCGCTGCATCCCGGCGACGAGGTGCGGCTGCGCACCACGACGGCCGAGCGCACGGTGCGCGTGCTCGAGCTGCTCGCCAAGCGCGTCGGCGCCCCACGAGCCCAGGCCGCCTACCTCGACCTCACTCCCCCGGCACCGCCGCGTGTCGAGCGGCCCGCCGGCATCCTGCGCGAGCGCGGCGCCGGACGGCCGACGAAGCGCGAGCGCCGCGAGCTCGAGCGGCTGCGTGGCCGGGCCTGAGCCCGTCTACAGAGTGCGCAACCGGCCGGGTCCACTGCCGATCCCGCTGCACGGCGTCGACGGCATCCTCGACGGGCGTGAAGCCGTGGGGCCGGCGGGGCCCGGCACCCGGCGCTCAGACCTCGCTGAGCACCCTCTCGAGCTCGATGGCGGCGTCCTCGTCGCTCAGGCCGCGCGCGAGGGCGAGCTCCGAGACCAGGATCTGGCGTGCCTTCTGCAGCATCCGCTTCTCACCCGCGGAGAGCCCGGACTGGCCGTCGCGACGCCACAGGTCACGCACGACCTCGCTCACCCGCAGCACGTTGCCGCTCGCCATCTTCTCCTGGTTCGCCTTGAACCGTCGGGACCAGTTGGAGGGCTCCTCGACGATCTCCTCCTGCAGCACGGCGAAGACGCGCTGCACACCGGCGTCGTCGATCACGGCGCGCACGCCGACGAGGTCGAAGTTGTCGGCCGGCAGCTGGATCTCCAGCTCGCTCGTGTGCACGCGCATGGTCACGTAGGACTTGGTCTCGCCGCGCACCACCCGGTCCTTCACGGCCGTGATCGTCACGGCGCCGTGATGGGGATAGACGACGGTGTCGCCGACGCGGATGTTCATATGACTGCTCCTCCACGCCCCGGAGGCGCGAGCGGGCTGCGCGGATCGAGGCACTCGATTCTACCCGAGTCGGCACTACCCGTCCGCGGCGGCGAGCTGGCCGCAGGCGCCGTCGATCTCCTTGCCCCGGGTGTCGCGGATCGTCGTCGGCACGCCGGCGGCCTCGAGCACCCGGACGAACTCCCGCTGCACCGCGGGCTCGGAGGCGGTCCAGATCGATCCGGGCGTCGGATTGAGCGGGATGGGGTTGACGTGCACCCAGCCGCGGCCGCGCGCGTTGAGCTTGTCGGCCAGCAGCTGCGCGCGCCAGGGGTGGTCGTTCATGTCCTTGATGAGCGCGTACTCGATCGAGACCCGCCGCCCGGTGGCGTCGAAGTAGGCACGCGCCGCGTCGAGGGCCTCGTCGACCTTCCAGCGCGAGTTCACCGGGATGAGCTCGTCGCGCAGCGCGTCGTCGGGGGCGTGCAGGCTGAGCGCGAAGGTCACCGGGACGCCCTCGGCCGCGAGCCTGCCGATGGCCGGCACCAGCCCGACCGTCGACACCGTGACGTGCCGGGCGCTCATCCCGAGCCCGAGCGGCTGCGGCGCGACCATCGTGCGCACCGCCGCCATCAGCCGGGCGTAATTGGCGAGCGGCTCGCCCATGCCCATGAACACGATGTTGGTGACGCGCTCGCCCTCGTGGTGGGCGGCGCCGAGGCCGCCCTCGCGCACCACGCGGTTGGCGCGCACGACCTGGTCGACGATCTCGGCCGCCGACAGGTTGCGGGTGAGCCCGGCCTGGCCGGTCGCGCAGAACGGGCAGTTCATGCCGCAGCCGGCCTGGCTCGACACGCACAGCGTGATCCGGCCCGGGTAACGCATGAGCACCGACTCGACGAGGGCGCCGTCGTGCAGCCGCCAGAGGGACTTGACCGTCGCGCCGTCGTCGGTGCGCAGCGTGCGCACCGGCGTCAGCAGCCGGGGGAACAGCCCGGAGACGAGCCGCTCGCGGCCCTCCCTCGGCAGGTCGGTCATGAGCGCCGGGTCGTCCGTGTGGTTCCGGAAGTAGTGCGTCGACAGCTGCCTCGCCCGGAACCTCGGCGCACCGAGCGCCTCGACCCGGGCGATGCGCTCCTCGGGCGTGAGGTCGGCCCAGTGCACGGGCGGCTTGCCGCGCCTGGGCGCGTCGAACTGCAGCAGAGGGCGACCGCCCGCGTCAGTCGCCTGGGTCCAGCCCTCGGCCCTCGGCCGCACCTGGCGTGGGGTGCTCTGCTCGCTCACCCGGCCATTCTCCCAGGCGGGTCTCGAATGGCCGCTCACCGACGACGAACGCGAGGCCGTCGAGACGGCCACTCGCCAGCGTTGGGGCAGCATCCCTGCCACAGCCGCGAGCGTCGAGAGGTGGGCCGCGACCGTCGCAGGTCGTGAGGCCGACGCGCACCCTCGCGTGGTCGAGCAGCGCGAGCACGTCACTGGCGCGAAGCAGGAGCAGCAGGAACTCGCAGCCCGCCACGCGCAGGAGAACCGCGCCCTCATTACCCAGGCGTTTGGGGATCGCGCCCCGAGCAGCCCCCGGAAGCTTGCCGCCCAATGGCGGGCTCAGGCGGAAACGGCCCGCCGCGACCTCACCACCATCGAGGCCCTGCCCGTGGATGAGGCGGCACAACTCATGCGTGACCGTGCCACCCATAAGCAGGTCCGGCGCGAGGCCGCCGAGCGTACGCTGGCCGAGCGGAAGGCACGCGCCGAGCAGCTCCACGACTTCACCCGCCGCCCTCCAGACCGCGGGCCGACGCCGCCCAGTCATGGGCTTGGGTTATGAGCACCGCACGGCGCGCTCCGGCGAATACTCAGTAAAGCTTCGCCCGAGCCGCATCCACGAACTTCGACACCCCTGCACGAGTGAGTGCGAGCAGGAAGTCATCGACAGTCATCGCCGGAGAGTCGTATCCCTCGACGAGTTCG
>JASGFF010000031.1:0-30929 GCA_047605685.1 Microbacteriaceae bacterium
TCGAGGCCGGCGACGTGCGCGAGGTGCACCACGTCGCGCTGCTCATCGGCTACGGGGCGAGCGCGATCAACCCGTACCTCGCGATGGAGACCGCCGAGGAGCTCGTGCGCAGCGGCATGATCACCGGGATCACGCCGGAGAAGGCGACGAAGAACCTCATCAAGGCGCTCGGCAAGGGCGTGCTCAAGATCATGTCCAAGATGGGCATCTCGACGGTGTCGAGCTACGCGGGAGCGCAGTGCTTCGAGGCCGTCGGCCTCGCCCAGGAGCTCGTCGACGAGTACTTCACCGGCACCGCGAGCCTGCTCGGCGGCGTCGGCATCGACGTCATCGCCGCGGAGAACGCCGCCCGGCACCGCAGCGCCTACCCCGAGGACGGCGCGGCGACCGCCCACGAGCGCCTCGACACCGGCGGCGAGTACCAGTGGCGCCGCGAGGGCCCGCCGCACCTGTTCAACCCCGAGACCGTGTTCCGGCTGCAGCACGCCACCCGCGAACGCCGCTACGACATCTTCCGGGAGTACACCCGGCTCGTCGACGACCAGTCCGAGCGGCTCCTGACGCTGCGCGGTCTGTTCCGGCTGCGCACGAACGCGCGCACCCCGGTGCCGATCGACGAGGTCGAGCCGGTGTCCTCGATCGTGAGGCGCTTCTCCACGGGGGCGATGAGCTACGGATCGATCAGCGAGGAGGCGCACACCACGCTCGCGATCGCCATGAACCGGCTCGGCGCGAAGAGCAACACCGGCGAGGGCGGCGAGGACGTCGAGCGTCTGCTCGACCCCGAGCGCCGCAGCGCGATCAAGCAGGTGGCGTCCGGCCGCTTCGGCGTGACCAGCATGTACCTCACCCACGCCGACGACATCCAGATCAAGATGGCGCAGGGCGCCAAGCCCGGCGAGGGCGGCCAGCTCATGGCCGCGAAGGTGTACCCCTGGGTCGCCCGCACCCGCCACTCCACGGCGGGCGTCGGCCTCATCTCGCCGCCGCCGCACCACGACATCTACTCGATCGAGGACCTCAAGCAGCTGATCTTCGACCTCAAGCGGGCCAACCCCGCCGCGCGCGTGCACGTCAAGCTCGTCTCGCAGAACGGCATCGGCGCCGTCGCGGCGGGCGTCACGAAGGCGCTCGCCGACGTGGTGCTGGTCTCCGGGCACGACGGGGGCACCGGCGCGAGCCCGCTCAACTCGCTCAAGCACGCCGGCACGCCGTGGGAGCTGGGTCTGGCCGAAACGCAGCAGACGCTCATGCTCAACGGCATGCGCGACCGCGTCGTCGTGCAGGTCGACGGCCAGATGAAGACCGGCCGCGACGTCGTCATCGGCGCGCTGCTCGGCGCCGAGGAGTTCGGCTTCGCCACCGCGCCGCTCGTGGTCTCCGGATGCATCATGATGCGCGTCTGCCACCTGGACACCTGCCCGGTGGGCGTGGCCACCCAGAACCCCGAGCTGCGCGCGCGCTTCACCGGCAGGCCCGAGTTCGTGGTCAACTTCTTCGAGTTCATCGCCCAGGAGGTGCGCGAGCACCTCGCCGCGCTCGGCTTCCGCAGCCTCGAGGAGGCCATCGGCCACAACGAGCTGCTCGACGTCGATCGTGCCGTCGAGCACTTCAAGAGCGACGGCCTCGACCTCGGCCCGATCCTGGTCGGCCCGGACTTCTCCGACGAGGAGCCACGGCGCAACGCCCGCGGCCAGGACCACGAGCTCCAGGCGCACTTCGACGTCGAGCTCATCCGCCGTGCCGCCGACGCGCTCGACTCCGGCGCCCCGGTGGCGATCCGGCTGCCGATCCGCAACACGGAGCGCGCGGTCGGCACGATGCTCGGCCACGAGGTCACCAAGCGGCACGGCGAGAACGGGCTGCCGACCGGCACGATCGACGTGGAGCTCAGCGGCTCGGCCGGCCAGTCCTTCGGTGCCTTCCTGCCCGCGGGCATCCGGCTGCGGCTCATCGGCGACTCCAACGACTACGTCGGCAAGGGGCTCTCCGGCGGTGAGATCATCGTGCGGCCGGTGCCGGGCGCGAGCTTCGCGGCCGAGGAGAACGTCATCGCGGGCAACGTCATCGGCTACGGTGCCACGCAGGGCTCGATGTTCATCCGCGGCATCGTCGGCGAGCGTTTCCTGGTGCGCAACTCGGGGGCGACCGCCGTCGTGGAGGGCGTGGGCGACCACGCCCTCGAGTACATGACCGGCGGCCTCGCCGTCATCCTCGGCTCCACCGGGCGCAACCTCGGCGCCGGGATGTCGGGCGGCACCGCCTATGTGCACGCCCTGACCCGCGACCGGGTGAACCCCGACGCGCTCGCCTCGGGCGAGCTGGAGCTGGTGCCGCTGGAGAGCGCGGACGTCGCGATCCTCACCGACCTGCTGGTGCGGCACCGCGACGAGACCGACTCGGCGCTCGCGGCCCGGATGCTTGAGGACATCGAGGCGACCGCCGCCGCGTTCGTCAAGGTGCTCCCGCGCGACTACGCCGCGGTGCTCAAGACGCGCCAGAGCGCCGTCGACGAGGGCCTCGACCCCGACGGCGACGAGGTGTGGACCCGGATCCTGGAGGTGACCGGTGGCTGACCCCAAGGGCTTCCTGAAGACGCGGTCCCGCGAGCTGCCGCCGCGGCGGCCGGTGGCCGTGCGGCTCATGGACTGGCGCGAGGTGTACGAGCCGGGCGACATGAACGTGACCCGCACCCAGGCCGGGCGCTGCATGGACTGCGGCATCCCGTTCTGCCACCAGGGCTGCCCGCTCGGCAACCTCATCCCGGAGTGGAACGACCTCACCTGGCGAGGCGAGGGCCGGCAGGCGATCGAGCGGCTGCACGCGACGAACAACTTCCCCGAGTTCACCGGCACGCTGTGCCCGGCGCCGTGCGAGTCCTCCTGCGTGCTCGGCATCAACCAGCCCGCGGTGACGATCAAGAACGTCGAGATCTCGATCATCGACCAGGCCTGGGCCAACGGCTGGGTCGCGCCGCATCCGCCGGAGCGGCTGACCGGCAAGACCGTCGCCGTCGTCGGATCGGGCCCGGCGGGGCTCGCCGCCGCCCAGCAGCTCACCCGGGCCGGCCACACCGTGGCGGTCTACGAGCGCGACGACCGCATCGGCGGCCTGCTGCGCTACGGCATCCCGGACTTCAAGATGGAGAAGAAGCGCCTGGAGCAGCGGCTCGGTCAGATGCAGGCCGAGGGGACCCGGTTCCGTGCCGGCGTCGAGATCGGCAGGGACATCAGCTGGAGCGACCTGAGGTCGCGCTATGACGCCGTCGTCGTCGCGACCGGTGCGACGGTGCCCCGCGACCTGCCGATCCCGGGCCGCGACCTGCTCGGCGTGCACTTCGCGATGGAATATCTCGTGCAGCAGAACAAGGTCGGCGCGGGCGACCAGGTCATCGACCGCATCGAGGCCGCGGGCAAGCACGTCGTCGTCATCGGCGGCGGCGACACCGGTGCGGACTGCATCGGCACGGCGCACCGCCAGGGGGCGCTCAGCGTGACGAACCTCGCGATCGGCAAGCAGCCGCCCCTGGAGCGCCCCGCGCACCAGCCCTGGCCGATGTTCCCGAACCTGTTCGAGGTCTCCAGCGCCCACGAGGAGGGCGGCGAGCGGATGTTCCTGGCCTCGACGGTCGAGTTCCTCGCCAACGAGGTGGGGGAGGTGCGCGCCCTGCGGGTGGCCGAGACCGAGTATCTGGACGGCCGGCGGGTGCCGAGGGCCGGCACCGAGCGGGAGATCCCCGCCGACCTCGTGCTCATCGCGATGGGCTTCACCGGCGCGCAGTCACAGGAGCTCCAGGAGCAGCTCGCGCTGCCGTTCGACGAGCGCGGCAACGTCGCCCGGGACGACGACTACGCCACGAGCGAGCCCGGGGTGTTCGTCGCCGGCGACGCCGGGCGCGGTCAGTCGCTCATCGTCTGGGCGATCGCGGAGGGCCGCGCGGCCGCGGCCGCTGTCGACCGCTACCTCGAGGGCGGCACCGTGTTGCCCGAGCCGGTGCGACCGACGGACCGCGCGATCGCCATCTGAGTCGGCGCTCTCCCGGGCCGTCGATAGGCTCGAAGGAGCTCTTCCTCCACCACCACGTTTCAGCGGAAGGAATCAATTGAGACGCGCCAAGATCGTCGCCACCCTGGGGCCAGCGACGTCGAGTTACGACAGCATCCGCTCCGTCATCGAGGCGGGCGTCGACGTCGCCCGCATGAACCTCAGCCACGGCAGCTACGAGGTGCACGAGGGGGTCTACGGCACGGTGCGCCGTGCCGCTGCCGACGCGGGCAAGTCCGTCGCCGTGCTCGTCGACCTGCAGGGGCCGAAGATCCGCCTCGGCAAGTTCGAGGGCGGGCCGTACGATCTCGCCGTCGGTGACCTGTTCACGATCACGACCGAGGACGTGCTCGGCACGAAGGAGCGGGTCGGCACCACGTTCAAGGGCCTGCCCCAGGACGTGAAGCCCGGGGACTTCCTGCTCATCGACGACGGCAAGGTCAAGGTGGAGGTCGTCTCCACCGACGGCGTCGAGGTGCTCACGCGCGTCGTCGTCGCGGGACCGGTGTCGAACAACAAGGGCATCAACCTGCCGGGCGTCGCCGTCAACGTGCCCGCGCTCAGCGAGAAGGACGAGGCGGACCTGCGCTGGGGCCTCGGCCTCGGCGCCGACTACATCGCGCTGTCGTTCGTCCGCAACGCCTCCGACATCACCCGGGTGCACGAGATCATGGCGGAGGAGGGCCGCCGGATCCCGGTGATCGCGAAGATCGAGAAGCCGCAGGCCGTTGACGCCCTCGAGGAGATCATCGACGCCTTCGACGGCATCATGGTCGCGCGCGGTGACCTCGCCGTCGAGCTGCCGCTCGAGGCGGTGCCGGTGGTGCAGAAGCACGCCGTCGAGCTGTGTCGCCGGATGGCCAAGCCCGTCATCGTGGCCACCCAGATGCTCGAGTCGATGACCCACGCGCCGGTGCCGACCCGTGCCGAGGCGTCCGATGTGGCCAACGCCGTGCTCGACGGCGCGGACGCCGTCATGCTCTCCGGTGAGACGAGCGTGGGGGAGTACCCGACCCAGACGGTGGCCACGATGGCCCGGATCGTCGAGTCGACGGAAGAGCACGGGCTCGAGCGCATCGCGCCGCTGGGCACCAAGCCGCGCACCCAGGGCGGTGCGATCACGCTCGCCGCGGCCGAGGTCGCCGACTTCGTCGGCGCCAAGTACCTGTGCGTGTTCACCGAGTCGGGCGACTCGGCGCGGCGGATGTCGCGGCTGCGCTTCCGCATCCCGATGAAGGCGTTCACGCCCGAGGAGAGCGTGCGCCGCCGGATGAGCCTCACCTGGGGCATCGACTCGTTCCTCGTCGAGCGGGTCGAGCACACCGACGCCATGTACCACCAGGTGGACGAGGTCCTGTTGGAGCACGGGCTGGCCGCAATCGGCGACAGGGTCGTGGTGATCTCCGGCTCGCCCCCCGGCATCGCCGGCTCCACGAACGACCTGCGGGTGCACGTGATCGGCGACGCCATCAACAAGGCGGCGCCGGTGTGGGAGTCGGGCGAGCACGCCGACTGATCCTCCGTCGGCAGGCTGGCTCCGCTTTCCGAGCCCCCGCTGTCCCCCGAAGGCCCCGCTGTCCCCCGAAGGGGGGTAGCATGCTGGGCACCGCGATCCCTCCGTCACGGGTAGGGTGGTCGGCTCGCGGGCACATGTCGGCAACAGCGATGGAGGGGAACATCATGGTCATGCTGGACACGCGGCCGGGGGCGACGACCGTCGCGAAGGTCACCGAGCCGGGAGCCTCGCTGCACGATCCGAGCCAGCACGATCCGACTCTGCACTGGGAGCCGGTGGCGGGCGTCGAGCCCGCCGCCTGGGTCGGGCGGGTGCGCGGCTCCTTCGTCGGGCTCGTCGAGGCCCGCTGGCAGGAGGGCTTCACCGCCACCACGCGTCTCGGGCGCAAGCTCGGCACGTTCGCCACGCTCGAGGACGCCCAAGACGCGTTCGTGGTCAGACGGCGCTGAGTCCCTGACGGCGCTGAGTCCCTGGCGGCGCCGATTGTTCCACGGTGCCGAGCCCTCGGGCGGCCCGGTGTGCGCCATGCTGGCTGAATGAGAGAGCTGCGCGAGCCGGAGGAGCCGGACGAGATCGCCCCGGACGGCTCGGAGGTGCGGGTGCTGCTGGCCACCGCCGTGGCGAGCACGGCCACGTTCCGGCTGCCGGCGGGAGCGGTCTCGGCCGCCGTGCGGCATCACACCATCACCGAGCTCTGGTACGTCGTCGCCGGCCGGGGGCTGCTCTGGCGTGCGGACGCCGAGGGCGAGCGCCTGACCGACCTCGAGCCGGGGGTGCAGCTCGACATCCCCCCGGCCACGGCCTTCCAGTTCCGGGTCGGGCCGGATGCCGAGCTGCGGGTGTTCGGTGTCACGATGCCGCCGTGGCCCGGCCAGTCGGAGGCCGAGCCGGTGCCCGGCCACTGGTGAGCCCGGGCCTGGGGCCATCGCGGTGTCGCGAGGCCGATTATTGCTCTTGCGCGGCTGCCCATTCGGCGACGCGACGGGCGCTCTCCTCCTCGGAGAGGTCTTCGACGCGGGTCATGACCGACCATCGGATGCCGAAGGGATCGCGGAGGCTCGCGTAGCGGTCGCCGGAGACGAAGTCCGCGATCGGTTCACGGATGGTTGCCCCCGCGGCCTCGGCCGAGGCGACGACCGCATCCACGTCGGGCACGTACAGGCCGAGGGAGTAGCAGTCGTCGTCTCCGGCGGGCGGTGCGACAAGGTGGTAGTCGGGCAGGGGCTCGCCGAGTTGGAGCTGCCCGTGTCCGAAGTCGAGCACCGCGTGGACGACGACGCCGCCCATCTCGGTCACGTCGACCACGCGGGCACCGAACACCTCCCGGTAGAAGCCGATCGCCTCGCGGGCGTTCGGGATCCCAAGGAACGGTGTGATGCTGCTGGCCCCCTTGGGGGTGCCGTGGTCGGTGTGCTCGCCATGCGCCGCCTGTGTCATGAATCAAGGATCGCGGTGGCTCATGGCTTCCGCGCTTGAAGATTCGCGCCAGCTTCGCCGGACAGCCCGAACCTCGCCGGGTAGCCTGAACGGGGTGGGCACGATTCCGGCACGCGGGGTGCTGTATCCGGCACGATTGCCGACGTTCCACCGCGAGCCCGTCGTCGACGACCTCACGGCGTTCGTGCGCTGGTTCTGGATTCCCGAATGGGACCTCGCGCCCGGGCACACCTCCCGTCAGCACCTGATCGGGTTCCCGGCATGCAACCTCGTCGTCGAGCAAGGCACGACCGGGATCTCGGGCCCGACGACCCGCGCCTCCCACCGCGACCTGACCGGGAGGGGCTGGGCGGTGGGCGCGCTGCTGCGTCCCGCCGCCGTTCCGACGCTCGTGGGCGACGCCGCTGTGCTCCGTGACGCCCACCGGCCGGTGGAGCAACCAGACCTGTCCTCGGCCGTCCGCGCGGCCATGGACGCCGACGGCTCACCGGCCGAACGCCGCCGTGCCGCGGTCACGGCGTTCGGCAGCTGGCTGCGGAACCGTCTCGGCACGCCAGGTGGCGAGGCCCTGCTCGCCAACCGCGTGGCCGAGGCTGCCGAGAGCCACCCCGCCCTGCTGAGCGTCACCGATCTCGCCGCCCACGTGAACCTCTCCACTCGCAGTCTGCAACGTCTCACGGCCAGGTACATCGGTCTCTCACCGGCTGCCCTGATGCGTCGCCGCCGACTCCAAGAAGCGGCGGAACGGCTCCGCCGCGACCCCGGTCTCGACCTGAGCGCACTCGCGCATGAGCTCGGCTACGCCGATCACGCCCACCTGACGAACGATTTCCGCACGACTCTCGGTTTCACCCCCAGCGCCTACCGGCGCTCACTGCCCCATCGATGAGCTCGTCGGCACCCGGCGGCACTGTGTGCCGATGGGTGGTGCCGATGTGGTGCCGGTGGTGGGAGTCGAACCCACACGCCCTCGCGGGCAACCGAGTTTGAGTCGGTCGCGTCTGCCATTCCGCCACACCGGCATTCCGCCACAATCGGCGCTGCGCCACGGCAGCGCGTCGGCCGTGATCGGACGCGCGCGCGACGCCGCGGCATCCCGACCATACCGTAGGCTTTCGCTCGTGGCAGAGCAGCAGGCATCGGCATCCGCTCCGCGACGCGTCGTCGTCGCGGAGGACGAGTCGCTCATCCGGATGGACATCGTCGAGATCCTCAAGGACAACGGCTTCGAGGTCGTCGGCGAGGCCGGCGACGGCGAGACGGCCGTCGCGCTCGCCACCGAGCTGCGTCCCGACCTGGTGATCATGGATGTGAAGATGCCGCAGCTCGACGGCATCTCCGCGGCGGAGCGGCTGAACAAGGACCACATCGCGCCGGTCGTGCTGCTCACCGCCTTCAGCCAGAAGGAGCTCGTGGAGCGGGCCTCGGAGGCCGGCGCGCTCGCCTACGTCGTGAAGCCGTTCACCCCCAACGACCTGCTGCCGGCGATCGAGATCGCGCTGAGCCGCTACTCGCAGATCCTCACGCTCGAGGCCGAGGTGCAGGATCTTGTCGAGCGCTTCGAGACCCGCAAGCTCGTCGACCGGGCCAAGGGGCTGCTCAACGAGAAGATGGGGCTGAGCGAGCCGGAGGCCTTCCGCTGGATCCAGAAGGCGTCGATGGACCGCCGGCTGACCATGCACGACGTCGCGCAGGCGATCATCGAGCAGCTCAGCGCGCCGAAGAAGTAGCGCCCGCGGCCGGCTGCGGGGCCCGCAGCACGACGAGCGAGGCGCCCGGGTCGGCGCGGCCGGCGCCGGGCGCCGGGGGATCGGCGCGGCCCGAGACGGATGCCGCGAACAGGGGCCCGAGCGCGCGGCCGAGGCCCCGGTACGCCGCCTCGGCGGCGGCGGCCTCGGGGCTGGTGGCGTCGATGCCGAGCTCGCCGAGGGCGGCGATGACGGCACCGGCGGCGAGCTCGTCCTCGACGGCCGTGCGCCACCCGTCCCCGCGCGCGGCGCCGGCCGCGACGACGGCGATCTGCTGCCGCGCGCCGAGGGCGCGCTGCCGCTCGAGCAGCCAGCGCGCCGCCGTCACGGCCGTGCGCAGATCGGCGCGGACGACGTCGCGGGCGGCGAGCGCCGCCAGCGGCACCGGCTCCTCGCCGAGGGCGTCGACCCAGACGACGATGTCGCCGCCGATCGCGGCCGCGCCGGGCACGCCCCAGTCGAAGCGCACCTGGTACCGGTCCTGCTCGCTCACCCGCTCACGGTAGCGTCAGCGGCGGCGGCGGCGGGGCAACCGTGTTCTGGGCCGCACGGCCTCGGTGAGCGAGCTGGTTGACCCGGTTGCCGCAGCGCACGGAGCAGAACCGCCGCGATCCGTTGCGGGAGAGATCGGCGACGAGTCCCTCGCAGTCGGGCGCCGCGCACAGGCGCAGCCGCCACCACTCGTCGCAGCGGATGACGTCGAGCAGGGCGAGCGCCACCTCGACCCGGATGCGCTCGGCGAGCGGCGCCTCGGGCGCCGTGGCGTGCAGATGCCAGTCGTAGCCGTCGTGCCGGGTGAGGAACGGCAGCGCCCGCGCGTCGGCGAGCATGCCGTTCACCTCGAGCGCCGCGGCATCCCGCCGCAGTCGCCAGAGCCCGCGCAGCCGCTCCCGGGTGGCGATCACCTCGAGGCGCTCGGGCTCGCTGCGGTCCCGGCGGCCGGAGTAGCGGTGCTCGTCGAGCAGGCCCATGAGCGCCCCGACGTCGCCGAGCTCCTCGGTGCCGCTGCGGGAGGCCTGGGCGCCGGTGTTCCCGAGGGCGACCGCGAAGACGAGCGTCTCCTCGGTGTCAGGGGCAAAATGCAATTTGACTCCTTATTCACACCGAGCGTAGCGTGCCCGTCGTGACCTCCGCAGCCACCGGGCGCGGCCTCGCCGCCGCCGTCCTCGCTAGCGCGACGTTCGGGCTCTCCGGCGCCGTCGCGAAACCGCTGTTCGACGCCGGCTGGAGCCCGGCCGCGGCGGTCGCCGTGCGTGCGCTGCTCGGCGGCCTGGTGCTGCTGCCGGTGACGCTCGCATCGCTGCGCGGCCGCTGGGCGGCGCTCTGGCACTCGCGGCGGCGCCTGCTCCTGATGGCGTTCGTCGGCGTCGCCGGCTGTCAGCTCGCCTACTTCGCCTCGGTGCAGCGCATCGCCGTCGGCACCGCGATCCTCGTCGAGTACCTCGCCCCGCTCGCGCTCGTCGCCTGGGCCTGGGCCCGCAGCCGGCGGATGCCGCAGCGCGTCGTGCTGCTCGGCAGCATCGTCGCGGTCGCGGGGCTCGTGCTCGTCATCGGTCCCGGTCTCCTCGGACGCCTCGACGTCCTCGGCCTCGTCTTCGCGTTCCTGGCGATGGTCGGCTGCGCGATCTACTACCTCGTCGCCGCCGAGGACGACCCCGAGCTGCCTCCGCTCGCACTCGCCGGCACCGGGCTGCTGCTCGGCGGGACGGCGCTCGGGATCCTGGGCCTCACCGGCATCCTGCCGTTCACGGTCACACTCGAGCCGGTGCCGATGCTCGGCTCGGTGCTGCCGGTGTGGCTGCCGGTGCTCGTGCTCGGCGTGGCCTCGAGCGCGCTCGCCTACGCGACGAGCATCGTCGCCACCGTGTTGCTGGGCTCCCGGCTCGCCTCCTTCGTCGGCCTGCTCGAGGTGGTCGCCGCGACGCTCTACGCCTGGCTGCTGCTCGGCGAGACGCTCCGGGTGCCGCAGCTGGTCGGCGGCGCGCTCATCCTCGCCGGCATCGCGCTCGTGCGCGCCGAGCGGACCGCGGACCCGGCACCCGGCCCGGGAGCGCGGTCGCAGCCCGCCGAGCCGGCGCGGGCGCCGTCCTAGAACCGGCGCCGTCCTAGAACCGGCGCCATCCTAGAATCGACGGGTGACGAGCACCGAAGCGACCGGAACCGAGACGACCGGCGTCGAGCTGATGGACTACGACGAGGCGCTCGAGCGCTACGAGCCGGTGATCGGCTTCGAGGTGCACGTGGAGCTCGGAACCCGCACGAAGATGTTCTCCGACGCGCCGAATCCGGCCGCCATCGGCGGCGACAACGAGGCGGAGCCGAACACCCAGATCGTCCCGCTCGACCTGGGGCTGCCCGGCAGCCTGCCCGTCGTCAACGAGACCGCCGTGCGCTACTCGATCAGCCTCGGCCTGGCGCTCGGCTGCTCGATCGCGCCGAGCTCGCGCTTCGCCCGCAAGAACTACTTCTATCCGGACCTCGGCAAGAACTACCAGATCAGCCAGTACGACGAGCCGATCGCCGTCGAGGGCAGCGTCGAGGTCGAGCTGCCCGGCGGTGAGACGTTCACCGTGCCGATCGAGCGCGCCCACATGGAGGAGGACGCCGGCAAGCTCACCCACGTGGGCGGGGCCGCCGGGCGCATCCACGGAGCCGAGTACTCGCTTGTGGACTACAACCGCGCCGGGGTGCCGCTCGTCGAGATCGTCACCAAGCCCATCATCGGCGCCGGCCGGCTCGCGCCGGAGCTCGGCGCCGCCTACGTGAGCGCCATCCGGGACATCGTGCGGGGCCTCGGCATCAGCAACGCCCGGATGGAGCGCGGCAACCTGCGCTGTGACGCGAACGTCTCGCTGCGCCCGCACGGCGCCCGCGCGCTCGGCACCCGCACCGAGACGAAGAACGTCAACTCGTTCCGATCGATCGAGCGCGCCGTGCGCTACGAGATCCGCCGCCAGGCCGCGATCCTCGCCGCCGGCGGCAGCATCCTGCAGGAGACCCGGCACTGGCACGAGGACAGCGGCAGCACCTCCTCGGGTCGGCCCAAGTCGGACGCCGACGACTACCGCTACTTCCCCGAGCCCGACCTGCTGCCCGTCGAGCCCTCGGCCGAGCTCGTCGAGGAACTGCGGGCGGCGCTGCCCGAGGCGCCCGCGGTGCGCCGCCGGCGGCTGAAGGAGTCCTGGGGCTTCACCGACCTGGAGTTTCAGGATGTCGCCAACTCCGGGCTGCTCGCGGCCGTCGAGGAGACGGTCGCCGCCGGGGCCCCGCCCGCGCAGGCCCGCAAGTGGTGGACCGGCGAGATCGCCCGCATCGCCAACGCCCGCGGCGTCGACGCAGAGTCGCTCGTGACGCCGCCGCAGGTCTCGGAGATCGTGGCGCTCGTCGAGACGGGCGAGCTGACCGACCGTCTGGCCCGGCAGGTGCTCGAGGGCGTCATCGCGGGGGAGGGCTCGCCCGGCGACGTCGTCGAGGCCCGTGGGCTGCGCGTGGTCTCCGACGACGCGGCCCTCGTCGCCGCGATCGACGAGG
Organism: Microbacteriaceae bacterium; assembly: GCA_047605685.1. Classification (GTDB taxonomy): domain Bacteria; phylum Actinomycetota; class Actinomycetes; order Actinomycetales; family Microbacteriaceae; genus JAUASV01. Next base: position 12,277 of record JASGFF010000031.1, read on the forward strand.
CGCTCGGCGCGCAGCCGGACGTGCTCGCGAAGATCCGCGACGGCAAGGTGCAGGCTGCCGGGGCGATCATCGGCGCCGTGATGAGGGCGATGAAGGGGCAGGCCGACGCCGCCCGGGTGCGCGAGCTCGTGCTCGAGCGCGCCCAGAACTGAGCCGGCTCGGGCTCAGCCGGCTCGGGCTGAGCGGACCCCGTCGGGTCCGGTGGGATCCGTCCGTGGCCGGGCGGCCCGGTCGGCGACGGCTCGGTCGGTCGCCGATGGCTCAGTCGGCGGCCGGGCGGCCCGCGGCTGGGTGGTTCGCGGCGATGAGCGCGCGCGCCGTGTCGAGCACGGTGGTCTCGGCGTCGCGGGGCCGCCAACCGAGCGAGCGGGCGGCTGCCGTCGAGTAGCGGTAGCGCCGCCCGAGCATCGGCACGAGCTGGCCGAGGCCCGGCTGCCGCCGGGCGAGCAGGCGTACCGACCAGTCCGGCAGCTCGCGGACGGGCGCGCGCGAGCCCTCCGGCAGACGGCGGAGCACGGCGCCGACCTCGCGCATCCAGAGGAAGCCGCCGACGGCGAGGAAGCGGCGGCCGGCGGCCTCCGGGTCGAGCAGGGCGCGCACGTGCAGATCGGCGACGTCGCGCACGTCGACGATCTGCAGGCCGATGCGCGGCGCACCGGGCATGCCGCGCAGCATCCGTGCGATCACCTCGATCGAGCCATCGGCGGACGCCGCGCCGAGCGGCGGCCCGAAGACCGCGCCCGGGAGCACCGTGGCGAGCTCGGTGCCGCGGGCATCGGCGATGCAGTCCCAGGCGGCACGCTCGGCGATCGCCTTCGAGCGGCGGTACGGGTCGAGGCCGGGCTGGGCAGGATCCGTCCAGAGCGACTCGTCGAACTCGCCGGTCGCGCCGGGCGGGGGAGTCGCGGCCGCGCCGCTCGATGTCATCACGACGCGCGGCACGCCCGCGGCGACGGCCGCGCGCAGCACCCGCAGCGCGCCCTCCCGCGCCGGCACGACGAGCTCATCGGGGTCGGCCGGCGCGCGGCCGGCGCCCATCGGCGAGGCGACGTGCAGCACGCCGGCGCAGCCGGCCACGGCATCCGCCCAGCCCTCGTCCTCGAGCAGTTCGGCGCGCAGGACCTCGATCGGCTCGGGATGCAGCGCGCGCACCTCGTCCGCCCGGGCGAGGTCGCGCACCGTCGTGCGCACCCGGAAGCCGCGCTCGAGCAGCGCGCGGATGCACCAGCGTGCGACGAAGCCGGTGCCTCCCGTGACCAGGACGGTGCCGACCGGGGGGACGGTGCCGACCGGGAAGACAGTGCTCGCGGGCTCGGTCATGGTGATCCTTTCGTTAGCCGATTGGCTAACGAATGTAGCATGGTCGGCGTGACGAGGGCAGAGCAGGCGCAGCGCACCCGCCAGGGCGTGCTCGAGACGGCACGCCGGCTGTTTGCCGAGCAGGGCTACGCGGCGACCTCGCTGCAGCGCATCGCCGACGCCATGGGGGTGCGTAAGGCCAACGTCTACTACTACTTCCCGACCAAGGCGGCGATCCTCGACGCGCTGCTCGACGAGCGCGTGCTCGCCCTGGAGGCGCTGCTCGACGCCGTCGAGGCCGAGCCCGAGACGGATGTCCGGCGCCGGCTGCTCGTCGAGGGCTTCGTCGACGAGGTGGTCACGGCGCATCGCACGATCGCCCCCGTCGACTTCGCCGACCCCGCGGTTCGCTCGGTATCCGCCGTCGCCGAGCGTCTCGACGCGCTCACCGCCCGGGCGAGCGCCGTGCTGTTCGGCCCGCATCCCTCGGTCGACGACCGGGCCGCGCTCGCCGTCGTGCTCGACCTCAAGCCGGTGCTGCGCCGGCTCGGCGGGCTTCCCGACGACCAGCTGCGCGGCGCGCTGCGGCGGCTGTGCCTGCGACTGCTGCCCGTGGATCCGGACGTGGACCCGGACGCGACGGCCCGCGGGCGCTGACACCCCCGCGGCGGCGAGGGACGGTCCCGGTCACACTGCGTCACACGGCTCGCATCCAGCGCGTCGGCGGCGGAGAGTGAGAGCATGACTGACGTGCACGGACAGCCGGATCGCCAGCGGGCAGCAGAGACGACAGCGGCCGCCATCGAGGGCGGGCTGCCCGCGGACGAGTTCAAGCTCGCCTTCCGCAACCATCCCGCGGGCGTCGCCATCATCACGGCGGACGCCGGGGACGGCCCCGTCGGCCTGACCGCGACGAGCGTGTTCAGCGTGAGCGCCGTGCCGCCGCTGCTGGTCTTCTCGATCTCCAGCCAGTCCTCGAGCGCGCCGACCATCGCGAAGGCCAACACCGTGGTCGTGCACCTGCTCGGCGCGCACCAGCTCGAGGCCGCGAAGCTGTTCGCCACGAGCGGCGTCGACCGCTTCGCCGACCACTCCAGCTGGGACCGGCTCATCACCGGCGAGCCCTACCTGCCGGCCGCCCCCACATGGATCCGCGGGCGCATCATCAACCGCATGGATGCCGGCGGCTCCACCGTCGTCGCCGTGCACGCCCTGCAGGCCAAGCAGACGGACGGCCACGACCCGGCCCCGCTCGTCTACCACAACCGCAACTGGCACCACCTCGGCGAGCACTCGCTGCTGGACTGAGCCTCCGGCTCGCTCTTCCAGGCCGAATGGGCCGTATCCTCAGCGCGATGCCATACCGCGTGACTACCCTGGACCGCGATGAGCACCAGCACCCGGCCCGTGACGGCGCCGCCTCCGTTCACCGAGGCGGAGCTCGGCGCCATCCGCGCCGACTTCCCGATCCTCGGCGAGAGCGTTGCCGGGCATCCGCTCGTCTACCTCGACTCCGCGGCGACGAGCCAGAAGCCGCTTCCGGTGCTCGACGCCGAGCGCGACTTCTCCGAGCGGCGCAACGCCGCCGTGCACCGTGGCGCGCACAGCCTCGCCGAGCTCGCGACCGAGGAGTTCGAACGGGCGCGTCAGAGCGTCGCCCGCTTCGTCGGCGCCGACGAGGACGAGATCGTCTGGACCTCGAACGCCACCGGGGCGCTCAACGCCATCGCCTACGGCATCGGCAACGCGAGCCTCGGCCGCGGCGCGCCGGCCTCCGCCCGTCTCGCGATCCGCCCGGGGGACGAGATCCTCGTCACCGAGGCCGAGCACCACGCCAACCTCGTGCCCTGGCAGGAGCTCGCCGCGCGCACCGGCGCGACGCTGCGCTTCGTGCCGCTCGACGACGAGGGCGTGCTGCGCGTCGAGCTGCTCGACACGCTCGTCACCGAGCGCACCCGCGTCGTGGCCTTCGCGCACGTCTCCAACGTGCTCGGCACCGTCGCCCCCGTCGAGCGCTTCGTCGCCGCGGCGCGCTCCGTCGGCGCGCTCGTCGTGCTTGACGCCTGCCAGTCGGCGCCGCACGCCCCGCTCGACCTGCACGGCCTCGGTGTCGACCTCGCCGCCTTCAGCGGCCACAAGATGCTCGGCCCCACCGGCATCGGCGTGCTCTACGGCCGCGCCGAGCTGCTCGAGGCGCTGCCGCCGTTCCTCACCGGCGGCTCGATGATCACGACCGTCACGATGGAACGGGCCGAGTACCTGCCGGCCCCGCAGCGCTTCGAGGCCGGCACCCAGCCGGTCGCCCAGGCGATCGCGCTCGCCGCCGCCGTGCGCTACCTCGAGGGCATCGGGATGGAGCGGGTGAGCGCCCACGAGCGGGCCCTCGGCGAGCGGCTCGTCGCCGGCATCGCCGCGATCGACGGGGTGCGGCTGCTCGGCCCGGCGTCCGGGGCGGAACGGGTGGGGCTCGCGAGCGTCGACGTCGCCGGCATCCACGCCCACGACATCGGCCAGGTGCTGGACGACGTCGGCATCGCCGTGCGCGTGGGCCACCACTGCGCCCAGCCGCTGCACCGCCGGCTCGGCGCCGTCGCCTCGACGCGCGCGAGCGCCTATCTCTACACCACCCCCGCGGAGGTCGACGCCTTCCTCGCCGCGCTCCAGCAGGCCATCGAGTTCTTCGGCGGCACCCGATGAGCGAGTTGGAGGAGCTCTACCGGCAGCTCATCCTCGACCACGCCCACCACCCGGTGGGCGCCGGTCTGGCGCCGGACGCCGCGGCGGAGTCGCACCAGCTCAACCCCACCTGCGGCGACGAGCTGACGGTGCGCGTGCACGTGCACGACGGCACCGTCGAGTCGATCAGCTGGAGCGGTCACGGCTGCGCGATCTCGCAGGCATCCGCCTCGCTGCTCGCGCAGCTCGTGCGCGAGCAGCCCGGGATGAGCGTCGCGGAGCTCCGCGAGCGCATCGAGGCGTTCCGCACGGCGATGCGTTCGCGCGGACAGCTCGCCCCCGACGAGGAGCTGCTCGGCGACGCCGCCGCCCTCGGCGGCGTCTCGCGCTACACGGCCCGGGTCAAGTGCGCGATGCTCGCCTGGGTCGCCGCCGAGGAGGCGCTCGCCCGGCTGCCCGGCTGACTGCCCGACTCCGGATTCGGCGCCGGCCCGGCCACAGTGGCCTGCCCTGGTACAGCCGCCGACCCTGGCACAGCGGCCTGCGGGGCGGGCCGACTGTTGCGCCGTCTTTCCCCGTGTTGCCGCGTGTTGCGTGCGGGATGACCGCGACGGCGACGCTGCCTAGCGTCGATGCTATGACCTCCGCGCCGTTCCTCGTGGGCGTCACCGTGCGAACGCTCGGCGCCTGGCCCTACGCCTGGCGGGCCGAGGGCGCGCACCGCGACCCGCGCGAGGACCCGGCTGTGCTCAGGGAGCTCGCCGTGCGCGCCGACCGCGCCGGGGCAGACTTCCTCTACTTCGGCGACTGGCTCGCGACATCCATCGAGTTCGAGCGCACCGACCCCTACCTGCTTGCGCGGCTCGAGCCGCTCGCGGCGGCCGCCCACCTGAGCGCCGTCACCGAGCGGATCGGCTTCGTCGTCACGGTGAACGCCGGCTACGTCGATGCCTACTCGCTCGCGCGTGCCACGGCTTCCCTCGACCTGCTCAGCGGCGGTCGTCTCGGTCTGGCCGTGACGACGTCCACGGATGCCGCGACGGCGCGCAACTACGGCGGCCGGAGCCTCGGCACCGACTTCGACCGGGCGACGGCGACGGCCGAGCTCGTGGAGGCGCTGCACGCGCTCTGGGACAGCTGGGACGAGGACGCCTTCATCGCCGATGTCGCCTCGGCCCGGCTCGTCGATCCGGGCCGGGTGCACGCCGCCGGCTTCACCGGCCAGCACCACGGCGCCGGGGGCGCGCTCAACGCCGTGCGGCCGCCGCAGGGCCACCTGCCGCTGTTCCTGTCGGCGTCGGGCCTGCGCGCCCGCGACGTCGCCGCCCGCTACGCCGATGCGGTGTTCACGAACGCCGTCTCCCTCGACGAGGCGGCCCGTGTCGGCGTCGAGACCCGGCGGGCGGCGGAGAGCTACGGCCGGCCGGCGCCGGCGATCGTGCTGCCGGTGCTGCCGGTCGTCGGCGACAGCGAGGAGGACGCCTGGGAGCGCTACGACGCGCTCGTCGCGCTCGTGCCGCTCGCCGACGCCGCCTCCGCCGACGAGGGGGAGCTGCCGGCCGAGCGGACGGTGCGCGGGCTGGCCCGCCTGGTCGACGTGCCGCTCGCCGGCGTGCTGCTCGACGAGCCGGTGCCCGCACGCCTCGCCCAGCGCTTCGCCCCGCTCGGCCACGCCCTCGTGCGCACCACCACCGAGCGGTCCGGCCGCACGATCGGCGGCGCGCGCCCGATCACCTGGCGGCAGCTGCTCGTCGCTAACCTGGTGCGCTCCCGGGTGCTCGTCGGCTCCGCCGCCCGGGTCGCCGAGGAGCTCGAGCGCTGGCACGGGGACGGCGCGCTCCACGGCGTGAGCGTGCTGCCGGCGACGCTCGATCACGGCATCCGCTTCCTCGAGGAGGTGCTGCCGCTGCTCGAGGCCCGCGGCCTGCGGCCGGCCACGCACGATACGCTGCGAGGGCGCCTCGGCCTGGGAGCGGCACCCTCTATCCACGCCCGGCCGCTCGCGCTGCGCTGAGCCGCCGCCCTCGCACCACCGCCCCATCCCGAAGGACTCCGTCATGCCGCTCTCCGTCGTCGCCGTCTCCGGCAGCCTGCACAGCCCCTCGAAGACCCGTCGGCTGCTCGATCGCATCACCGCGGCGATCGGCGAGCGTCGCGAGGTCGACACCGAGACGGTCGAGGTCTCCGAGCTGGAGGGGCTTGGCGCCGCGCTCGGTCGCGGGCCGCTACCGGACGTCGTCGCCGAGGCGGTGCGTCGGGTGGAGTCCGCCGAGCTGCTCGTGGTCGCGAGCCCGGTGTACCGGGCCAGCTACACCGGACTGTTCAAGCACCTCTTCGACCTCGTCGGCCAGCAGGCGCTCGCCGGCACGCCGGTGCTGCTCGCGGCCACCGGCGGCGACGACCGGCACAGCCTCGTCATCGAGCACCAGCTCCGCCCGCTGTTCGGCTTCTTCGGTGCGGCGACGCTGCCGCTCGGCGTGTACGCCCGCGACGCGGATTTCGCCGAGGATGCCGGCGAGGAGCTCGACCGGCGCATCGCCGCAGCGCTCGCGCACCTGCCCGGCTGACCTGCCCTGCTGCCGCCCGCTCGCGCCGTCGAGGCGGCCCCGGGTTCAGGCGGCGTGGGACCGGCGCAGCCGCCCGATGCGGTCGCGCAGCTCCTCGAGCTGGCGCTGCAGCACCGCGGGCGTCCGCTCGCCGAACGAGGCGAAGAACTCGGCGGTGTCCTCGATCTCGGCGGCCCAGGACTCCGGGTCCACCTCGAAGAGCGCCTCGAGGTCCGCCTCGGGCAGCTCGAGCCCGTCGAGGTCGAGCGCGCCCGGGGAGGGCTCGAGCCCGAGCGGGCCGTCGATCGCCGGGGCGGTTCCGGCGACGCGCTCAAGGATCCAGGCGAGCACCCGCGAGTTGTCGCCGAAGCCGGGCCACAGGTAGCGGCCGTCGGCGCCCTTGCGGAACCAGTTGACCTGGAAGATGCGGGGCACGCCGCCGGTGCGCCGAAGCTCGCTGCCGACGTCGAGCCAGTGCTGGAAGTAGTCGGCCATGTTGTAGCCGCAGAACGGCAGCATCGCGAAGGGGTCGCGGCGCAGCGTCCCGATGGTGCCCTCGGCGGCCGCCGTGGTCTCCGAGGAGATCGTGGCGCCCAAGAAGACGCCGTGCTCCCAGGTGCGTGCCTCCACCACTAGCGGCACGTTGGTCGCTCGGCGGCCGCCGAAGATGATGGCGTCGATGACGACGCCCCGCGGGTCGTCCCAGCTGTCCGCGATGGACGGGCACTGGGCCGCGGATACCGTGAAGCGGGAGTTCGGGTGCGCCGCGGGCGTACCGGAGGCCGGGTCCCAGGCCTCGCCACGCCAGTCGGTCAGTCCCGCGGGCGGCGTGTCGGTCATCCCCTCCCACCAGACGTCGCCGTCCTCGCGGATCGCGACGTTCGTGAAGATCGTGTTGCCCCAGAGGGTGTCGATGGCCGTCGCGTTCGTCGACCGGCTCGTGCCGGGGGCGACGCCGAAGAAGCCGGCCTCGGGGTTGATGGCGCGCAGCCGGCCCTCGGCATCGGGGGCCAGCCAGGCGATGTCGTCGCCGATGGTCTCGACCCGCCAGCCGGGGATGGTGGGCCGGAGCATCGCCAGGTTCGTCTTGCCGCAGGCGCTCGGGAACGCCGCGGCGACGTGGAACACCCGGCCGGTGGGGGCGGTGACCTTCAGCAGCAGCATGTGCTCGGCCAGCCAGCCCTCGTCGCGGGCCATGACGCTCGCGATGCGCAGCGCGAACGCCTTCTTGGCGAGGATCGCGTTGCCGCCGTAGGCCGAGCCGAAGGAGACCACCTCGCGGGCCTCGGGGAAGTGAGAGATGTACTTCACCGGGTTGCAGGGCCAGGAGACATCCGCCTCGCCGGGCTCGAGCGGGGCGCCCACACTGTGCAGGCAGCGCACGAACTCCTCGCCGGCGGCGATGCGCTCCAGGGCCGCCTCGCCCATGCGGGTCATCGTGCCCATGCTCACCACGACGTAGGGGGAGTCGGTGAGCTCGACGCCGAGCCGGGCGAGCGGCGAGCCCAGCGGGCCCATCGAGAACGGCACGACGTACATCGTGCGGCCGCGCATGCTGCCGGCGAACAGCCCGTCGAGGGTGGCGCGCATCTCGGCGGGGGCGACCCAGTTGTTGGTCGGACCGGCGTCCGCCTCGCGCTCGCTGCAGATGAACGTGCGGCTCTCGACGCGTGCGACGTCGTCGGGGTCGCTGCGGGCGATGAAGCTGTAGGGGCGGTGCTCGGGGTTGACGGGGGTGAGCGTTCCGGCGGCGACCATCTGGCGGATCAGCCCGTCGCGCTCCGCCGTCGAGCCCGTGCACCAGACCACCCGGTCGGGCGTGGTGCGGGCGGCGACCTCGTCGACCCAGGCGACGAGGGGGGCGGGGGCGCCGGCGGGCGCGGTGCCGCTCGGCGCGATCGTGCCGGTCGGCGCGGCGGTGTGCGTCATCGATTCTCCTCGGTCGAGCCGTCTTCTGGCAGGCCGTATCCCGGCTCCTGACGGCGGATCGGCTCCTGAGCGAGTCGACCGCTGGCAAGATCGGCGGCTATGACGATGATGCCCCGGCCGTGGCCGTCGAAAGCCCCGATACGCGCGGAAAGATCGGTGGATTTTTAGATACAGTCGGTGCATGACCGACTTTGCCACGATCGGACAGCGCATCCGGCATTTCCGCACCGCCCGTTCGATGACACTCGACCAGCTCGGCACCGAGGTCGGCATCGCCGGCAGCCAGCTGTCCCTCATCGAGAACGGCAAGCGGGAGCCGCGGCTGAGCCTGCTCACCGGCATCGCCGGGGCGCTGCAGGTGCAGCTCGCCGAGCTGCTCGACGAGCGTCCGCCGACCGAGCGTGCCGCTCTCGAGATCGAGTTCGCCCGGCTGCAGACCAGCCCCGTCTACCTCTCCCTCGGCCTGCCGCCGCTGCGCGCCTCCCGCGCGCTCAGCGACGACGTGCTGCGCGCGATGATCGGGCTGCACCGCGAGCTCGAGCGTCGCGCGATGCAGGCGATCGCGACCCCCGAGGAGGCCCGGAGGGCGAACACGGCGCTGCGGCTGCGGATGCGGGAGAAGAACCAGTACCTGCCCGAGATCGAGCAGCTCGCCCAGGAGGCGGTGCGCCGGGTCGGCCACCGCTCCGGGGCGCTCACCCACCGTTCGGTCGCGCAGATGGCCGAGCAGCTCGGCTTCCAGCTCGTGCACGTCGAGGACCTGCCGCACTCGGCGCGCAGCGTCACCGACCTGGAGAACGGCCGCATCTACCTGCCGCCGGCCTCGATCCCGGGCGGGCACGGCCTGCGCTCGATGGCGCTGCAGGCGATGGCGCACCGGGTGCTCGGCCACCAGGTGCCGGCGACCTACGCCGAGTTCCTGCAGCAGCGGCTGGAGATCAACTACTTCGCCGCGGCCTGCCTGATGCCGCTCGAGCAGTCCGTGGCGTTCCTGCAGGATGCCAAGCGCGAGCGCAACATCGCCGTCGAGGACTTCCGCGACGCCTTCGGCGTCACCCACGAGGCGGCGGCACTGCGCTTCACGAACCTCGCGACGAGCCACCTCGACCTCACCGTGCACTTCCTGCGGGTCGCCGGCGACGGCGGCATCGCGAAGTGCTATGAGAACGACGGCCTGCGGCTGCCCGTCGACGTCACCGGCTCGGTCGAGGGCCAGATCGTCTGCCGGCGTTCGGCGGCCAGGCAGGCCTTCGAGCGCACCAACAAGACCACCGAGTTCTACCAGTACACCGACACCCCCGAGGGCACGTTCTTCGAGTCGGCCCAGACCGGCGGCACCGCCGGGGCGACCGATGAGTTCTCCATCACCGTCGGGGTGCCCTTTGCGCACTCCAAGTGGTTCCGCGGCCGTCAGACGAGCCGGCGCGAGCGCTCCACCTGCCCGGCCGACTCCTGCTGCCGCCGGGCGCAGCCGGAGCTCGAGGAGCGCTGGCGCGGCAAGGCCTGGTCGAGCGCGAAGCTGCACGCGCACATCCTGTCGCCGCTGCCGCGCGGCACGTTCCCGGGGGTCGACGACCAGGAGCTGTACGCCTTCCTGCAAGCGCACGCCGAGTAGGGCCTCCCGCGGCGCGGCCGGGCCGGCCCGCTACCCGCCTCGCCGCCGGGCGGGCGGCGGCACGGCCCTGGCCGCAATGACGGCGGCGAGCTCGATCGTCACCGGGCCGCGGGCCGTCACGACCACGCAGCGCTGCCCGTCGACGGCCTCGAGCTCGCCGACGGCGTCGCTCGCCATGCCGTCGGCGAGCAGCCGGCGCACCACGACACGGCTGCCCGGGGGCGTCGCGCGCAGGACGGCGAGGGCCCCGGCACCGATCACGCGGCGCGCTGCTCGCCGTCCATCGGGACGCCGTACTTGCGCATCGCCCGCTCGACGATCGTCAGTCCGGCCATCCCGGGCATGCCGGCGATCTTCTCGTCGAGCTTGCGCACCTCGGCGAGGCCCTCCGGCCCGCGGAACAGGTGCCCGAAGACGTGGGCGATCTCCTCGTCCGTCGAGATCGTCGAGCCGACCGGGCCCCAGGCCTTGGCGAGGGCGAAGCGCGTGATCACCTGCGCCTTCCGGGAGCGCTCCAGCCGGGTGCGCGCCTGGGTGGTGTAGAAGGCCACGTGCCGGGTCTCCTGCTGGGCGATGCGCTTGAGCAGCACGGCGAGCACCGGGTGGTCCTCCAGGGCCGCCATCCGCCGGTAGGCCGCGACGGCGCTCAGCTCGTTCGCCGCCCCCCAGGTCATGTGGGTGGCGATGAAGTCCTTGCCGACGATGTTGCCGAGCAGCGACTGCTTCACCGGGCCGAGGCGGTCCTGCCAGCCGAGCTTGATGCGGGTCGCCTTCAGCTCGTCGAAGTCGACGGTGATGCCGTGGGCGCCGAGCACGGCGGCGAGCGCCTCGCCGTGCCAGAACTCCTCGCGGTTCCACATCGTCATGAAGGCGCTCACGTCGTCCTCCTCGTGCGAGGGGGTCACGAGCAGGTCGCGCAGGTAGCAGACCGTGTGGTATTCGACGTCGCACATGTAGCGCAGCACGCGCAGGCTCGCCTCCGGCAGCGGGTTGCGCTCGAACTCGCCGAGGTCGAGGTCCTGCCAGGCAACCGCGACCGAGGTCTCGGAGTACTTGTCGATGTCGAACGCCATGCTGTGTCCGGCGCTCAGCTCGCGGCCGAGCTGCCTGCTCCTTCCGAGGGTGAGGTGGCGGTGATCTCGGCGGGCGCCGGGGTCGGGGCGGAGCGCTTCCAGTCGTGCACGGCCCAGCGTTTCTCGGTGGCGAAACGGTAGAGCTGCGCGTCGGGGTTGACGGCGTTGGGGGTGCCGAGCAGCTGCAGCCACGGGATGTCGGCGTGCGAGTCGCCGTAGCCGTAGGAGTGCGCGAGGTCGATGCCCCGGCGCTCGGCGTAGTTGCGCAGCCAGGCCGCGCGCGCCTCGTCGACGAGCGGCGGGTCGGCGAGGTAGCCGGTGAGCACGCCGTCGCGCTCGTGCATCCGGCCGGCGACCACCTCGTCGAAGAACGGCGCGAGCGGGGCGACCATGAGGTCGATCGTGCCGGTGACGAGGATGGTGCGGTGGCCGGCCGCCCGGTGCGCCCGCACCTGCGCGAGCGCCTCCGGCAGCGCCCGGCGCAGCATGGCGCGCTTGAAGCTGCCGCGGGCCAGGCGCTCGATCTCGGCCACCTTGAAGCCGCGGTAGCGGCGCATGAACGTGCGGATGAAGTCGCCGCGGTCGCGCCGCTCCGCCCGGTAGTAGCGCGGCAGCGAGACGGCGAAGTCCGCCAGGTCGTGCGCCCAGCGGCTGCGCGGCACACTGCCGGCCCAGAGCAGCAGGTACTGCTCGACCAGGTTCGACTCGAGCACCGTGCCCTCGAGGTCGAAGACGGCCACGACGTCCGAGCGCACCGGCAGCGCGCGGTGCGCCCGCGCCCTCGAGCCGGAGGGCCGGTTCGCGAAGGCGCGGGTGAGCTGCGTGATCGCGGGGAAGTGGATGTCCTGGAAGTAGTCGTGCCAGTCCAGATCGCGCACGTCGAAGCCCTGCTCGGCGCGGTCGGCGACGGGGATCGTCTCGAGCAGGCTGCGGGCCTCCACGTCGTCGAAGATGATCTCGGTCTGCACGTAGGCGCGGTACAGCTCGGTGAAGTTCCGCAGCGTCTGCAGGTCGTGCTGGGCCTTGCGCACCCGGTCGGCCCAGGCGCGGGTGCGCGGTGTCATCGGCAGCCGGGCGAGCGCGGCGTCGGCGGTGCCGACGGCGCGCTCGCGGCGCACGAGCGCCCGCTCCACCTTCGCGCCGCCCGGGAAGCGCCACAGCGGCACCTCGATGGGCTCGTCGTCCTTGGGGATCGGATGGGCGGTGAAGTACTCGTTGACGTTCTCGTACATCGCGTGGAACGGCAGCGGGTTCGACGCCCCCGAGCTCACGTGGTAGTAGTGCACGTCCTCCGGCTCCGGCCGGGTGGCCGCGGCGGCGAGGATCGCGTTGACGACGAAGTCGACCGGGACGACGTCGAGCACGCTGTCCGGCAGGCCGGGGAAGTCCGGCAGCAGTCCCCGCCCGTAGGCGATGATGAGCGGGTCGGCCACCTTGTAGCCGTCGATCCAGCCCGGGAACGGGTGCCGCAGCGCGCTCTCGATGATCGAGGGTCGCACCACCGAGAGCCGGTGCCCGGCCTGGGCCCAGAGCTCCTCGGCGGCACGCTCGGCGAAGGCCTTCGTCAGCGTGTACACGTCGGTCCAGCCGAGGCTCTCCGCGCGCATCCGACCGAAGTCGACGAGACGCTCGGTGACCCAGGCGGCGCGCGCCGCCTCGGCCGCCTGGGCGACGGCCTGCGGTCCGGCCTTGCCGTTGGCGGCCTTCGCCTCGGCGAGGAAGCCGCGCAGCCGCTCGGGCTGCCGGGACTCGAGCTCCACCCGCTCGCGGGCGCTGAAGGCGGCATCCGCCTCGGCGCTCCAGTCGACGGTGTGCGGCAGCGAGCGCTCCGGGTGGATGCCCTTGCGGATGCCGCCGACGTAGGCGGTCGAGACGTGCACGACGTGCGGGTCGGCGCCCGAGGCGAGCAGGGCGCCGTAGATGCCGCGCGCGCCGGAGACGTTGGTGGCGAACGCCTCGTCGATCGGCGGGTCGAAGGAGACCGTGGAGGCCGAGTGGATGACGATGTCGATGTCGTCCGGGAGGGCGGGCACGCTCGTGAGCGAGCCGTCGGCGACTCTCACCCGCTCGGCGACGATCCGCGCCGCCTCCGCCTCGCCGCCGACCGAGTCGATCCAGCTCTTGAACACCGGCTTGCGCAGCAGCTGGCCGAGCCGGCTCTCGCCGGCGGTCGAGCCCTTCTGCCGCACCAGGATCGTGATGCGGGTGCCCGGGTGGTCGGAGAGCAGCCGCTCGAGCACGGCCTGGCCGACGAAGCCCGTGGCGCCGGTGAGGAAGACGTGCTCGTCGGAGAGCGCGCGGCGCTCGGGGGCGCTCACGCGAGCGCCTCGAAGCGGCGGCGGAGCACGGCGAGGCCGCCCTGGCCGGGCAGTGTCTGCACACGGGCGTCGAGCTCGTCGAGCAGCTCCTGGGCGCCCTGGAACAGCTGGCCGAAGAAGAAGCCGACCTCGCTGCGCGGCTGGGCGTCGCTGCCGGCGGGCCAGTCGGCGCGGGCCAGCCGGCGGCGGGCCAGGGCGCGCGCACCGGCGGACTCGGCGAGCCGGAACTCCGCCTGCGGGTGCAGGAAGTCCAGGTGGCGCTGCTTCACACCGCGGATGCGCTCGAACAGCCGGCCGAGCTCCGGATGCCGCGCCAGCTCGGCGACGCGCTCGTAGGCGGCCTGGGCGAGCCAGGTGTCGATGGTGCCGCGGGCCATGTGCACGGCGATCACGTCGGTGCCGATCGTGTTCGCGACGATCGACTCGCCGATCGGCCGGAACCTGTCGAGCGCGGCACGGACGGTGCCGCCGATGCGGTGCCGCAGCGCCTGGGCGCCGAGCGTCACGGCGGGATGCCGGGCCAGCACGGCCCCGAGCGCGTCGGCGATCCAGAACTTCTCGTAGGCCCAGGTGGTCAGGAAGGCGGTGACCCGGGCGTCGCGGTGGCTGGGCGTGATGAGCATGTCGCGCATCTGGTTCATCGTCGCGTGCTCGAGCGCGCGCAGGAAGGCGACCACCCGCAGCACCTCGGCGGCGAGCGGCTGCGCCTCGAAGGCGGCCAGGTCGAGCTCGTCCCGGAGCGAGCCGACGGCGGTCGCGGCGTACTCGCGCACGCTGAAGGCGGGGGCCGGGGCCATCAGATCCGGCACGAGCGCCTGGATCTCCTGGATCTCCTGGGTCATCATGTGCGTCCTTCGTCAGTGCGAGCGCGCGGATGCCGGCTCGTCGCCGTCCGGGCAAGTCTACCCGTCGGACGCTACGCGACCCGTAGCGTAGGGTGAAGGCCATGGTCACGGCTCTCGTCACGGGCGGGACGTCCGGCATCGGTGCCCAGTTCGCCCGTGCGCTGGCGGCCCGCGGCTACGATCTCGTGCTCGTCGCGCGCGACACCGCCCGGCTCGAGGCGATGCGGCGTGAGCTCGCCGAGGCGCCCGGCGGGGGCGTCGACGTCGAGGTGCTCGCCGCGGATCTCGCCGACCGCGACCAGCTGGCGCGCGTCGTCGCCCGGCTCGAGGACGACGCGCGGCCGATCGGGATGCTCGTGAACAACGCCGGCTTCGGCATCCACACCTCGCTCGTCACCCCGGACCTCGACCGCATCGACGCGGGCTGGGAGGTGATGCAGCGTGCCGTGCTGGTGCTCGGTGCGGCTGCGGCCCGCGGCATGCGCGAGCGCGGCGGTGGCGCGATCGTGCAGGTGTCCAGCACGGCCGGCTTCGTCACGCTCGGCGCCTACTCGGCGGCGAAGGCCTGGGTCACCTCGATCAGCGAGGCGCTCGCGATCGAGCTCGCCGGCACCGGCGTCACCGTCACCGTGCTGTGCCCCGGCTGGGTGCACACCGAGTTCCACGACCGCGCCGGCATCCGCAAGTCCTCGATCCCCGGGTTCCTCTGGCTCGAGCCGGGCCCGCTCGTCGAGAAGGCGCTCGCCGACGTGGCGCGCGGCCGGGTGATCTCCATCCCCTCGCTGCGCTACGGCCTGCTCATCTGGTTCGCCCGGCACCTGCCCAAGGGCGTCATCCGCCGGGTCTCCGGCGCGATCTCCGCGAGCCGTCGCGTCGACGGGGCCGGGAGCAGCGCCCGCTGATGCCGCGCCACCACGACCAGTTCGACTCCCGCTCGCTCGCCGCGCTCCGCTTCGTGGCCCAGCGCGGCCTGCTCAAGGGCGTGGTGTGGTCCTGGACGGATGTCGACATCCGCGGACGCTCCCGGCTGCACGGCCTGAGCGCTCCGTTCATCATCGTCGCCAACCACTCCTCGCACCTCGACGCGCCGCTCGTGATGGGGGCCGTCCCGCGCCGGCTCGGCCGCTACCTGGCCACCGGCGCGGCCGCCGACTATTTCTTCGACGTCAAGTGGCGCACGATGCTCACGTCGCTGTTCTTCAACGCCTTCCCGGTCGACCGGGGGCTCGGGCAGCGCACCCGCCCGGGGATGTCGCGGCAGCTGCTCGAGCGCGGCGTGTCGCTGCTGATCTTCCCGGAGGGCAGCCGCTCGCGCACCGGCGAGATGGGGGAGTTCAAGCCGGGCGCCGCGGCGCTGGCGATCTCCTGCGACGTGCCGATCGTGCCCGTCGCGCTCAGCGGCGCGGACCGGGCGATGCCGCGCGGTGCCAGCTGGCCGGCGGCCGGCCGCAAGCCCATCACCGTGGAGTTCGGCGCGCCGATGCGTGCCGAGGAGGGCGAGTCGGCGGAGGGCTTCGCCGGCCGGCTCCGTGACGAGATCAGCCGGATGCGCGCCGAGATCGACGCCCCGGACAGGCAGCGCGGAAGGCAGCGCAGGGGAGGACGACCATGACCGACGTCAAGCACATGAAGTGGTGGGGATGGGGAGTGGAGGGCGTCGGCTTCCACCACGAGGACAAGCCCGCCTTCGCGCCGTTCGTGTTGGACGCGGTCGGGCTCGACCTCGGCAGCGCCGAGCGCGCCGCGGCGGCCCCCTTCGACTCGATCACCGTGCCGAGGTCGAAGGCGACGAAGGCCCGGGTGGCCGAGGTCGCGGCGATCGTCGGCGAGCCGAACGTGTCCACCGACGACGAGCTGCGCGTCGTGCACAGCTACGGCAAGTCGATCCGCGACCTGATCCGGATCCGCAGCTCGAGCATCAAGCGCGCCGTCGACATCGTGGCCTACCCGGCGGACGAGGCCGAGGTTCAGGCGCTCGTCGACTGGGCGGCGGAGCGGGACGTCGTCGTCATCCCCTTCGGCGGCGGCTCGAACATCGCCGGCAGCCTCGAGCCGATCCCCGGTGAGAAGCGCACGGTGCTCTCCCTCGACCTCGGCCGGCTGAACCGGGTGCTCGCCGTCGACGAGGGCTCGGGGCTCGCCGTCATCCAGGCCGGCGCCCAGGGGCCCGACCTCGAGGCGCAGCTGAACGAGCGCGGCTGGACGATCGGCCACTTCCCGGACAGCTTCACCCACTCCACGGTCGGCGGCTGGGTGGCCACCCGGTCCTCGGGCATGCAGTCGGACGTCTACGGCGACATCGCCGACATCGCCCGCGGCATGCGGCTCGCCCGCCCGGGGGGCGTCGCCGTCATCCGGGCGATGCCCTCGGCCTCGACCGGGCCGAGCGTGCGCGAGATGATCCTCGGCTCCGAGGGCCGGCTCGGCGTCATCACCGAGGTGACCGTCAACGTGCACCGGCTGCCGGCGGTGCGCGAGATCATCGGCTACCTGTTCCCCTCCTGGCAGGCCGGCATCGCGGCGATGCACGAGATCGCCGAGTCGGACGCCCGGCCCACCGTGACCCGGCTCTCCGACGCCCGCGAGTCCGGCTTCTCCTTCGCGACCTCTAAGGCCGTCACCGGCATCGACCCGCAGAAGATCCTGCAGCGCTACCTCGCCGCCCGCGGCTGGGACCTCGAGAACATCAACCTCTCGTTCATCGGCTACGAGGGCAGCGCCGCGCACGTCGCCTATGAGAAGCGGCTCGTCCGGGCGATCGTCAAGAGGCACGGCGGCATAAGCGTCGGCAAGGGCCCGGGCGTGCTCTACGACCAGAAGAAGTTCGACACCCCGTACCTGCGCGACTTCCTGCTCGACTACGGCGCCGCGGGCGACGTCTCGGAGACCGCGGCGCCCTGGTCGAGGCTCGACGAGATCCACGACGGCGTGTACGCGGCGGCGAACCGCGCCTACGACGAGCTCGGCATCACGGGCTGGATCATGTGCCACCTCTCGCACTCGTACCACTCCGGTGCCTGCCTGTACTTCACGTTCGCCTTCGTGGCGAAGGGCGACATGCTCGCCGACTACGACGTCGTCAAGAGGGCGGTGCAGCAGGCGTTCATCGACCATGGCGGCACGCTCTCCCACCACCACGGCGTCGGCCTGGAGCACGCCCCCTGGATGGAGCAGGACATCTCCGCCGGCGGGGTCGCGATCATGCGGGGCCTGTTCGCGGCGAACGACCCCGGCGGCATCCTCAACCCCGGCAAGGTGCTGCCGGACGCCTGAGAGCGGGCCGGGCCTCAGCCGGGCGCGAGCGCGGGCCAGAGCGCGTCGAGCACCTCGTGAGCCCAGGCGTCGTCGGTGGCCCGGCCGCGGATCGACTCGGCGACGAAGGTTCCGAGCAGGATGCTGATGACGAGCTCGACGTCGAGGCCGGCCCGCAGCTCGCCGGCGTCGCAGCGGGCGCGCAGGTCGTCGCGCAGCGGCTGCGACCGGGTGCGGATCATGTCGAGCAGCATCCGGGTGAAGTCGTGGTCGGCGTCGATGAGGATCGCGGCGACGGCGCCGCGGCCGACGATGTGGTCGATCTCCTCGCGCGCCTGGCCGAGATACCAGTGCAGCAGCTGCCGCGCGGCGAGCCCGGGCGGGACGCCGACGACCCGGGTCGTCGTGCTGACGATGTGGGCCAGCAGCGCCGTGCGGTTGGCGTGACGGCGGTAGATCGTGGTCTTCGCGATGCCGGACCCGGCGGCGACGGCCTCGATCGTGACGGCGAGCGGGCCGCGGGCGCGCAGCAGCTCGAGGGCGACCTCGTCGATGCGCGAGTCGACGATCGCCGAGCGGCGGGGCGCGAGGGCCACGGTCGACATGACGACAACGATACGCGAGCGTAGCGCCGGCGCGGTCGGGCCCGCCGGCGGGCGCTCTAACGTTGGCGGGGTGAGCGCGCTCCTGGCACTGGCCGCGGCGCTCTGCTACGGCGTCTCCGACTTCACGGCGGCGCTCGGCTCCCGCCGCCTCGGCGTGCTGAGGGTCACTGCCCTCGGCTACGCGGCGGCGCTGCCGGTGATCCTGGCGATGTGGCCGGCCGCCCCCGGTGTGTTCAGCGGCGGCGCCGTGCTCGCCGGTGCCGCCGCCGCGGTCCTCGCGACCGCCGGCTTCCTCGGCTTCTACGCCGCTCTCGCCCTCGGGCCGATGGGCGTGCTCTCGCCGCTCATGGGCGTGCTCGGCTCGCTCGTGCCGGTCGTGATCGCTCTCGTCGCCGGCGAGCGCCCGACTCCGCTCGCGGTCGCCGCGGTGATCGCCGCGATCGCGGCGGCCGGCCTGGTCTCCGCCGGCGGCGGGCGGGCGACGCGCCCCTCGGC
>JASGFF010000032.1:0-28068 GCA_047605685.1 Microbacteriaceae bacterium
GGCGCAACGGGGCCCGCGGGCGCGGCCGGGCCCGCGGCCGGGCGGGCGGCCCTGCGATGAGCCTCGCGAGCATCCCGGAGGCGCTCGAGGCGCTGCGCCGCGGTCGGCCGGTGATCGTTGCCGACGACGAGAGCCGCGAGAACGAGGGCGATGTGATCATCAGCGCCGAGCTCGCCACCCGCGAGACCGTGGCCTGGATGGTGCGGCTCACCTCCGGCTTCATCTGCGCGCCGATGACCGACGAGATCGCCGACCGGCTGGAACTGCCGGTGATGGTGAGCGCCAACGAGGACCCGCGCGGCACCAACTACACGATCTCGGTGGACAGCGCCGAACAGGTGAGCACCGGCATCAGCGCGAGTGACCGCGCACACACCCTGCGGGTGCTCGCCGACCTCGGCTCCCGGCCCGCGGACCTGCGCCGGCCCGGCCACATCCTGCCGCTGCGGGCGGTGCCCGGCGGCGTGCGCGAGCGCGCCGGGCACACCGAGGCCGCCGTCGACCTCATGAAGCTCGCCGGCCTCTCCCCGGTGGGCGCCATCGGCGAGATCGTCGACGACGACGGCGAGATGATGCGCCTGCCGCAGCTGCTCGCCCTCGGCGAGCGCGACGGGGTGCCGGTGATCACCATCGAGGAGCTCATCCGCCACCTCGACGCCGAGCACCCGGGCGAGTCGACGTCGCGCGCTCTCGCGGTGCCCGAGTCGCCGCGGGTGGACTTCGAGGTGGAGACCACGGTGCCCACCGCGCACGGGGTGTTCCGGGTGCGCGCCTACCGCGACCGGCAGACCGGCGCCGACCATCTCGCGATCATCGCGGGCGAGCCTCGGGATGGCGCGCTCGTGCGCCTGCACTCCGAGTGCCTGACCGGCGAGGCCCTCGGCTCGCTCAAGTGCGAGTGCGGCCCCCAGCTCGAGGCCGCGCTGGAGCGCATCCGGGCAGAGGGCGGCGTCGTCGTCTACCTGCGCGGGCACGAGGGCCGCGGCATCGGGTTGATCAACAAGCTGCGCGCCTACCGGCTGCAGGAGGACGGTCTCGACACCCTCGAGGCGAACCTCGCCCTCGGCCTGCCGGTGGACGGCCGCGAGTACGGCGCGGCCGTGGCCATCCTGCGCGAGCTGGGCCTCGGCAGCGTGCGGGCGCTCACCAACAACCCGGAGAAGATCCGTCAGCTCGTCGAGCGCGGGATGACGGTGACCGAGCAGGTCCCGCTCATCGTCGGCGCCGGCGCGGCGAACGAGCGCTACCTGAGCACCAAGCGCGACCGGATGGGGCACCTGCTCCCCGGCACCGGCCCCGCTGCCGCCCGCGGGGTTGCGGGCGGGGCATCCCAGACCATCGAGATGGCGGAGCCGGCCACGGCCTCCGAGAGCACGAAGGAGCACCAGGCATGAGCGGAGCGGGATCGCCGCAGCAGGCGGTCGACGGGCGGGGGCTGCGGGTCACGGTCGTGGCGGGCAGCTGGCACGAGACGATCGCGGAGGGGCTGCTCGCCGGTGCGGTGCGCACCCTCGAGGCCAGCGGCGCGGAGCACCGGGTGCTCCGGGTGCCGGGCAGCTTCGAGCTGCCGGTCGTCGCGAAGGCCGCTCTCGAGGCCGGCGCGGACGCCGTCGTCGCCCTCGGCGTGATCATCCGCGGCGGCACGCCGCACTTCGAGTACGTCTCCTCGGCGGCGACCGACGGCCTGACCCGGGTGGCGCTCGACACCGGCAAGCCGGTGGGCTTCGGCGTGCTCACCCTCGACGACGAGGCGCAGGGCATCGCGCGGGCCGGGCTGCCGGGCTCCGAGGAGGACAAGGGCGCCGAGGCGGCATCAGCGGCGCTCGCCGCCGCCGTCACGCTGCGCACGCTGCGCGCCCCCGGCTGACCCCCGCGGGCTGACCCCCGCAGGGCTGCCGAAAACGAAGGAGCTGGTGACGGATGCCGCGCGACACGCCGCCGCGCGGGGCATCCGCCGCACCAGCTCCTTCGTTTTCGTCGGCCCGCGGCGGTCTCGTCGGCCGGGGCATCCGGGGCAGCCACCACGCGTTTCGTCGGCCGGAACCGGGCAGCTCGCGGCCGCGTCAACTAAGGTTGACCGCATGTCCGATGCAATGCGCACCCTCACGGCCGCCGCCGGGGACGAGAACCCCCTCGCCGCGCTGCACGCCCTCGCCCAGCTGCGCGCCGAGCTCGACCGCCACGAGGCCGCGCTCGTGCGCAAGGCACGCAACCTCGGCATGAGCTGGCCGGTCATCGCGACCGCCCTCGGCGTCACCCGCCAGGCGGTGCACAAGAAGTACGGCCGGGCCTGAGCCCCGGCCGCCCGGAACGCCCCCGACCGCCACGGCCATCCGCACGGCCATCCGCACAGCCACCCGCCAGACTGGATGCCGACATGAGCACCTCCACGCCCGAACGCCGCTCCCCCCTCCCCCGCCCGCGCCGGGCCGGCCGCGACGCGGGCCCGCGCGCGAGCTTCCGCCAGCTGCTGCCCTACATCACGGCGCACCGCGGTCTGCTCGCCGCCGCGATCGCGCTCAGCGTCGTCGGTGCCGGGGCCAACCTCCTCGTCCCGCTGCTGTCGAGCCGCGTCATCGCCGGGGTGCAGGCCGGCAGCATCGCCGGCGGCGTGGTCGCCGCCATCGTCGCGGCCGTCGTCCTCTCCGGCATCCTCTCCGGCGCCCAGCACTATCTGCTGCAGCGCATGGGCACCTCCGTCGTGCTCGGCGCCCGCCGTCGGCTCGTCGAGCGGATGCTGCGGCTGCCCATCCGCGAGTACGACCAGCGCCGCACCGGCGACCTGGTCTCCCGGGTCGGCAGCGACACCACACTGCTGTACGCCGTGATGACCCAGGGGCTCGTGGACGCCGTCGGCGCCTCGCTCGTGTTCCTCGGCGCGGTGATCGGGATGCTCGTGCTCGACCCGGTGCTGTTCGGCCTCACGGTGGCCGTGATCGTGCTCTCCGGCCTGGCCGCCGTGACGCTCTCGCGGGGCGTCCGGCGCGCGAGCAGGGAGCAGCAGGAACGGGTGGGCGCGCTCGCGGCCGCCGTCGAGCGTGCGCTCGGCGCCATCCGCACTATCCGCGCCGCCGGGGCCACCGAGCGCGAGACGCACGCGATCGCCGAGCAGGCGCTCGGCGCCTACCGGGCCGGGGTGCGGGTCGCCCGGGCGTCCGCGCTCATTGTGCCGATCGCCGGGATCGCCGTGCAGGTGTCGTTCCTCGTGGTGCTCGGCGTCGGCGGCTTCCGGGTGGCGGCCGGGGCGCTGTCGATCGCGAGCCTCATCGCCTTCGTGATGTTCCTGTTCATGCTGCTGATGCCGCTCGGGCAGATGATCGGCGCCCTCAACTCGGTCAACCAGGCGCTCGGCGCCGTCGGCCGCATCCAGGAGATCATCGACCTCCCCGCCGAGGACGAGGACGCCCCGGTGCGGGATGCCCCCGAGCGCGCCCTGCCCGACCGCGACGGCCCCGCACACGCCGCCCCCGACCGCGACGAAAACGAAGGACATGCTGTCTCCGCCGCCGAGAATCCCGTCATCTCGGGC
Organism: Microbacteriaceae bacterium; assembly: GCA_047605685.1. GTDB lineage: Bacteria > Actinomycetota > Actinomycetes > Actinomycetales > Microbacteriaceae > JAUASV01. The sequence goes on from JASGFF010000032.1 coordinate 3,530, forward strand.
AGCGCCGACGCCATCTCCTTCGAATTCGTCGAGTTCGGGTACCCGGCGGGAGCACACGGCTCCGAGGCCGAGAAGGTGCTCGCCGCCGCGGGCCTCGAGGGCGAACGGGATGTCACGGTGCTGCGCGGCGTCTCCTTCTCGGTGCCGCGCGGCAAGCGCACCGCCCTGGTCGGTCCCTCCGGCGCCGGCAAGTCGACGATCCTCGCGCTCATCGAGCGGTTCTACGACCCGAGCGCCGGCACGATCCGCTTCGACGGCCGCGACATCCGCGAACTCGACCGCGCCGAGCTGCGCGCCCGGATCGGCTACGTGGAGCAGGATGCCCCGGTGCTCGCCGGCACGATCCGCGACAACCTCCTGCTCGGTGCCCCCGGGGCGAGCGACGAGGACTGCCGCGCCGTGCTCGCCTCGGTGAACCTCGGCCGTGTGCTGGAGCGCGAGGCGGCCGGGCTCGACGCGGAAGTCGGCGAGCAGGGCATCATGCTCTCCGGCGGGGAGCGCCAGCGCCTCGCGATCGCGCGCACGCTGCTGGCCGCGCCGCCCGTCCTGCTGCTCGACGAGTCCACGTCGAGCCTCGACGGCGTCAACGAGCAGCTCATGCGCGAGGCGATCGACGCCGTCGCGACCGGGCGCACCCTCGTCGTCATCGCGCACCGGCTGGCCACCGTGGTCGACGCGGACCGGATCGTCGTGCTCGACGCCGGCCGGGTGGTGGGCGTCGGCAGCCACGCCGAGCTGCTGCGCACCACGCCGCTGTACGCCGAGCTCGCCCGGCACCAGCTGCTCGCCTGAGCCCGCGCGCGGCCCGCCCCGCCTGGGCGGCCCCGGCACCCGACGACCCCGCCCCGCCCGGCGCGAGTGACGAAAACGAAGGAGCTGGTGCGGCGGATGCCCCGGAGAGCGGCGTGTCCCGCCGCATCCGTCACCAGCTCCTTCGTTTTCGTCACCGCCGCCGCCGCGCCCTGGCGCCCGCGCGCACGACCCCGCGCGCGGCCCCGCTCAGACGAGGGCGTACATGGCGACGGCCGCCGCGGCGGCGACGTTGAGCGAGTCGATGCCGTGCGCCATCGGGATCGTGACGACGCTGTCGGCCGCCGCGATCGCCTCGGCCGTGAGCCCGGGGCCCTCCGCGCCGAGCACGAGCGCGACCCGCTCGGGCGCCGCGGCGGCGAAGGAGCGCAGCGGCACCGCGCTCTCGGCCAGCGCGAGCGCCGCGATGTGGAAGCCCGCGCCGGCCAGCAGCGCGCGCGTCGAGGCCCAGTCGCCGACGCGCGCCCACGGCACCTGCAGCACGGTCCCCATCGACACCCGGATGGCACGACGGTACAGCGGGTCGGAGCAGCGCGGCGTGACGAGCACGGCGTCGGCGCCGATGCCGGCCACCGAGCGGAATATCGCGCCGACGTTGGTGGGGTCGACGACGTCCTCGAGCACGACGACCCGGCGGGCGCCGGCGAGCAGCTCCTCGGGCGGGTGCGGCACCGGCCGCTCCATCGAGGCGATCAGCCCGCGGTGCAGCACGTAGCCGGTGAGCGCGGCGAGCAGCTCCCCCGGCCCGGAGTACACCGGCACGGACTCGCCGACGAGCGCCACCGCCTGCTCCGCGGTGCCGCCGAGCGCGAGCACCGCCCGGCAGCGGTGGCCGGCCGCGAGCGCGCGCTGCAGCACGAGCGCCGACTCGGCGATGTAGATGCCGGGCCCGCCGCGCCGCCCGCCGTTCTGGCGCAGCGCGACGTCCGTGCGGTGCGCGAAGTCCGCGAGCCGGGGGTCGTCAACGGTCTCGACCGGGATGACGCTCACACCGACGCGGCGTCGGATGTCGCGAGCCGCCCGCCCGCGGCGACGATCTCGTCGAGGGCCGCGACGCTCGAGGCCGCCGCCACCCCCGCGACGAGGTCGGTGAGCACGCGCACACGACGCCCGGCGGCGAGCGCGTCGAGCGCGGAGGCGCGCACGCAGTAGTCGGTCGCGATCCCGACGACGTCCACGTCGGTGACGCCGAGCGCGTCGAGCGCCTCCGCCACCGTGCCGGGCCCCGCGGCACCGGGCCCCGCGGCATCCGCGCCGCCGCCCGTGGGCACCGTGACGCCGTCGAATATCGAGTAGGCGGGCTCGCCCATGCCCTTGCGCACGTGCACGTCGACGGCGGAGACGTCGAGGCCGGGGTCGTACTCGGCACCGCGCGTCCCGGCGACGCAGTGCACCGGCCAGGTGTCGACGAAGTCCGGCTCGGCGGCGAAGTGGCCGCCGTTGTCGCTTCCGGCGTCGTGCCAGTCGCGGGAGGCGAACACGTGCCGGTAGCGGTGCGGATGCTCGCGCAGCATCCGGGTGATGCCGAGGGCGACGGCGTCGCCGCCCTCGACGCCGAGCGCGCCGCCCTCGGTGAAGTCGTTCTGCACGTCGATGATGAACAGCGCCCGGGACATGCTCCCAGTGTAGGAACGTCCGGACGCCGCTCACTTGTTCGACAGGTTCGCCCCGCAGGAGTAGACGTCGGCGACGAGGGCGTCGAGGGCGGTGTCGGCGCTCTTGCCGACATCCGATCGGGTGGCGGTGAAGGCGAAGGCGAGCCGGCTGCCGTCCGCGGTCTCGACGAGGCCGGCGAGGGTCCGCTCCCCGGTGATCGCGGTGGCGAGGCCGCGCACGGCGGAGGCCGCGCTCGCGCTCGTGTCGTCGTCGAACCGCGAGGACAGCGTGCCCTCCTCGCCGGGCACACTGAGCGAGTTGTAGACGACGTCGAGCACGCCCTGCTGGCTGCGGACCGTGGCCAGCAGCGAGGCGTAGATCCAGGGGCTCACGGCGTTGTCCGCGCTCGTGCCGGATGCGTCGTAGAAGGTCTGGCCGCTCGCGTCGATGCCGAGGTCGTCGAGCGCGTCGACGATCACCTGCTGCAGCGAGGCGCGCGAGCCGTCCTCCCCGGCGACGATCGAGGTGACCCGGCCGAGCGTCTCGGCGAGGGTCGCGTCGCCGGTGAGCAGCATCGTGTTCACGAGGCTCGACACCGGCTGCGACTGCACGGAGGCGAGCTGCTCGGCGCCCGCGTCGGCGAGGCCGAGCTGCAGGGTGGCGTCCGGCACGCCGAGCGCCTTGGCGAAGCGCAGCCCGGCCATCATCACCGGGTCGTCGCTGCGCTTGCTGGATGCATTGGCCGGGTTGGAGCGGTCGCCGTCCGTCTGCAGCGCCGTGACCTCGGAGAGGTAGCCGCTGCTGCGCAGCGAGGAGGACCAGCTCGAGTCCCAGGCGTCCGAGTCGTCCCAGTAGCTGTCGTCGAGGATGATGCTCGTGATCGGCACCGCGTCGGCGCCGCGCGCCTCCTGCACCTGCTCGGCGAGGTCGGCGAGGGTCGGCGCGTCCGGGTAGACGCTCTCACCGGAGGCGAGCCGGGACAGCGTCGGGTCGCCACCGCCGACGAGCACGATCGAGTCGTCGGTGGAGCCGGCGACCACGGTCGTCGTCATCCGGTAGTCGGTGCCGAGCACGTCGAGCGCGGCGGCCGCCGTCGCGAGCAGCTGCGTGCCGCCGGGGGCCGCGGCGGTCTTGCCGTCGCGGGAGAACAGCGTGGAGCCGCTGGAGACGTCGACGACGATGCCGGCGAAGTCGTCGAGGGCGTCGGCCTTGGCGGAGTCGGAGACCCGGCAGGTGCGGATGTCGGTGGCGTCCGGGATCGTCGCGGGCACGGCGCGGTCGGCGTCGCCCGTCGCGGTCGGCGCCGGGGCGGCGCTCGTCGTCCCGGTCGGTGCGACCGCGTAGCCGAGGCCGAAGGAGCCGGCGCACAGCGCGAGGGCGCCCACGGCCGCGCCGGCCACGACGAGTGCGAGCCGCGAGCGCGGGGGCCGAGCGGCGGGCGGGGTCGCGGGCGAGCTCACCCGACCACTATAGGGAGCCCGATCGGGGCGGCAGCGCCGCCGCCGCTGTGCTCAGTGCGGGCCGCGGTGCTCAGTGCGCGCCGACAGCGCTGTTGATCGCGCTCACGACCCGGTCGGGGTCGTCGACCGTGACCACGATGCGGTCGAACCGTTCTGCGGGGTCGAGGGTGATGACGATCGCCCGGTCGTAGCCGGAGATGTTCCAGAACTGCCGCCTCCCGCCGGCGTGGAAGGTGCCGGACAGCTTGCCCGGCAGGCCGAGTCCGGGACCGCGCCAGCCCTTCGGCTCGTCGCGCAGGCCCGGGTCGAACGTCGCCCCGCGCACGTGATCGAGCGGGATCCGCAGTCGGCTCGTGAACGACCAGAGCTTGTCCAGCCCGACGGGCTCGACCACGAGGTGCTCCGCGGTGACGGTGACGGTGTTGCGGCTCATTCCTGTTCCTTGCTTCTCGTTGTGCGCTTCGGCACGGCTGTGCGCTCCGGCACGGCTGTGCGCTCCGGCCCGTTGCGCAGTCCGGCGCGGCTCAGCAGCCGGTCGCCGAGCTGCACATCCGTGATGCCGTGCGCCGTGAGGAGGGTCGCGATCCGCGTGCGGACGCGCGGGTCGGCGGGGGCGAGCTCGAGCAGGCCGATCAGGACCACGTCGAGCCGTGCGATGTGGTCGGCGTCCGCCGCGTCGAGCGCGTCGAGCACCCGGAGGAACAGCCCGTGCTTGCTGCCGAAGACGCCGTACAGGCTGCCGCGATGCACACCGGTGGCCGCGACCAGGTGGTCGACGGAGGTCGAGGCATACCCTCGCTGCCGGAACACCGCCGCCGCGGCGTTCACCGCATCGCTCTCCTCGAACCCGCGCGGACGACCCACGGTTTGAGAATACTCGTTCTAGAATGATCGGTCAAGAACAAATCGGTGTGGCCCGCGTCACGCAGCCTCCCGGCCGGCAACGGCCGGACGCGCCCGCGGTCGCCCGCGGCCCGAGCGAGGCCGCGCAACGGGGGTGTCGCCGGCAGCACCGGCGACACCCCCGCGCGGTGCGGCTACCGCGTGATCTTGACCGAGGACTTCGCCGAGGCGGAACTGTAGCTGGCGTTGCCGGCCCAGCGGATCTTGATCTTCCAGGTGCCCTTGGCGAGCTTGGGCACCGTGACCGTGAGCTTGCCCTTGGCCAGCGTGCCGGTCACCTTCTTGGTGCTGGAGCCCTTGGCCAGCGTGACCGTGACCTTGCCGCTGCGGGTCGCGGTGACGCCGGTGGCGGCCGTGACCCTCACCGTGTACTTGCCGACCTTCTTGCTCGTCGGCTTCTTGGTGAAGGAGCCGGAGAGCTTCTTTGCGGCGACCTTCGCCACCGTGATGGTGCCGCTCGTCGAGGCCGCCGGGTAGTTGCTGTCACCCGGCCAGGATGTAGCGACGGCCCAGGTGCCTGCGGCGAGCTTGGGCAGCGAGACCGTCGCGGCGCCGGAGGACAGCGCTGCCGTGTAGCTGCTCGAGGTCGACCCCTTGGTCAGCGTCACGGTGACCACGCCGGTGGCGGCGACGAGCCCAGCGGGCACCGAGACGGCGACACTGTAGCTGCCGGCGGCCGCCTGCGTCGGCGTGGTGCCGACGCTGCCGCTGACCGAGCTGGTCTGCGACTTCACGACCGTGAGGGTGCCGGTGTCGGTGAAGGCCAGGATCTGGTCGTCGCCCGGGTAGGACAGCGTGTAGCGGTAGCTGCCCGGGGTGAGCACCGGCAGTGTGAAGGATGCCGCGTTCCCCGAGACGGTCTTGGTGTAGCTCGCACCGTTCACCGTGAGGGTGACGTCGCCGGTGGGCACCCGACCGTAATCGTTCGCGATCGCGACCGTCACGTTGGGCGCAGTGCCGTAGACCACCGCCGGAGCCGTCACCGTGCGGGTGGAGACGACACCCCCGGGCAGGCCGCCGAAGAACGTACCGAGCTTCGCGACCGCCTCGAGACCGAAGGCCACGTTGGCCAGTGCGTTCGTCACGTTGGTCTTACGGGTCTGGGCGAGCGTCCAGTAGGTCTGGATCGTGGTGAGGTTCGCCACGAGAGTCGTGTCGACGGTGCTCGCGGCGTTCGCGGCGGTGATCGCGGCGGTGACGTCCGCCACCGTCGTCAGCGACGAGGAGCCCGACACCGCCGCGAGGGCGGTCGCGAGCGCCGTGGCGTCCGCGCTGACCAGGTAGTCGGCGTCATCCGCGTTCGTTGTGGTGTCCGGGTAGCTCGGCGACTCCCAGTCGAAGCCGTCGAGGTAGGGGATCTCCAGCTCGAACGGGAACTGCGAGTTGGTCAGACCGATGCGACCGGCATCCGGGCGGGCGTACCAGTACTGCGTCATGTACTCCTTGAACGTCGGCAGCCCGGTTGAGGAGTCGGTGTTCTGCTGGATCCACTGCCGCTTGATCGCCGTGCTCGAGGGGCTCGTCGCGGTGCCGCGCTGGTAGTTGATCAGGAAAGGCACCTGCAGCTTGCGCACCGCCGCGAGCGACTTGGTGGTGTCGCCGTTGGGGTAGTAGGTGACGTAGGAGCCGTTGTTGAGGTCGTACTGCGTGACGATGTTCTTCAGGTAGGTGGCCAGGATGCTCGCATACACGTACGTCGGGTTCGCGTTGAGCGTCGTGCTGTAGTTAGCGGTGTTGCGCACCTGCAGCGGGTTGCTCGAGCTCGTGGTGCCGCCGCCGACGGTGCCGCCGTCGAGCACGGTGTCGAAGTTGTACACGGTGACACCGTTGTCCTGTGCCTCGGCGTTGACGTCCTTGATCACCGCGCGGGTGTTGGGGCACCAGGTGCCGCCGAAGAGGATGACGAAGTTCTGCGAGGCGCTGTCCTTGAGGTTGAGCAGGTGCACGAGCTCCGGGTAGGTGAGCTGCTGGACGGCCCAGCCGTCGGCGTCGTCGGAGTCGTCGAGGATCGACTCGCCGTCGACCGTCGTGCCCGCGGACGCCTGGGCGACGTGCTTGGCGTTGATCTCCGACTCCCAGAACGCGAACTCGTCCGAGCTGTCGATGCTGTCGCCGCCGACCGCGGCGAACGCCGCCTCGACGTCGGCCGCGTAGCCGCTCGGGTCGGCCGTCAGGTCGACGCTCTCCACGAGCTTGTCGGCCTCGGCGTCCGCGGTGCTGTTGTCCTTGTCGTAGACGAAGAACGTGCTGTCGGTCGCCGTGCTCGGAGTGCCGGAGCTGTAGTCGTAGAGCGGGTCGTCCGCGTCGTTGACGACCGAGGCATCGGTGGCGGTGACCACCTTCGCCGACTCGGTGTCCTTGCCGGTGACGGTCGCGGCCAGGCCGTTTCCGAGGTACTGCGCGATGAGGCTCGTCCAGGCGTAACCGTAGACGGTCTGCGAGGCGCTCGAGATCGTGGAGATCGCCGAGGGCTCGCGGATGTCGAGGGCCGGCGTCACATTGCTGCCGACGGTGACGCTGCCGGTGAGGTTGGGGTCGAACCAGTACACGGCGTCCACGCCCGCGGCCTGGGCCGCGGCGTCGACGGCCTGCGCCGCGGAGGCGAACGACGAGTCCTCGGCCGGGTCGCCGATGAGCACCGCGTACTGCCCGCTCTGCTGCAGCAGCCACTGGAAGCGGTCGTAGCTGACCGTCTCGATGACGGTGTCGCTCGACACGCCGAGGGTGTCGGAGAGGTAGCTGGTGTCGGTGTAGGTGGTCGCCGTGCGCGTGGCGGCCGTGGCCGCAGCGCCGGTGCTGAGGGATGCGACGACGAGCGCCGCTGCGGTCAGCGCGGATGCTGTGCGCCACCGCCGAGCGTGGTTGCTCATGGTGTTCCTTTCGGTGCAGGGTGATTTCGGTGCAGGGTGAGTCGAGGGACAGGGTGAGTCGAGAGACGGGGTAACGGTCCGAGGCCGAGCTGGGGATGCCTCGGAGGAGGCCTCGTCAGGCTCGGGAGCGAGCGATGATGCGCCGGATGCCCACGCGCTGCGCCAGAGCGCCGAGGCGTCGCAGCCCGGCACCGGCACGGACGCCGAGGGCGGGCAGTCGTTCACGGGCCCGGCGCAGCAACGGGCGGATCCGGTGCACGGCGAGCAGGCCGGCCGCCGCCGCCGCGAGCGCGGCGAGCAGCAGCGCCCCGGCGAGTGAGGTGTCGCCGTCGCCGACCGGGGCAGAGGCGGAGGCGAGGTCGGAGCCGAGAGCGTCGGCGTCCTCAGCGTCCGTGCTCGCGACGCTCTGAGTTGCACCGTCCGTCGGGGTCGCACCGCTCGCGTCGGCCGCGATGGCGCTCCCGGTGGGCTCGGCCGTCGAGCCGTCGCTCGGCTCGCTCGTCGCGGTGCTCGAGGATGCGGTGCTCGAGGGGGTGGCGGTCGCCGTAGACGACGACTTCGTCGAACTCGACGAGGACGACGAGGAGGACTTCTTCGCAGAGCTGGAGGACGACGAGCCGGACGACGACTTCTTCGCGCTCGAGGAGTTGGAGGAGGACGACTTCGTCGAACTCGACGAGGACGACTTCGACGAGGACGACGACGACGAGCCGCTGGAGCCGGAGGACGAGGAGCTCGACGAGGAGCTCGACGAAGAGCTCGAGGAGCTCTTCGACGAGCTGGACGAGCTGGACGAGCCGGAGCTCGAGGAGGAGCTCGTGGACGAGGAGCTGCTTTGCTGTGCCAGCCACACCTGGTACCCGGCGATGCGGTCCCACTCGGTCCAGCTGACGACCTGCCCGTCCGGGTAGACGATCTCGTCGTCGGCGAAGTCGTACTCGACGCCCGGGATGGCGGTGCAGGCGTAATCGTCGTAGCCGGGCAACGTGTCCAGGCCGTCGTAATAGGTCTGCCCATCGACGACCACGGTCACCGGTGCCGGGTTGTCGGCGGGGTTCGTCACATCGGTCGCGAGCGCCGCGGCGGCGGGCAGCAGCGCGAGCGCCGCACCGGCCACGCCCGCGCCCGCGCCGAGAAGGAGTCTCCGCCGGGCTCCGAGCGCTCCGACCACGGTCGAGCCGCTCATCGGGCGCTCACCCCGGCCGGCACGAGCCCGTGATCCTCTTCGGGCGCCGCGCTCGCCGCGAGGCCGGCACCGCCGAGCTCCCCGAGCGGGGCGTCGTCCGTCTCGGCCTCGGCCGCCGCGTCTCGGGTCACCGCCCCTCCGGCCGCCGCGTCGTCGGAGGCATCACGCGCGAACACCGCGTCGTCGAGCAGCCGCGTCTGCCGTGCCACGATCGTCGCGCTCACCGAGGCCGCGGTGACGTTCGTCATCGTCCGCGCCATGTCCGCGATCGTGCTGATCGGGATCGTCACAGCGACGAACTCCAGCGGCAGGCCGGCCGCGGCGAACACGGTGGCGGCGGCGACGGTCGCCGTGCCGGGCACCCCGGCGGTGCCGATCGAGACCACGACGCCGAGCACGGCGAGGATCGCGTAATCGACGAGCGAGTAGGTGATGTCGTAGGCGTTGATGCCCCAGACGGCGACGAGCACCGGCCAGATGCCCGAGCATCCCGGCATCCCGATCGTGGTGCCGAGCGGCGCGGCGAAATGCGCGATCTCGGGGTGCACCCCGATGCTGCTCGTCAGTCGGCTCGTGGTGACCGGCAGCGTGCCGACGCTGCTCTGCGTCGTGAACGCCGTCAGCTGCGCGGGGAAGACCTTGCGGAAGAACGCGAGCGGCGAGACGTCCGCGAACGTCCGCAGCAGCACGCCGTTGATCACGAAGGCGTGCAGGAAGCAGGCGAGCCAGACGAGGGCGAGCAGCCCGAGAAGCGACCAGAACTGGCCGCCGAGGTTGGCGCTCTCGCCAACGGTGGTCGCGGTGAGGGCGACGATCGCGTAGGGCGTGAGCCGGATGACATAGCCGACCGCCTTGAACACGACGAGCTTGAGCGCCTCGGCGCCGTCACGGAAGGAGCGCACAGCCTCCGGCCGGCGGGCGGCGAGGGCAAGGTAGGCGACCGAGAGCACCACCGCCACCAGGATGATCGGGATGATGTCGTTCGAGCGCAGATTCTCGACGAGGTTCGTCGGAAAGAAAGAGATCACCACCTGGGAGAAGTCCTGCACCGAGTTCTCGATCACGGATGTCGAGGCGCTGCCGAGCTCGGCATGCACACCGCTGCCGGGCTGGGCGAGCAGGCCGAGGCCGAGGGCGAGGACGACGGCGAGGGCGTTGCTCAGCAGCAGCCAGAAGATCGAGCGCGCGCCGATGCTGCGCAGCTTCTCGAGCGTGCCGAGGGAGGTGACCGAGGAGACGATCGCGACGAGCACCAGGGGCGCGACGCAGGCGAGCAGGATGTTGAGGTAGATCTTGCCGATCGGGTCGATGTACTCCACGTTCTCGCCCGCGACGAGCCCGATCGGGATGCCGGCGGCGAGGGCCACGAGCGTCACGACGCTGAAGTTCAGCCGACGGCGTCGGAGTCGGTGCAGGCCGACGCCGACGAGGACGACGACGGCGAGTGCGGCCAGGGCAGGCCAGTTCATATGTCACCTTTCGGGTCGATGTAGTCGAGATCATCCCGACTCGTGAGGCCTCGGCGCCGCGCCCGCGTAACCGAGCCGAAGCACACGGTCACGCTCCGTCATCCGTCCGCGGCCGGCACCGCCGTCTGCCAGAATCCGCCGCCCGGTGACACTGGCTCGCGCTCACCGCGGTGCCGGATGCCGGCAACGGGCTCGAGCTGCACGAGAGCGTCGGCGTCTGGATGACGCTCGCCGCCGTCGCGAGCGGGACAGGGCGAGGCGACCCTCGCTACGGCACGCGCAGCTCCCGGATCGGCTCCCGACGGGCCGCCGCCAGGCCCGGCAGCAGGCTCGAGACGATGCCGACGGCGACGCACATCCAGCCCAGCGCGAGCGTGTACGACGGCGAGGCCAGGGGCGCCCCCGCGACCAGCAGGCAGGCCAGCGAGGCCCCGATCCCGAGCACGGCGCCCAGCGCCGCGAGCGCGCCGGCCTGGGCCACCATGAGCGCGACGATCAGCCCCTTCGTCGCCCCGAGCGCTCGTCGCCGGCCGAAGTCCTTGCGCCGCATGATCACCAGCCCCATGTTCACCACGAAGGTGAGCAACCCGGTGAGGCCGAACAGGGTGACGACAAGGGACCAGCTCGAGGAGCTGAGCTGCTCGTCCACGAGCGCTCGGAGACGCGCGAACGACTCGCTCGTCCGGATCGTCACCTTCGAGGCGTCCGCGGGGTCCAGAAGCGAGGAGATCAGAGCGGTCAGGGGCTCGACCTCCGCCGGCTGCCGCGCGATCACGACGAGCGTGGCGAGGTCGAGATCGCTCGTTGTCGTCTGCGGCGACAGGACGAGCGGCTCGAGGAAGTCGAGGTATGACGGCACGGCGATCCGGCCCGCCACGTCGAGGCCGCGACCGTCGTCGGCCGTGATCGCACCGTAGGCGCCGCCAAGGCCCAGCTGGGTGAGGGCCTCCGATGACGCCCACGCCGCCTCCGTGCCGGTGAGCGTCTGCGCACCGTCGTCCGGGATGCCGAGGCCGCCGAGGTCATCCGTCCAGACGCGACGCACCGGCACGTTGACCCCCGCCGAGCCGAGCGCGCTGTTCTTCGCGTCGACCGCGCTGCCGAAGCCGCCCGCCCAGGCGATCGACGGGATGTCGCTCAGGCGTTCGATCACGTCCGCGCCGACCCCCGCCCCGGTGTCCATCGACACGATGATCGAGCGCGTCCCCGCCGAGTCGATCGATGCGAGCACGCTGCGCTGGTTGGCGTCCGTGCCCCCCGCCGTGAGCAGCACGGCGGCGCTCAGCGCGCCGGACAGCAGCACGGCGACCAGGGACATCACCGGCTGCGCGCGCGCCGTGGAGGCGACCTCGCGGAGGAGGTCGGCGACGCGAGTGCCCCTGCTCACGGCCACCGGGACTCACCGCCGCAGGGGATCACAGCCGCAGCGATCACAGCCGCAGCGATCGGTCGCAGCGGTCGGCGGTCACCGGGTCGTGCGTGACGACGATGACGGCCGCCCCGCGATCCGCGCGCTCGCGGAGAGCCCCGATGACGACCGCCGCCGAGTCCCCGTCGAGGTTTCCGGTGGGCTCGTCCGCGAGGACGATCTGCGGATCGTGGAGCAGCGCGCGAGCCACGGCGATGCGCTGCGCCTGCCCCCCCCCCCCCCGGAGATCTGACCCGGGCGGGCGTGGATGCGGGTGTGCACGCCGAGGTCCTCGAGCATGACGACGGCGCGACGGGCCGCCGCCCGTCGCGACCGCCCCGCGTACAGGGCACCCTCGGTGACGTTGTCCAGGACCGTGCGGGTCGGGTCCAGCGCCGCATCCTGGAACACGAAGCCGAAGACCCGCGACCGCAGCGCCGATCGGGCCCGGTCGCCCTCACCGGTGACGTCGCAGAGCGCCGTGGGATCCTCCCCGCCGCCGGCGCGGGCGATGAGGTCGCGCGCGATCCGGATGCTCCCGCTCGTCGGGGCGAGCATGAGCCCGAGGATGTAGAGCAGCGTGGACTTGCCGCGCCCCGAGGGTCCCGTGATGGCGGTCAGCTCCCCCGCGCGGAACTCGGCCGACCAGTGCTCGATCACCGGTGTGTCGCGCGCGTAGGCGAACGACACGTCATCGGCGCACAGCACGGTCCTCATCCGCCACAGCCCTCATCCGCGCAGCCCTCATCCATCCGACGCCACCTCGTAGAGCTGCCCCTCGGCAAGACCGGCGCCGCTGACGACGCTCATGCCCTGCGCCGAGGCCTGGACGGTGACCTCGTGGAACACGCCGTCCTCGTCGCGCAGTCCGGTCTCGCCCTCCTCGTCGCTGACGAGGGCCGCCGAGGGCACGACGAGCCCGGAGGTCGAGGGCACCAGCACCACCTCGGAGGCCAGAAGCGACTGCTCGCCCGCCGGGATGAGGTCACAGTGCTTGCCGCAGACGCGCGCGGCACCGTCGGCGGGCAGGATCTCGATCGTGACGATGTCCGGGGAGTCGGCGTCCTGGCTCTGCTCCCCCGTCACGGCGGACCATTGCGTCCCGTCGGGCGCCGTGATCGACACCGCGCTGCCGACGGCGATCTGCGCGGCCTGCTCCGCGGTCGCGGTGATGCTGAAGACGGGCGAGGAGGCGAGCGTGCTGACGATCTGCTCGCCCCCGCTGAGGCTCATGCCGCGGGCCAGCACGGACGAGTCGAGGACGACCCGGGCCGGCAGCTCGGGCACGTAGATGATGTCCGCGGAACGGACCAGCCCGTCGGCGTCCAGGCCGAGCCCGCTCTGCCACGCCTCGACGGCGCTCCTGACCGCCGCATCGAACACGCCCGAGACGGGGCCGGAGTAGTCGCCGGTCGCGATCAGCAGTCTCTGCAGCTGCGCGACGATCCGTCCCGAGTCGCCGATGCTGAGATCCGTGTAGGCCGGGATCCTTCCCTCGGCGATGACGACCGGTCGCATGTCGACGGTGAAGAGCACCTCGCCGCTCGTCACCCGCTGCCCGGCCGTCACCCCGACGCTCGTCACCACTCCGGTGGCGAGGTTCGCCCCGGCGACGGTGGACGGCCAGCTCGCGGCGACGTTGAGGGTGAGCGAGGAGCTCACCGATCCCGACGACAGGGTGACGAGCGCGGTCGTGTCGTCCGCGCTGACGGCCGGCGGGGTGAACAGGCGCAGCGCCGCGACCGTGCTCACCGTCACGAGCGCTATCGCCAGAACGGCGACGATGATCCAGGGCCCGATGGCCCGAAGGTGTGATCCGCGATCTCGTCGGCTGGGTGGCTCAGTCAATTGCCCGATCAATTCCTCGGTCAGTAGACCACATCCGGCTGGGCGCACTCGGTCTCGATGACCTTCTGCACCTCATCGCTGGGGATGTTCGCGTACGGGTCCCAGGTCTGCTCGGTGTGATACGTGTCCTTGAACACCTGGAAAGACGGTTGCTCCGGAACGGAATACCCGTGCTCGATCAAGCAGTTCGCCGTCTCGATATTCCCCTCGTAGACTTTCTCCCAGTCTGCATCGTCCCAAGGCTCGATGTTTGCTTCTATCTCCGCGGTGCACTCCTTTATATCGGCTTGCAGGAGCGACAGCTGATCATTCGGAATCGAGTATCCGCCGTCGGAGTTCTGCGTCCATCCGCGCTCCGACATGCATTCCGCGAAGGTGGCGTCGACCTCGCTCTCGTCGGTCGGCACGGGTGTCGCGGCGACTGCCGAGCGCGACGGGGAGCCGCCCGCCGAGACCGCCGAACAGCCGCCCAGCGTCAGCGCGAGCGCTGCCACCGCGCCGACGACCGCTGCCCACGACGCGGTGCTCGGCCCGACTCTTGTCGGATCTACGCGGTCCTCGGACCTAGCTGGAGCGGCCGACATGGCTCTTGGCGGTGCCGCCGGAGAAGGATGAACCCGTCGCGGCGGTGCTGTTCTGATGGACGACGTCCTGATGCACAGAGCACAGAGCACAGAGCACAGAGCGATGCAGTATCGACGGACGGCGTCCTCCTCGTTCGAGCGCGCCGTCGCCGTCGTCACCGTGAGGGCGGTGGCGATGACCCCGAACAGCCTGCCCATCTATCGCCCCCCCGCACCAGAACCGCGCGCGGTCTCGGTTGCCGTGACCTCGGAGCGCTGTGCGTCCAACGCTAGGCACCCCCAGGCAAGAAAGCAAGTCTCACAAGCGAGCGGCTCCGGGCCGACCGGCGTCTCGCCGCAGACCGGAGTGAGCTCCCTCGGGCCGGTCGTTTGCGGGCTGCCGACAGACGCTCGGTGCGAGCGTGGCCCTCCGGCACCCCACGCCGCTCGATCGCAGCCGACATGCGACCCGTGTCGCGACTCAGGTGACACCCATGTCGCGACCCATCGCAGAAGAGCCGCCCGAGGGAATCGAACCCTCGACCTTCTCATTACGAGTGAGATGCTCTGCCGACTGAGCTAGGGCGGCGGGTCCGGCGAGCCGGACACGATTGACGATGCTACCGCATCGCGCATCCCGCCCGGGCAGCCCGCCGGCGGCATCCGGCGGCACCCGGCACCCCGCCGCGCCCGGCGCTCAGCACTGCGGATCGCTCGCCGGCACCGTCCCCTCGAGCAGGAAGGCGTCCACGGTCGCGTCGATGCAGCTGTTGCCGCCGTCGTAGGCGGTGTGCCCCTCCCCGCTGCGGGTGACCAGGTGGCCGTTGTCGAGCTCCTCGGCGAGCGCGACCGAGCTCGCGTAGGGCGTCGCCGGGTCGCCGGTGGTGCCGAGCACGAGGATGTCGCCGGAGCCGGACGCCGCGATCGGCCCCGCCTCGCGGCTGGCGGGGTAGGGCCATTCGTTGCAGTCCATCGCGGCGTAGCCGGGGGCCTCGTCGGCGAACAGGTAGTCGTGGCCGTCCGCCGCGAGCGCCGCGCGCACCTCGTCCGGGGTGGCCTGCGCCTCGTAGTCGAGGCACATGATCGCCGAGAAGGCGACCATGAGGTTCGAGGCGTAGTGGCCGCTCTCATCGCGATCCGTGTAGTAGTCGGCGAGGGCGAAGGCCATCGTGGGGTCGCCCGCGAGGGTCGCGGCGAAGCCCTGGCTGAGATACGTCCAGTTGTCCTCGTCGTAGAGCATCGCGTCGACGGCCATCTCCATGGTGTCCGAGCCGAGCTCGCGCCCGTCCGCGCCGAGGAGCGGGCTCGCGTCGAGGGCATCGTAGAGCCGCTGGATGAGGGCGAGCGCGTCATCCACGCCGCCGCTGAACGGGCAGTCGGACTGGGTCAGGCACCAGCCGAGGTACGACTCGAGCGCGGCGTCGAACGCCGCCGTCTGCTCGGCCGCGCTCGTCACGTAGTCCTCCGCGGGGTCGACGGCGCCGTCGAGCACCATCCGGCCGGCGCGCTCCGGGAACAGCTCGGCGTAGGTCGCGCCGAGCAGCGTGCCGTAGGAGTAGCCCACGTAGGTCAGGGTGCGCGAGCGGGCGATCGCCCGCAGCATGTCGAGGTCGCGGGCGCTGTCCTCGGTGGAGATGTGGCCGAGCAGCTCGCCGGTGCCGGCCTCGCAGGCGGCGGCGAACTCGGCGTCCTGCTCGTTAGCCCAGTCGAACCAGGCGTCGGTGCCGAGCTCGGGCTCGGTGGGGTCGATGTCGTAGAAGAAGTGGTCGAGCTCGGCATCCGTGCCGCAGTCGACGGCGGAGGACGCGCCCACGCCGCGCGGGTCCCAGCTGATCAGGTCGAAGTGCTCGAGCACGTCGCTCGTGACCGCGGCCGTCGGGCCGCCGTTCACGATCCAGTCGACGCCCGAGCCGCCCGGCCCGCCGGGGTTGACGAACACCGTGCCGATCTTGGTGCCGGTGGCGCTCGCGCGCACCAGGGCCAGCTCGATGCTGTCGCCGTCCGGCTCGGACCAGTCCAGCGGTGCGGCCACCGTCGCGCAGTCGAGCGAGGTGTTGTCGGCGCAGGGCTCCCAGTCCGGCGACTGCCCGTAGAACGTCGCGAGCTCCGGGTCGACGTCCTCCTCCGATCCGCTGGTGGTGCCGACGATCGAGCAGCCGCCCAGTGGGACCAGGGTCAGCGGGAGCAGCAGCGCGAGCGCCGCCGCGACGACGGGACGGCGATGACGGATGGGCACGAGAGCCATCCTCCGGCACCTCAGCACAGCGGATCGCTCGCCGGCACTGTGCCGTCGACGAAATAGGCGTCGACGGTCGCGTCGACGCACTCGCTCGAGCCGTTGTAGGCGGTGTGCCCCTCGCCGTCGTAGGTCACCAGGTGACCGTTCTCCAGCTCGGCGGCGAGCGCCTGGGCGGCGGCGTACGGCGTCGCCGGGTCGTTCGTGGTGCCGACGACGACGATGTCCGGGCTGCCGGCTGCGGTGATCGGCCCGGCCTGGATGACGGCCGGGTACGGCCACACCGCGCAGGCGGTGCCCGAGTAGCCGTGCCCCGAGTAGGGGCCCAGCCAGCGGCCGAGGTAGGGGGCCGCCGCCTCGACGGCCGCCTCGTCGACGTCCAGCTGCGCGGTGTCCTCCACGGCGCCGCTGTCCAGGCAGCCGATCGCGAAGAACGCCTCGATGAGGTTGCTCGCGTAGTCGCCCGCGGAGTCGCGGCCGTAGTAGGAGTCGGCGAGCGAGAGCGCCATCTCGGCGCTGCCGCGCGCGACGCTCTGGAACAGCGCGTCCAGGTAGGGCCAGTTGGCCTCGCTGTAGAGCGGGGTGATGATCGCCGTCGCCATGGTGGCGCCGCCGAGCTCACGGCCGTCGGATGCCACCAGCGGGCTCGCATCCAGCCGGGCGAGCGTGTCGCGGATGTCGGCCATGGCCGCCTCGACGGCGTCGCTGCCGGCGTCGCTGCCGCTGCCGGCGAGCGGGCAGTCCGAACGGCCGAGGCAGTCGGTGAGGTAGGCGCGCAGGGCGCTCTCGAAGCCGGCGGCCTGCACCGCCGCGCTCTCGGCGTAGTCGAGGCTCGGGTCGACGGCGCCGTCGAGCACCATCCGGCCGACCCGGCCCGGGAACGTCTCGGCGTACTCGGCGCCGAGGAACGTGCCGTAGGAGTAGCCGAGGTAGTTCAGGCTCGCGTCGCCGACGAGGGCGCGCAGCATGTCGAGGTCGCGCACCGTGCTCAGGGTGTCGACGTGGGCCAGCAGCGCCCCGGTGCCCTCGGCGCAGCGCGCGGCGAAGGCGGCGGCGTCCGCGAGGTCCTGGCTCCACCAGTCCGCGCTGCCAGCATCGCCCGGCACGATGCCGAAGTAGAAGTCGTCGAGCTCGGCGGCGGTGCCGCAGGAGACCGCGCTCGAGGAGCCGACGCCGCGCGGGTCCCAGCTGACGATGTCGAAGTGCCGGGCGAGCTCGGTGTCGACGGCGGCGTCCGCCCCGTCGGCGAGAAAGTCGACACCGGAGCCGCCGGGGCCGCCCGGGTTGACGAACAGCGTCCCCTGGCTCTCGCCGGTCGCCGGTGCGCGGATCAGCGCGAGCTGGATCGTCTCGCCGCCCGGATCGGACCAGTCCAGCGGCGCCGAGACCGTGGCGCACTGCATCGACTGCTCGCAGGAGCGCCACACGATCGTCTGGGAGTAGAGGCTCTCCGCCCCGGCGGGCGCGCCGGAGGGGTCGGGCGTCGAGGTGGCGGTGCCCGCGAGCGTGCCGAGCAGCGAGCAACCCCCGCCGGCCAGCGCGAGGCCGAGCAGCAGCGGCCCGAGCAGCACACCGGCGAGCGCGCGCCGGATGCCCGGGCTCACGCGGCCCCGGCTCACGTGGCCCCGGCTGCCGCGGGCCGCGGTCGCGCGACGCCCTCGGGTGCCGCGGGCCGCGACCGCAGCGCCGTGAGCATGGCCTCGAGCGCGAGCGCGGGGGCGACGTTCGCCTCGACGCGCTCGCGGGCCGTCTGGATCGCGTCGATGGCCGCGAGGGTCCGGGCCGCGTCCGCGGCCCGGGCGGCATCCTCGACGCGCTCCCGGATGGCCTCGTTGACGAGCGGGCTGCCGGCGCCCAGCTGCACGAGCAGCACGTCCCGGTGGAGGGAGAGCAGGTCGACGATGATCCTGTCGATGCCGTCGCGCAGGCTGCGGGTGGCCCGGCGCCTCTGGTCCTCCTCGAGCGCCTTCAGCTGCCCGCGCAGCGCGGGCGGCACCGTGCCGCCGGGCTCGACGCCGAGCGAGCGCAGCGCGCGCTCTCTCTCCTCCGCGTCGCGCTCGGCGGTGATGGCCGTGGCGTCCTCGCCGGCCAGCTCCAGCAGCCGGGCGGCGCCGGCGACCGCCTGGGCTACGGTGCGCACGCCGAGCGCCACCTCGAGCGTCTCGGCGCGGCGGGCCCGGGCCTGCGCGTTCGTGGCGAGCCGGTGCGCCATGCCGATGTGCGACTGCGCCTCACGGGCCGCGACGTCCGCGAGCTCGCGCGGCACGCCGTCGCGGCGGGCGATCAGCTCGGCGACCTGCTCCACCGCGGGCACCCGCAGCCGCACGGTGCGCACTCGCGAGCGGATCGTCGGCAGCAGGTCCGCCTCGCTCGGCGCGCACAGGATCCACACGGTGCGCGGCGGCGGCTCCTCGAGCGCCTTCAGCAGCACGTTGGAGGTGCGCTCGGGCATCCGGTCGGCGTCCTCGATGACCATGACGCGGTGGCGGCTGACGGAGGGGGCGAACTGCGAGGCCTTCACGAGCTCGCGCACCTCGTCGATCGTGATGACCACCCGCTCGGTGGCCAGCACCGCCAGGTCGGGGTGGCTGCGGGCCTCCACCTGGGCACGGGTCGCGGCGATGCCGCCGGGGGTGCCGTCGGAGAGCAGCGCCGTCGCGAAGGCCAGGGCCAGCGTGGAGCGGCCGGAGCCGGGCGGTCCGGTCATGAGCCAGGAGTGCGTCATCGCCTCGGTGCCGGACGCGGCGGCCCGGGCCGCCGCGATCGCCTCCTCCTGGCCGGCGAGCTCGTCCCACAGGGCGATGTCGACGGCCTCGGTCATGTGCCGCAGTCTACGGGCGGCCGAGGACGCCCTCGACGTGCGCCCGGATCCGGGCGGCGACCTCATCGACGTCCCGGCTCGCGTCGACGACGAGCATCCGCTCCGGCTCGCGCTCGGCGATCTCGAGGTAGGCCCGGCGCACCCGGGCGTGGAAGTCGTCGCCGGCCGCCTCGAGCCGGTCGTACCGGTCCCGCTCGCCGAGTCGGGCGCGGCCGAGCCCCGGCGGCAGGTCGAGCAGCACCGTGACGTCCGGCACGAGCCCCTCGGCGGCCCACAGCGAGATGTCGCGCACCTCGTCCGGGTCGAGGACCCGCCCGGCGCCCTGGTAGACGACGGAGGAGTCGATGTAGCGGTCCTGGATGACGATCTCGCCGCGCTCGAGCGCCGGGCGCACCGTCGTGGCCACGTGCTGGGCGCGATCGGCGGCGTAGAGCAGTGCCTCGGCGCGCGGGGCGATGTAGCCGCGGCGGTGCAGGATGATCTGCCGCAGCTCCAGGCCCAGGTCGGTGCCGCCGGGCTCCCGGGTGAGGACGACCGTGCGGCCGGATGCCTCGAGCCACCGCCCGAGCCGGGCGAGCTGTGTCGTCTTCCCCGCGCCGTCGCCGCCCTCGAGCGTGATGAACAGGCCCGCCATCTCGGCCCTACTTCTTGGCGGCGGCGGTGCGCTTCGCGGGCGCGCGCTTGGTCGTGCGCTTGGGAGCCGGGCCCTTGGCGCGCTTCTCGGCGAGCATCTGCACGGCGCGGTCGTAGCCGATGTCCTCGGGCGTCTCACCCCTCGGGATCGTGACGTTCGTGGTGCCGTCGGTGACGTAGGGGCCGAAGCGGCCGTCCTTGATCCGCACCGGTTTGCCGCTGGCCGGGTCGGGCTGCTCGAACTCCTTGAGCGCGCTCGAGGCGGAGCGGCCGCCGTACTTCGGCTGGGCGTAGATCTCCAGGGCGCCGGCGAGGTCGATCGTGAAGATCGCGTCCTCGCTCGGCAGCGAGCGCGAGTCGCCGCCGCGCTTCATGTAGGGCCCGAAGCGGCCGTTCTGCGCGGTGATCTCCTCGCCGCTGGCCGGGTCGACGCCGACGACCCGCGGCAGGCTCAGCAGCCTCAGCGCCGTGTCGAGGTCGACCGTGGCCGGGTCCATGTCCTTGAACAGGGATGCCGTGCGCGGCTTCTGGGCGGGCGTCTTCCTCTTGGGGGTGACGAGCTTCAGCTCGCCGGTCTTCTTGTCGAGCCGCTCCACCGGCTCCGGGGCCGGCTCCTCCGGGATCACCTCGGTGACATAGGGCCCGTAACGGCCGTCCCGGGCGGCGATCTCGCGCCCGTTCTCGGGGTTGACGCCGATGATGCGGTCGCCGACGACGGGCGCCTCGATGAGCTCGCGGGCCTTGGCCGGGGTGAGCTCGTCGGGGGCGAGGTCCTCGGGAACGTTGACGCGCCGTGGCGGCGCGTCCTCCTCATCCGGGGCGGCGGCCGGGACCTCCAGGTAGGGGCCGTACTTGCCGATCCGCAGTGTCACGTCGTCGGAGATCCGCACCGAGTTGATCTCGCGGGCGTCGATGTCGCCGAGGTTGTCGATGACGTCGCGCAGGCCGCGGTGGTCCGCGGTGCCGAAGTAGAAGCCGGTGAGCCACTCGACACGGTTCTGCTCGCCGTCGGCGATGCGGTCGAGGTCCTCCTCGAGCTCGGCGGTGAAGTCGTACTGCACCAGGTCGGCGAAGTACTGCTCGAGCAGGCGCACGACGCTGAAGGCGATCCAGCTGGGCACGAGCGACTGGCCGCGCGGGGTCACGTAGCCGCGGTCGACGATCGTGGAGAGGATCGCGGCGTAGGTGGACGGCCGGCCGATGCCGAGCTCCTCGAGGGTCTTGACCAGGCTCGCCTCGGTGTAGCGCGGCGGCGGCGCGGTCTCGTGGCCGGCCGCCTCGAGCTCGGCGATGGCGAGCGCCTGGCCCTTCGTCAGCGGCGGCAGCTTGGCCTCCGCGGCGTCGGCGCCGGCGTTGCGCTCCTCGTCCCGGCCCTCCTCGTAGGCGTTCAGGAAGCCGCGGAACGTGATGACCGTCCCGGATGCCGCGAACTCGGCCCGCTGCCCGGCATCGGCCCCCTGCCCGGCATCGGTGGGACCCGCGGCGATCGTGACGGTCGCCGTCGAGCCCTTCGCGTCGGCCATCTGGCTGGCGACCGTGCGCTTCCAGATGAGGTCGTAGAGCTTCCACTCGTTGCCGTGCAGCGTCCCCTGCAGCTCGCCGGGGGTGCGGAACACCTCGCCGGAGGGCCGGATCGCCTCGTGCGCCTCCTGGGCGTTCTTCTGCTTGCCGGCGTAGACGCGCGGCTTCTCGGGCACCGTCTCGGCACCGTAGAGGGTGGCGGCCTGGCTGCGCGCGGCTTGGACCGCCTGCTGCGAGAGCGTGGGCGAGTCGGTGCGCATGTAGGTGATGTAGCCGTTCTCGTAGAGCGACTGGGCGAGGCTCATGGTCTGCCGCGCGCTGAAGCGCAGCTTGCGTGCCGCCTCCTGCTGCAGCGTCGACGTCGTGAACGGTGCGGCCGGCCGGCGGGTGTAGGGCTTCTGCTCGAGCGCGCTCACCACGACCGCGACGCCCGGCCGCCGCAGCGCCGCGGCGAGCGCCGTCGCCGCGGCCTCGTCGAGCGCGACGGCGTCGCCGGTGAGCCGGCCGCGGTCGTCGAAGTCGCGCCCGGTGGCGACCCGGCGGCCGTCGAGGCGCACGAGGCGCGCCTCGAAGCGCTGCTCGCCGCCGGCGGCCGGCTGCAGCACCGCGCTGAGGTCCCAGTATCCGGCGGCGACGAAGGCGAGCCGCTCGCGCTCCCGGTCGACGACGAGCCGGGTCGCCGCGGACTGCACCCGGCCGGCCGAGAGCCCCGGGCCGACCTTGCGCCACAGCACCGGGCTCACCTCGTAGCCGTAGAGCCGGTCGAGAATGCGCCGGGTCTCCTGGGCGTCGACGAGGGCGGTGTCCAGCTCGCGCGGATGCTCCTGGGCGGCCCGGATCGCCTCCTTGGTGATCTCGTGGAACACCATCCGCTTGACCGGCACCTTGGGCTTGAGCTCCTGCAGCAGGTGCCAGGCGATCGCCTCGCCCTCGCGGTCCTCATCGGTCGCGAGGTAGAGCTCGTCGGCCTCCTTGAGCGCCCGCTTGAGCTCCCCGACCGTCTTCCGCTTCGCGTCCGAGACGACGTAGTACGGCTCGAAGCCGTTCTCCACGTCGACGCTGAACTTGCCGAGCGAGCCCTTCTTGAGCTCCGGCGGCAGGTTCTTCGGCTCGATGAGGTCGCGGATGTGGCCGACGGAGGCGAGCACCCGGTAGTCCGGCCCCAGGTACTGGCCGATGGTCTTCGCCTTCGCCGGCGACTCCACGATGACCAGCTTTTTGGTGCCCGGCACGCTCGTCCCTCACTCTCTCGGGCGCGGCCGGGCCTCCCCCGGCGCCCCAGGGGGACAACATACACAGGTCGCGGGCGGTCTCGCTCCACGATCATCGGGAGCCCGGCGGGCCGGCGGTCGCGACCGCGGTCACCGCGAGCCGCAGCACGGAGGCCTCCACCCGCACCGTCACCACGAGGCCGTCCGCCCGGCAGGCATCCAGCCGGGTGCCGTTCGCCTCCGCCACGAGCGCCGCGGCCTCGCAGGGCACTCCGGGCCGCGCGCCGCTCGCGGTGTCGGCGGCGGCGAGCGCGGCGGCGTCCGCGGCCCCCACCACCCGGCTGCGCTCGGCGAGCACGGAATACAGCGGCACCGCCGCCGACACGAGCCCCAGGGATGCCGCGAGCACCGCGACCGCCAGCACCGAGCCGGATCCCGCCTGCCGCGCGCTCGCCGGTCGCCGCGCGCACACCCGCCACCACGCCCGCGCCGCTCGCACCGGTACCGCTCGCACCGGCACCGTCACAGCCCTCCGCCGAGGGCGCAGCTGCGCGCCGCCAGGGTGAGCCGCAGCAGCGCCCCCGCGGCACGGGTGCGCAGGCTCACGCTCGCGCACTCGAGCTCGCCCTCGACGCCGAAGCGCACCGTCGCCCCGGGGACGAGGCGGGCCGCCCGGGCGGCGGCGCTGGCCTCGTCCTCGCCACGGGCCACCGCGCGGGCGGCCCCCGCCGCGGCATCCTGCAGTCGCACCTGCTCGCCGACGAACTGCAGGCCGGTGAGACAGCCGGCGACGACGAGCACGACGGCGGGCAGCGCCGCGGCGAACTCGGCGGTCGCCGCGCCACGATCGCCCCCGCCGGCGGGCCGGTCAGCCGCCGTAGTCGAGCGCATTCTGCACGAGGCCGGTGAGCAGGGCACGCACCTGGTCGCTCTTCATGATCGTGACGAGCAGCCCGGCGAAGCCCACGGCCGCCATGATCGTGATCGCATACTCCGCGGTGGCGGCGCCGCGCTCGCGGGCGACGCGGATCGGGCGCAGTCGTGCTCGCAGTCGTTCCATCTCTGTGCTCCTGTTCTGTCGAAGGCTTCCGTTCGGATGCTTCCGCTCGGATGCGGCGCGAGCGGCTTCCATCGTCGCCGGCGACGGGACGCTCGCGGGCGGCGGGCGAGGGCTCCGGGGAATCCCCGCCGCTGCGGCCGGCTGTGCACGAGAGGAGCGACGGCCCGACACCATGCCGACCGGACGGGCTGCCCGCGCCCGGCTACCCGCCGACGGTGGCCGCGATCACGGCGACGAGCATCGGCAGCACCCCGAGCGCGACGAAGGCGGGCAGCACGCAGACGCCGAGCGGCAGCATGAGGCTCACGCCGAGCGCCTCGGCGCGCTCCTGCGCCTCGGCCGCGGCCTCGCGGCGCAGCTGCTCGGCCTCGGCCCGCAACAGCTCCGCCGCGGGCGCGCCGGCCCGGGCCGCGAGCGCGAGCACCTGCTCGACCGTCTGCGACCCGCCGCCGAGCCCGAAGCGGGCCATCGCCGCATCGACACGCCGCAGCGCGGCGTCGAGCGCGCCACCGCCGGCGACGGCGATCGCGACGAGGTCGCAGCGCAGCCCGGGAGTCGCGTCGGTGACCTCGGCTCGGCGCAGCAGCGCCCTCATCCAGGCCCGGGCCGTCACGAGCAGCGCCGCGCCGACGGCCAGGCACAGCCAGCCGGCCGGGGTGCGAAGCAGCACGCCGATCGTGTCGAAGCCGAGCGCGACGCCGAGCAGCACGCCGACCGCCGGCAGCGCGAGCACCACCCGGGCGGTCGCCCGCGGGCCGGCGAGCGCCACCCGCACCTGACGGCGGGTCTGGGCGATGTCGCGCAGCGCCGCCGCGAACCCCCGCAGCGCGCCCGCGAGCGGCGCGCCGCTGTCGGATGCCACGCTCCAGGCCGCCGCGAGCGCGAGCGTCGCACTGCGCGCCGCCGCGTCGGCACGGCCGGCCCCGCGACGCGCGGCCGGATCT
>JASGFF010000033.1:0-27330 GCA_047605685.1 Microbacteriaceae bacterium
TCGGCGGCACTGCGCGCCGCCGCGAACCGCCTGGAGGGCATCCCGACCGGCGAGGTCGCCCTCGGCCTGCTCGGCCGCGCCGCGCGCGGCCTGCTCCACCCCGGCCGCTGAGCCACCCGGCCGCCGTGCGGCCCGACGGGAGTCCGCCGTCAGCGCGGCGCCACCGCGGCCCAGTCGACGGTGAGTTCGCCGAGCCGCCAGCGGGCCACCCCGTCCCGCACCGGCCAGCCCTCCGCGCGCAGACCGCGCGCGAGCGCGATCCAGCGCTGCGCGGGGGAGTAGACGGCCAGGGCGGCGTTGCGGCGCCAGTGCGCGTCGAGCGCCTCGACGAACTCGTGCACCCGTTCGCCGGGGACGTTGCGGTGGATGAGCGCCTTGGGCAGTCGCTCGGCGACGATCGCCGGCGTCTGCAGGCCGGCCAGGCGCAGGCTCACCGTGAGCGAGCACGGCCCCTCGGCGGTGAGCGCCACCCACGAGCACACCCGCCCGAGCTCGTCGCAGGTGCCCTCGACGAGCACCCCCGCCGGCTGCAGCCGCGCCGTCATCCGGTCCCAGGCCGCGGCCACCTCGTGCTCCCGGTACTGCCGCAGCACGTTGAAGGCGCGGATGACGACGGGCGCCCGCTCGACGGGGATCTCGAAACCGCCGCGGCGGAAGCTCAGCCCCGGCCGGGCGGAGGCCGCGGCGGCGCGCACCCGCTCGGGGTCGATCTCCAGCCCGATCACCTGCACCGCGGGGCGCACCCGCGCCAGCCGCTCGTGCAGCTCGAGCGAGGTCGCCGGCCGGGCGCCGAAGCCGAGGTCGACGACGAGCGGGTCGTCCGTGCGGCGCAGCGGGGGCAGCCTCGCGATCCAGCGGTCCACCCGCCGCAGTCGGTTCGTCCCGGTCGTCCCGCGGGTGATGCGTCCCTCCGCCACGCCCCCATCCTGGCGGCGACGGCGCCCGGGCGCGCGCGGCGCGCTCGGTAGGCTGGGGCCATGACCCACACGCTCATCCTGCTGCGGCACGGCAACTCGGAGTGGAACCAGAAGAACCTCTTCACCGGCTGGGTGGACGTGCGGCTCAGCGAGCAGGGCGAGGCCGAGGCGCGCCGCGCCGGCGAGCTGCTCGCCGAGTCGGGGCTGCGCCCCCAGGTGCTCTACACGAGCGTGCTCACCCGCGCCATCCAGACCGCCGACCTCGCGCTCGAGGTCGCCGACCGCGCCTGGATCCCGGTCAAGCGCAGCTGGCGTCTCAACGAGCGCCACTACGGCGCGCTGCAGGGCCTCGACAAGGCCGAGACGCTCGCGAGCTACGGCCAGGAGCAGTTCATGACCTGGCGCCGCAGCTTCGACGTGCCGCCGCCGCCGCTCGCCGACGACGCCCGGTACAGCCAGGTCGGTCAGGAGCGCTACGCGGATGTGCCGGATGCCGAGCTGCCGCGCACCGAGAGCCTCAAGCTCGTCATCGACCGGATGCTGCCCTACTGGCAGTCGGACATCGCGCCGGACCTGCGCGCCGGCCGGACCGTGCTGGTCACCGCGCACGGCAACTCGCTGCGCGCGCTCGTCAAGCACCTCGACGGCATCGGCGACGGGGACATCGCGGAGCTGAACATCCCCACCGGCATCCCGCTGGTCTACGAGCTCGGCGACGACCTGCGACCGCTCGCGCCGAGCCGCTACCTCGACCCGGAGGCCGCCGCCGCGGGCGCCGCTGCCGTCGCGGCCCAGGGCACTCAGAAGTAGCGGGTGCCCAGAGGCACCAGGGCTCCCAGAGGTAACGGGCCGCAGAGGCAGCGCCGCCCTCAGGCGCTCGCCGCCACCCAGTCGCCGGTCGCCAGGTACTGCACCTTCTTCGCGATCGACACCGCGTGGTCGGCGAAGCGCTCGTGGTAGCGCGAGGCGAGCGTCGCGTCGACGGTGTCGACGGCGGCGCCCTTCCAGGTCTCGCCGAGCACCTTGTCGAACACGCTCAGATGCAGCGCGTCGATCCGGTCGTCGTCGTTGCGGATCTCCTCGGCGACCTCGGTGTCCTCGCTCTCGAGCAGGCTGGTGAGCTTGCGGGCGATGGCGACGTCGAGCTCGCCCATCTCGGCGAACGTCGATCGCAGCGACTTCGGCACGACCTTGTCGGGGAAGCGGTAGCGGGCCAGCTGCGCGATGTGCTCGGCCATGTCGCCCATCCGCTCGAGCGAGGCGCTGATCCGCAGCGCGCTCACGACGATGCGCAGGTCGCGGGCCACCGGGGACTGGCGGGCGAGGATGTTGATGGCCAGCTCGTCGAGCTCCCGGGCCGCGTGGTCGATGCGCTCGTCGTCGGCGATCACGCTCTCGGCGAGCGCGACATCCGAGTCGTTGAAGGCGCGCGTCGCGTGCTCGATGGACACGGCGACGAAGCCGGCGATCTCGACGAGGCGCTCCTGCACCTCGCGCAGCTCCTGCTGGAATACCTCGCGCACGTCCGATCGTTCCTTCCTGTCGCGGTTATCCAGTCTCCCGGTAGGGGACCGCGACCCCGCGCACCCGAGGTGAACGAGCGGCGACGTCTCGATGAACTCTCGGCGACGGCGACCGCCACGGCGCCTTCCGGCTTCCCGGGCACGTTCCGGCTCTCACTAATCTATCGAGCATGGAGTCCGCCTGGCTGGTGCCTCTGGCCCTGGCCTTCGGGGCGCTCATCGGGGCGGCGATCGTCATCGTCCTCGCCGTCGCGCTCCGCCGCGGCCGTCGCGTCGCGAGCGTCGCCGGCTACTCGGTGCCCGAGGGCGTCGCCGCGGTCATCGACACCCTCGAGTCGGCGGGCGTCGTGCTCGACCCCTCCAACACGGTGGTGGCGTGCAGCACCGGGGCGCAGGCCTTCGGCCTGGTGCAGGGCGACCAGCTCGTGCACCCGGAGCTCGTGGCGCTCGTCGGCCGGGTGCGCCGCGGCGGCGAGCCGCTCACCGAGGAGCTCGTGCTCGCCCGCGGCCCCTTTGCGGAGCCGAGCCTGCACCTGCGGGTGCGGGTGGCGCTGCTGGGCGTGCGGCACGTGCTGCTGCTGGCGGAGGACCGCACCGAGGCGCACCGCCTCGACGAGGTGCGCCGCGACTTCATCGCCAACATCAGCCACGAGCTCAAGACGCCGATCGGTGCCGTCGGCCTGCTCGCCGAGGCGATCGGCGAGGCCCGGGCCGACCCGCAGCAGGTCGCGAAGTTCGCCTCCCGGCTGGCCAAGGAGGCCGAGCGCCTCGACCGCATCACCCGCGAGATCATCGAGCTCTCCCGGCTGCAGGCCGCCGAGGCGGTGCCCTCGCCCGAGCTCGTGGGCATCGACGAGGTGATCACCCTCGCCATCGACGAGAACCAGGTGGCCGCGGAGGGCAAGCGCATCGAGCTGGCCAGCGGCGGCACCAAGCGCCTCGAGGTGTTCGGCGACCGCAACCTGCTGGTCGTGGCCGTGCACAACCTCATCGCCAACGCCGTGCAGTACTCGCCCGAGGGATCCCGCGTCGGCATCGGCGTGCGACGCGCGCAGGGCGCCGTCGAGATCGCGGTGACCGACCAGGGCGTCGGCATCTCCGAGGAGGACCGCGACCGGGTCTTCGAGCGCTTCTACCGCATCGATCCGGCGCGCAGCCGGCACACCGGCGGCACCGGCCTCGGGCTCGCCATCGTCAAGCACGTCGCGCAGAACCACGGCGGCGAGGTGCGGCTGTGGTCCCAGCCGGGCCGTGGCTCGACCTTCACCATCCGACTGCCGGAGGCGCAGCCGCCGGCTTCAGCGAGTCTGGGAGCATGACATGACCCGCATCCTCATCGTCGAAGACGAGGCCGCCCTGAGCGACCCGCTCGCCTACCTGCTCGAGAAGGAGGGCTATGAGACCGAGGTCGTCGACGACGGCCGCGTCGCCGTCGCCGAGTTCGCGCGCATCGCCCCGGACCTCGTGCTGCTCGACCTGATGCTGCCGGGGCTGGCCGGCACCGAGGTGTGCCGGGAGATCCGCTCCCGGTCCGGCGTGCCGATCATCATGCTCACCGCCAAGGACAGCGAGGTCGACGTCGTCGTCGGCCTCGAGCTCGGCGCCGACGACTACGTGACCAAGCCGTACAAGACCCGCGAGCTGCTCGCGCGCATCCGCGCCGTGCTGCGCCGCCGCAGCGACGTCGAGGACGAGACGACCGTGCTCACCGCCGGCGACGTGCGCATGGACGTCGAGCGGCACACGGTGCAGGTCGGCGGCCGCGAGATCACCATGCCGCTCAAGGAGTTCGAGCTGCTCGAGTACCTGCTGCGCAACGCCGGCCGGGTGCTCACCCGCGGGCAGCTCATCGACCGGGTCTGGGGCGCCGACTACTTCGGCGACACCAAGACGCTCGACGTGCACATCAAGCGCATCCGCTCGCGCATCGAGCGCGAGCCCTCCAACCCGGCGATGCTCGTGACGGTGCGCGGGCTCGGCTATCGCTTCGAGCCCTGAAGACGTTCCGAGCCTTAGACGTTCCGAGCCTTGACGCCGTGCCGGCCGTGCCGTCAGCTCGTGGCCGAGCTGGTGGGCACGAGCGTCGAGAACTGCTCCTGGGCGCCGTCGAGCACCGGCACCTGCAGCTGCTTGCCGGGCGTCGTGCCGTACTGCACGAACACCGGGACGGTGCCGCCGACGGTCACGTCGAGGTCGGAGAGCACGAGCGTCTGGTCGTCATCGCCGCCGCCGACGGCGCTCAGCCCGGCCGGGATGACGATCGTCTGCTTCGCCTCGGTGCCGTCCGTCGTCGCGTAGCCGAACGTCACCGCGATGCGGTCGTCCGAGGTGTTGACCACCCCGAACGACAGCGAGGCGCTCGTGCCGTCGTCGGAAAGCGCGATGACGTTGCGCAGCTCGATGTCGCCGACATCCGCGGCGGTGCCGTCGGAGGGCTGGTACTCGTTCCGGGTCGCCTGCGGGGTGACGAACGTGCAGGCGGCCGTGCCGAGAACGAGCGATGCAGCGACGACGACGGATGCCGCGGCGCGACCGATCACATGAGCCTCCAGGAACTCGGGGCCCGGGCACGGCCGGGGGCCGGCGACGGGGGTGGGACCGGCCTCCAGCCTAGCGTCTGCGCGGCTGGAGGCGGAGGTAAGGCCAGCCTAAGCAGGGGGCTTGCGTGGTAAACTCGGCAGCCGCTGAAGGGGTGATTCCATTGCAGTTCGAGGTCGGCGAGACCGTCGTCTACCCGCACCACGGTGCGGCCACGATCATCGAGGTCAAGAAGCGCACCATCAGGGGCGAGGAGCGGCTCTACCTCAAGCTCAACGTCACCCAGGGCGATCTCACGATCGAGGTCCCGGCCGACAACGTCGACCTCGTCGGCGTGCGCGACGTGATCGGCCGCGAGGGCCTCGACCAGGTCTTCGACGTGCTGCGCGCTCCCTTCACCGAGGAGCCCACCAACTGGAGCCGGCGCTACAAGGCCAACCTCGAGAAGCTCGCCTCCGGCGACGTCATCAAGGTCTCCGAGGTCGTGCGCGACCTGTGGCGGCGCGACCAGGACCGCGGGCTCTCCGCGGGGGAGAAGCGGATGCTCGCCAAGGCGCGCCAGATCCTCACCTCGGAGCTCGCCCTCGCCGAGAAGACCGACGAGCAGAGCGCCTCGAGCATCCTCGACGAGGTCCTCGCCTCCTGATCGCCCGCCTGCCGCCACCATGACCGAGTCGCTATGACCGAGCCGCGTGTCGCGGTCGTCCTCGTCGGGGCCGGCTCGGGCGTCCGGCTGCAGCGCAGCGAGCCCAAGGCCTTCGTGCGGGTGCAGGACCGGACGATCCTCGAGCTCTCCCTCACCGCCGTCGCGGCGCAGGCCGACGTGGCCCAGGTGGTCGTGGTCGCGCCGGCCGCCCGCCGCGATGAGGCCGCCGCGATCGCCAGCGCGGCACTGCCCGAGGGCGTCAGGGTCGACGTCGTCGCCGGCGGGGACACCAGGACCGAGTCCGTCGCGGCGGGTCTCGAGGCGGTGGCCGCCGAGGTCGGCATCGTGCTCGTGCACGACGCGGCGCGGGCCTTCACCACCGCCGAGCAGTTCGCCCGGGTCATCCGCGCCGTGCGCGAGCAGAACGCCGGGGTGGTGCCCGGCCTGCCCGTCGCCGACACCGTCAAGCGGGTGGACTGGACGGGTGCCGTCGAGGCGACGCTCGACCGCGCGCCGCTCATCTCGGTGCAGACCCCGCAGGGCTTCCCGCGCGACGCCCTCGTCCAGGCATACCGCAGCACCACGGAGGACTACACGGATGACGCCGCCCTGTTCGCCGCCGCCGGGAACCGCGTCGTCGCGGTCGATGGCGAGTCGCGCGCCTTCAAGATCACCACGCCCGAGGACCTCGTGCGGGCCAGTCGCGTCGGACGTGCCCCGGTGAGCAGCCGCACCGGCATCGGCGTGGACGTGCACGCCTTCGACGAGGCGGCGCCGCTGTGGCTCGGCGGGGTGTATTGGCCGGACGAGCCCGGGCTCGCCGGGCACAGCGACGGCGACGTGCTCAGCCACGCGATCTGCGACGCGCTGCTCTCGGCGGCGGGCCTCGGCGACATCGGCAGCCGCTTCGGCACCGCGGATCCCCGCTTCGCGGGCGCGCACGGTGATGTCTTCATCGCCGAGACGGTCGCGCTCGTCGCCGGGGCCGGCTACGCGATCGACAACGTCGCGGTGCAGCTCATCGGGAACCGGCCGATGGTCGCGCCGCGGCGGGCCGAGCTCGAGGCGGCCCTCGGCGGGATCGTCGGCGCGCCGGTGAGCATCGCGGCGACGACGAGCGACGGCCTCGGCTTCACGGGCCGCGGCGAGGGGATCACCGCGATAGCGACGGCGCTCGTGACGACCCGGTGAGCGTCGCGCCCGCGCCCGCCGCCGTGTCGCCCGCTCAGTACACTTCTTCAGTGCCGGTCCGCCTCTATGACACCCGCGAGCAGCGCGTCGTCGAGCTGACGACGATCCGGCCGGGCCGGGTCGGGATGTACGTCTGCGGCCCCACGGTGCAGTCCTCGCCGCACGTCGGCCACCTGCGCAGCGCCCTCGTCTACGACCTGTGGCGGCGCTGGCTCGGCCACCGCGGCTACCGGGTGACGCTCGTGCGCAACGTCACCGACATCGACGACAAGATCCTTCAGAATGCGGCGGGCACCGAGCCGTACTGGTCCCTCGCCTACCGCATCGAGCTCGAGTTCACGGCCGGCTACCGTGCCCTCGGCATCCTGCCGCCCAGCTACGAGCCGCGGGCCACCGCCTCGATCCCCGAGATGCAGGCGCTCATCGCCCGGCTCGTCGAACGGGGGCACGCCTATGCCGCCGCCGACGGTTCGGGCGACGTCTATTTCGACACGATGTCCTGGCCGGAGTACGGTGCGCTCACCCGCCAGGATCCCGCCGAGATGGATGCCGCGGCCGACGCCGACCCGCGCGGCAAGCGCGACCCGCGGGAC
This sequence comes from Microbacteriaceae bacterium, assembly GCA_047605685.1. GTDB lineage: Bacteria > Actinomycetota > Actinomycetes > Actinomycetales > Microbacteriaceae > JAUASV01. The sequence continues at coordinate 7,409 of JASGFF010000033.1, forward strand.
TTCGCCCTCTGGAAGGGCCACAAGCCGGGCGAGCCGGAGGACGCCGCCTGGGCCTCGCCGTGGGGGCGTGGCCGCCCGGGCTGGCATATCGAGTGCTCGGCGATGTCCAGCCGCTATCTCGGCCCCGCCTTCGACATCCACGGCGGCGGTCTCGACCTGCGCTTCCCGCACCACGAGAACGAGCTGGCCCAGTCCCGCGCCGCCGGCGACCGGTTCGCCTCGCACTGGCTGCACAACGGCCTCGTCACCGTCGACGGCCAGAAGATGTCCAAGTCGCTCGGCAACTCGATCTTCGCCGCCGAGCTGCTGGGCCGCGCCGATCCGGTCGTGGCCCGCTATTGGCTCGCGAGCGCGCACTACCGCTCGACCATCGACTACCACGACGGTGTGCTCGACGAGGCGGCGGCCGCGCTCGGCCGCATCCGCGCGTTCCTCCAGCGGGCGGTGCGGCTGGCCGACCCGGCCCGCGTCGTGCCGGGCGTGCCGGAGGCGTTCGCCGCGGCGATGGACGACGACCTCGGCGTGCCCGCCGCTCTCGGCGTGCTGCACGAGACCGTGCGGGCGGGCAACGCCGCGCTCGACGCCGGGGATGCGGCCGCGGCATCCGCCGCCCTCGGCCAGGTGCGCGCGATGACGGAGGTGCTCGGCGTCGATCCGACGGCGCCGGAGTGGGCGGCATCGGGCGACGACGCGGCCGCGCGTGCCCTCGACACCCTGGTGACCGGCATGATCGCCGCCCGGGCAGCGGCGCGTGCGACGAGGGACTGGGCGGCGGCCGACCGGATCCGGGACGCGCTCGCGGTCGCCGGGGTGACGATCGAGGACGGCGCGGCAGGGACGACCTGGAGGATCGGCTCATGAAGGGCTCGAAGGGCAAGTCGCGCGCGGGTGCCGTGCGCAAGAAGTCGCGTGGTGGCCAGGTGGGATCGGGCGGGCAGGGACGCCAGGCCCTCGAGGGCCGCGGGCCCACCCCGAAGGCGGAGGACCGGCCGTACCACCCGGCGGGCAAGAAGAAGGCGTCGAAGGACCGCTACGAGGCCGCGGTCGCGCGCACCGGCAGCCCCGCATCCGGTCGAGGGTCCGGCCCGGCGTCCGGCCCCGCCGCGCGTGGGCCGCAGCGGCCGAAGCGGGGCGCGGGGCGTGAGAGCGAGTTCGTCGCCGGGCGCAACTCGGTGCTCGAGGCGCTGCGCACCCGGGTGCCGGCCTCGACGCTGTACCTCGCGCACCGCATCGAGTTCGACGACCGGGTGAAGGACATCGTCGGCATCGCCACCCAGCGCGGCATCCCGGTGCTCGAGGTCATGCGCGCCGAGCTCGACCGGCTCGCCGGGCCGGACACCGTGCACCAGGGCGTCGGCATCGTGGTGCCGGCCTACGAGTACGCGCACCCCGTCGACCTCGTCGAGCGGACGCGCGGCCGCGGCGGCGTGCCGCTGCTCGTCGCCCTCGACGGCGTGACCGACCCGCGCAACCTCGGCGCGATCATCCGCTCGGTCGCGGCCTTCGGCGGCCAGGGCGTGATCGTGCCGCAGCGCCGCAGCGTCGGCCTGACGGCGGCCGCGTGGAAGACCTCGGCCGGGGCGGCCGCGCGCATCCCGGTCGCGATGGCCGCGAACCTCACGGCGACCGTCAAGGAGCTCAAGGCCAGCGGGCTGTTCGTCATCGGGCTGGACGGCGGCGGGGATGTCGCACTGCCGTCGCTGCAGCTCGCGACCGAGCCGCTGCTCGTCGTCGTCGGCAGCGAGGGCAAGGGGCTGTCGCGGCTGGTGCGCGAGCAGTGCGACGCGATCGTCTCGATCCCGATCTCGGCCGCCACCGAGTCGCTCAACGCGGGCATCGCGGCCTCTGTGGCGCTCTACCAGATCGCGACCCTCCGCTCCGCGGCCGGCGGGGTCTGAGCCCCGCGTCCGGCTCGCCCCGCGCCCGGCTCAGACGAGCCTGCGCCAGTCCGCCTCGTCGTCGATGACGTCGATCGGCATCGTGATCGCGCCCGTCGGCGGGTTGAACATCGTCGCCTCGTCGCGGCGGTGCCGCAGCACCGTGTCGATGTAGCCGGTGAGCGCCTCGGCGAGCGGCACGTCGCGCTTCTCCCGCTCGGAGAGGAACCAGCGGTGCTCGAGCAGCTGGTGGAACACCTCGGCCGGCTCGAGCTTGCCCTTCAGCTCGCGCGGGATGGCGCGGATGACCGGCTCGAACACCTTCGCCGTCCACTCGTGCGCGAGCTCCTCCTCGTCGGACGAGACGCCGCCGGCGGTCGCGATGTAGGCGTCGAGGTCGTTGAGCAGCCGCCGGGCCTGGTTCTCGCCCGCGTCGATGCCGGTCAGCCGCAGCAGCCGGCGCTGGTGGTGGCCGGCGTCGACGACCTTCGGCTGGATGCGCAGCTGCGCGCCGGAGTCGTCGGCGCGGATGGCGAGCTCCTCGATGTCGAAGCCGAGCTCGTTGAGCCGCTCGACGCGCTCGTTGATGCGCCAGCGCTCGCTCGCGTCGAACTCCTCGGTGCCGGTGAGCTCCGTCCACAGTGTGCGGTACTTCGCGACGATGCCCTCGGCGATCGCCACCGGGTCGGCGTCGTCCTGCAGCCGGCCGCCGGCCTCGAGGTCGAGCAGCTCGCCGGCGATGTTGACCCGGGCGATCTCGAGGTCGTGGTCGCGCTGGCCGTCGGAGAGCCCGGTGTCGAAGAGCTCGCCGGTCTCGGCGTCGACGAGGTAGGCGCAGAACGCGCCGGCGTCGCGCCGGAACAGCGTGTTCGACAGCGAGACGTCGCCCCAGAAGAAGCCGATGATGTGCAGCCGCACGAGCAGCACGGCGAGCGCGTCCACGAGCCGGGTGGCGGTGTCGGGCCGCAGCGACTGCGAGTACAGCGCGCGGTACGGCAGCGAGAACTTGAGGTGCCGGGTGACGAGCACCGGCGCGAGGGCCTCGCCCTCGGCATCCCGGCGGTTGGTGATGACGGCGACCGGATCGACGCAGGGGATGTCGAGGCGCTGCAGCGCACGCAGCATCTCGTACTCGCGGCGGGCCAGCTCCGCGCTGGTCTCCTTGATCGCCACGACATAGCCGGAGAGGTGCACGAAGCGCACCAGATGGCGGGAGATGCCCTTCGGCAGCGCCGCGATCGTCCGCTCCGGCCACAGGTCGAGCGGCAGGGCCCAGGGCAGGTCGAGGAGCGCGGGCTCCACCGTCGCGGCGGTGATGCTGAGAGCGCCTTTGGGCATGTCGTGCGCTTTCTCTGCCGGGAGGCGGGCGGCCGGGCGGGGCGGCGGTGCTTCCCGCCGCCCCGCCCGGTGCGCGGCGCTCAGGCCGCGATGATCTCCTTCTCGGTGAGGCGCTCACCGGAGGCCACGTCGAAGACGTGCACGTGGTCGGGCTGCGGCGTGATGACGACCCTGTCGCCGGCGTCCGGGTGCGAGCGGCCGTCGACGCGGGCGACGATGTCGATGCGCTTGCCGTCGACCTCGGTGTGGCCGTAGAGGTAGCCGTCGGCGCCGAGCTCCTCGACGACGTCCACCTCGACCGGCAGGCCGGCACCGTCGGGGGCGACGACGAGGTCCTCGGGACGCACGCCGATCGTGGCCTTCGCGCCGCTCGTCGAGGCGAGGGTCTCCCGCTCGACGGCCGCGACGGCGGTGCCGAAGGTGAGGCCGCCGTCGACGATGTCCACCTCGAAGAGGTTCATCGCCGGCGAGCCGATGAAGCCGGCGACGAAGACGTTCGCGGGCTTGCCGTAGAGCTCGCGCGGCGAGCCGATCTGCTGCAGCACGCCGTCCTTGAGCACCGCGATGCGGTCGCCCATGGTCAGCGCCTCGGTCTGGTCGTGGGTGACGTACACGGTGGTGACGCCGAGGCGGCGCTGCAGCGAGGCGATCTGGGTGCGGGTCTGCACGCGCAGCTTGGCGTCGAGGTTCGACAGCGGCTCGTCCATGAGGAACACCTGGGGCTGGCGCACGATGGCGCGGCCCATCGCGACGCGCTGGCGCTGGCCGCCGGAGAGCGCCTTCGGCTTGCGGCCGAGGTAGGGCTCGAGGTCGAGCAGCTTGGCGGCCTCGAGCACGCGCTGGGTGCGCTCCTCCTTGCCGACGCCGGCGATCTTGAGGGCGAAGCCCATGTTCTCCGCCACCGTCATGTGCGGGTAGAGCGCGTAGTTCTGGAACACCATCGCGATGTCGCGGTCCTTCGGCGGCACGTCGGTGACGTCGCGGTCGCCGATGAGGATGCGGCCGTCGTCGACCTCCTCGAGACCGGCGAGCATGCGCAGCGACGTGGACTTGCCGCAGCCGGAGGGGCCGACGAGCACCAGGAACTCGCCGTCCTCGATCTGGATGTCGAGCTTGTCGACGGCTGGCTTCGCGCTGCCCGGGTAGAGGCGGGTGGCCTTGTCGTAGGTCACGGATGACATGGCTGTTCTTCTCCTTCACCGGCAGGTACGTGCCGGACGATCCGTAGTGAATGGATGATCGGCGACGTCATCGCCGCCGCAGACAGTATGGCACTGCCGGGTCGGCGCTCCCCGACGGCCCGGCAGTGCTGAGGCGAACCCGGGTTGGCCTCGGCGCGGGCGGCCCTCCTAGGATTCAGGGTGCCCCGGTGAGCCGTGACCCGCTGTCGCGGCGGTCGCGGGTGCGAGAGCAGCAGCGAGGAAGAGTGACCGGAACCGACGAGCCAGACGGTGCCCCCCTCGGCCGGGAGGTCGCCCGTGAGAAGGCCGCCGCCATCCGGGCGCAGCATCGCAAGCAGGAGCGGCGGCGGCGGGTGCTCATCGTCGGCGGGATCGTCGTGGCCGTGCTGGCGATCGTCGCGATCGTGACCACCTCGCTGCTCGGCTCGATCAAGCCGGAGCGCACCGGTCCGCTCAACATGCTCAGCGACGGCATCCGCATCGAGGCGGGGCTCGCCGCGCTGAAGACCTCCGGTCTGCCGGTGAGCGCCACCCCGGTGCCGAACGCGCCGACGGCCTCGGCGGACGTCGTCGACATCCGGTTCTACGTCGACTATGCCTGCGGCGACTGCTCGTCGTTCGCGACGGCGAACGCCGAGCAGCTGCGCACCTGGGTGGAGAGCGGCGCGGCGACCCTCGAGGTGCATCCCATCGCGACGCTCGACGCGAAGTCGAAGGACTACTCCTCGCGGGCGGCGAACGCCGCGGCCTGCGTCGCCAACTACGACCCGGACCGCTTCTTCGACTTCAACGAGCGACTGCTGCAGCAGGCGCCCGACGAGGGCGAATCGCTCAGCGACGACGATCTCGGCGACATCGTCGCCGAGGCGGGGGTGGGCTCCGCCTCGGCGGTGGAGGACTGCATCACCGAGGACTCCTTCGCGACCTGGGTGAGCCATGCCACCGAGCGCGCGCTCGCCGGCCCGATCGCGGGCTCGGATGTCCAGCAGGTCACCGAGCTTCCGCTCGTGCTCGTCAACGGCATGCAGTTCTCCGGTCCCTACGACGACGCCACGGCGTTCTCGCAGTTCGTGGTGCAGGCGGCCGGGGCGACGTTCGCGGAGACCTCGACGGAGACGCCCACCGACAGCGCGACGGCGACGCCCTGAGGCGACCCGATCGCCGCCCGGGCACGACGGAGCCCCCTGTCGGGTTCGAACCGACGACCCCCGCTTTACAAGAGCGGTGCTCTGGCCAGCTGAGCTAAGGAGGCGGGTCGCTCGATCATACCCGGCAGCCGTCGCCGTTAAACTCGCCCCCGTGCCGCCGATCGTGACAGTCAAGCCGTGGGCCGCGCTCGGCCGTGACGAGTTCTTCGAGATCGCGAGCCTGCGCTGCCAGGTGTTCTACGTCGAGCAGCGCGTCGACGAGCAGGAGTTCGACGCGACCGACCGCGCGCCGGACACGCTGCACGCCTGGGTGGCCGACGCGGCGGGCGTCGCCGGCTACCTGCGGATGACGGCGAGCGAGCGGCCCGAGCTGCGCGACGCCCGGCGCTCCTTCGGCCGGGTGGCGGTGCGCGCCGACCGGCGGGGCGAGGGTCTGGCGCGTCTGCTCATCGACGAGGTGATGGCGCGTTTCGGCGACGAGGCGATGCTGCTGCACGCCCAGGAGTACATCCAGCCCCTCTACACGGGGTACGGCTTCGAGGCCGTGGGCGGGCGCTACATCGAGGCGGGCATCCCGCACGTGATGATGTACCGACCGGCGGGCGGCCGTCCCGCATGACGGGCGCCGGCGCCGGCGGCCGCGCCGATGGCACGGCCGAGTGGTACCGGCGCTTCGCCGAGCTCGAGGCGCGCGGACGGTCGGCGGTCTACGAGGACTGGGGCCGGGGGGTCGCCGGCGACGAGCGGATGCTGGCGCGCATCCGCTCGCTGCCCGAGCAGCGGCGGCAGCCGAACCTGGTGTTCGCCTGCTCGCGTCTGCTCGGGGCGCCGGAGGGCGGCTACCCCGCCTGGCGTGACTGGACCCTCGCCCACTGGGACGCGGTCGCCGCCGAGGCGCTACGGCGCCGCACCCAGACCAACGAGCCCGGGCGCTGCGCCGTGCTGCTGCCCGCGCTCGCCGCGATCCCCGGCCCGATCGCCCTGCTCGAGCTGGGCACGGCGGCCGGGCTGTGCCTGTATCCGGACCGCTACGCCTACCGCTACGACGGCGGTCCGGTGCTCGGCCGCTCCTCGGTGCTGCTCGACTGCGCGACGACGGCGGGCGCCGAGGGATCCGCGCCGCGGCGGCCGCCGGGGATCGCGGGCTGGCCGGGGATCGCGGGCCTGCCGGAGATCGTATGGCGCGCGGGCATCGACCTGCACCCGCTCGATGTGCGCGACGGCGACGCGATGCGCTGGCTCGAGACGCTCGTGTGGCCCGAGGAGCACGACCGTCGTGAGCGCATCCGGGCGGCCGCCGGCATCGTGCGCGCCGAGGGCGCCGCGGGCAGGCCGCCGCTGCTCGTCGCCGGCGACCTGGTCGATTGCCTCGACGACGTCGCCGCGCTCGCCCCGGCGGAGGCGACCCTCGTGATCATGCACACGGCGGTCATGCCCTACGTCGTGCGCGCCGAGCGGGAGCGGCTGTTCGCCCGGATCCGCGCGCTCGCCGCCGAGCGCGGCGCGCGCTGGATCGCCGCCGAGGGCACCCCGGCGTTCACCTGGCTGTTCCCGCGGGCGGCGCGCTCCTCCACCCGGTTCGCCCTCGTGGTCGACGGCGCGCTGCGCGGCTTCGCCGGCGCGCACGGCGAGTACCTCGAGTTGCTGCCGGATGCTCAGCTGCCGGGCGCTCAGCCGGCGGGTGCGTAGACGGCGACGGCGAGCGCCTCGAGCACCTCGGGCAGTCGCGGCCCGAAGCTCAGGATGTCGCCGTCGGCCATGTCGACGAAGCGACGGTTCTCGCCCGCCGTGGTCAGGGCGATGGCGGGCTTGGCGGCGAGGAGGCCGTCGATGCCGCCGACGGACTCCAGTCCCGTCGTCATCACCAGGATCAGGTCGGGGTCGGCCGCGATGAGCGCCTCGTCGGTCATGGGCTTCATGCCCTCCCAGCCGATCTCGGCGGCCACGTCGATGCCGCCGAGGTCGTCGATGAGCACGTCCGCGCCGGAGCCCTCCCCGAAGAGGTAGTACACGCCGGCAGCGCCGCGCAGGTACAGGAACGCCATCCGGAGCCTGTCCGCGTCCTCGGCGGGCGCGATGCCGGCGATCTGGTCGACGACGGCCTCCGTGCGGCTCGTGATGTCGGCGGCCAGGGCCGCGCCGGCATCCGGGACGCCGAGGGCCGCTGCGACCTGCGTGGCCAGGTCGGCGGCGCCCTGCTCGCTCGGCTCGGCGTCCACGTACACCACCGCGATGCCCGCGTCGCGCAGCTGCAGGATCACGTCGGTGGGGCCGACGGTGCCGTCGGTGATGACGAGGTCGGGGCGCAGGGCGATGACCGACTCGCTGTTGACGGCATGGCCGTCCCCGGTGACGACCGGGAGGTCCTCGGTGCCCGGGAAGGCGGTGGACTGGTCGCGGCCGACCAGGCGGTCGAGCATGCCGAGGCCCGCGATCGTCGCGGCGATCGAGCCGGCGATGTCGATGCCGAGCACGCGCTCGGCGGAGCCGACGGTGACCTCGGTGTCGCCGGACGGGTCGTGCGAGCTGACGGTGACGGGCAGCTGCGGCGTCGGGTCGTCGACGACCGCGGTGATCGCGGCGTCGGCGAGCACCGCGGTCGAGGGGCCCTCGTAGGACTTCGGGTCCTCGAGCAGGGTCGCGGTCGCGAGGGTGCTGCCGGTGGCGGTCGCCGAGGGCGAGGCGGAGCCGGTGCTCGCACAGCCGGCGAGCAGCGCGGCCGCGGCGAGCGCCGCCGCGGCCCGGGCTGCGTCGCGGCGGAGAGAGCGGGCGAAGAGCGTCACGTTAGGTGAGCCTAAGCTATTGCCGGACCGCTCGCCCGCGGTCCGCCGCGCTGTGCCGCCGCCGCGGCATGCCGCGGGCGTTCGGCGTCCCCGGGGCGCTGCGCTCCATAGACTGGCGCCGACCCGCTCGCCGATCGCTGGAGGACGCATGGCGGACGCCGAGGAGCCCCCCGAGCGGGTCCGTCGCATCCTCGACTTCGAGCGGCGCGACTGGCGGGATCGCGGTGTGAAGGCGGGAGCGATCGCCGCGGCGTTCGGCCTCAGCCCCACCCGCTACTATCAGATCCTGAACGCCGCGATCGACACCCCGGCCGCGCTGCGCTATGACCCGATCCTCGTCGGCCGCCTGTTGCGCGCTCGCGAGACCAGGCTCGCGTCGCGGCGTCTCGGTCTCTCGCCGGCGGACGACGCGGCCGGCAGCGGCCCGATCCCTGAGAGCTGAGCGATGGCATCCCACCACCACCCCGACGACATGTTCGACCACGTGCCGGAGGAGCTGCAGCGCCTCGGCGCCCATCGCGCCGTCGTCCGGCGGCGCTCGGGCTGGTGGACCGTGCTCTGGTCCGCCGTCGCGACCGTCGTGATCGTGGCCGGCGGCGCCTTCGCCTATTCGCTGATGACCGGCGTCTTCGGCTCGGCGGAGACGGATGCCGCGACCGCCACCGCGAGCGCGACGGCGACGGCCGAGCCGATCACCGACCCCGACGACATCGACGCGGACCGCGACATCACGATCACGGTGCTCAACGGCACCACGACGACGGACCTCGACCAGATCGCCGCGAAGAAGCTCACCAAGGCGGGCTGGCCGGTGGGCACGGCCGCCGACGCGGAGGACCGCACGGCCGAGACCACGACCGTCTACTACACCGACGCCGCCGACGAGGATGTCGCCCGCGGCGTCGCCATCGCGCTCGGCGTCGGCGGCGTCGCGCTCACCGACGCCGACCTGGGTGCCCCGATCACCGTGGTGCTCGGCTCCGACTACGCCGAGGCGCAGGACTGACCCGCACCGGCGGCTGGCCGGTGTTACGGGTGTGTTTAATCCTTGTTCACATCCGGTAATAGGGCGTCCTGCGGGCGCATCGGCGCGCTTTCGCGTCACGGGCGCGCACTACTATCGGCAACGGTCGCACCATCCGGCATCGTGTACCTCCTACCCGCCCGAATGACACCGCTGACCCGGCCGGGGTGAAGGCCCTCCGGTCGCAGAGCCACAGCAGGCCGCAGAGCCACAGCAGGGAGCACACGATGGCCAACGGAACCGTCAAATGGTTCAACGCGGAGAAGGGCTACGGCTTCATCACGGTCGAGGGCGGGGGCCAGGACGTGTTCGTCCATTACTCGGCTATCGAGATGCAGGGCTACAAGGTGCTCGAGGAGGGTCAGCAGGTCACGTTCGAGGTCGGCACCGGCAACAAGGGTCCGCAGGCAGAGTCGGTGCGCCCGCTGTGATCGCGGCGCGCCGCGCCGGAGCGCAGCCCGATGCCGTCGGCCGGTGGCTCTAGGGTGTGTCGGTGATCTCAACTGTGTCGTTGACCTCAACGAGGAAGTCGCGCCGCGCCGCCTCCGTCGTCGCCTCGCTCGCCCTGCTCTCCGTCTCGGCGCTCGTGCTCGGCGCCTGCACCTCGCCGTCGGCCACCACGACGAGCGCCGCTGCGACGACCTCGTCGACACCCACCGCCACGGCGACGCCCACGCCCGTGGCCACCTACATCGCGCCGCTCACCGGCGAGGTGGTCAGCGCGCCCATCACGACCCCGGCGCTCTCCTCCAAGATCGACAACCTCGCGGATGCCCGGCCGCAGTACGGCCTCGAGCTCACCGACCTCGTGTTCGAGGAGCTCGTCGAGGGCGGCATCACCCGCTACGTCGCGGTGTGGAACTCGCAGATCCCGAAGAAGTACGGGCCGGTGCGCTCGATCCGCGGCATGGATCCGGCGATCGTCTCGCCGCTCGGCGGCATCATCACCTACTCCGGGGGCCAGCAGGTCTTCATCGACGGCATCGAGGCCACCGACGTCGTGAACGTCTCCGACGACGTCTACGGCGGCGACAGCTCGCTGTTCTACCGCACGAGCGCGAAGGTCGCCCCGCACAACCTGCTCGCCAAGGGGCAGAACATCGTCGAGAAGTTCGGCGACGACCTCGACCCGCCCGCGCAGCAGTGGGACTACGCCGCGGACGCCGCCTCCTCCTCGGCCGCGACCGAGGGCACCGCGACGAAGCGCATCCGTGCGACGTTCAGCACCTACGCGGCCCCGCTGTGGACCTGGGACGCGGCGAGCGGAACCTGGCTGCGCTTCCAGACGAGCGGCGAGGAGGACGTGGACTCGAACGGCGACCAGCTCTCCGCCGTCAACGTCGTCACCCTGCGGGTGACGCTCAAGACGATCAGCCACACGCCGGTGAGCCAGCTCGTCGGCACCGGCAAGGCCACGATCTCCACGGGCGGCTACACGGTCGAGGGCACCTACGAGAAGGACTCGCTGACGGACTCGATCCACCTCTACGACGCGGCGGGGGAGCCCATCGAGCTCGCTCCCGGCAACACCTGGTTCGAGCTCGTCGCGACCGGGGGCTCGGTCACCATCAAGTAGCGCGCCCGTCTACCGCTCCCGGCATCCGCTTTCTTGCACTCGACCATGCCGAGTGCTAGCTTCTTCTCTGGCACTCCGATCTGGTGAGTGCTAAGGAATTCCGCTCTACGTCCGGGAGGGACGAGAAACACAATGGCGAAGATCATCGCTTTCGACGAGGAGGCCCGTCGCGGCCTCGAGCGCGGCCTCAACACCCTGGCCGACGCCGTCAAGGTCACCCTCGGGCCCCGCGGCCGCAACGTCGTGCTCGAGAAGAAGTGGGGCGCCCCCACGATCACGAACGACGGCGTCTCCATCGCCAAGGAGATCGAGCTCGACGACCCGTACGAGAAGATCGGCGCGGAACTCGTCAAGGAGGTCGCCAAGAAGACGGACGACGTCGCCGGCGACGGCACCACCACCTCGGTCGTGCTCGCCCAGGCGCTCGTGCGCGAGGGCCTGCGCAACGTCGCGGCCGGTGCCGACCCGATCGGCCTCAAGCGTGGCATCGAGAAGGCCGTGGCCCAGGTCACCCAGGCTCTCGTGACCCAGGCGAAGGACGTCGAGACCAAGGAGGAGATCGCCGCGACCGCGTCGATCTCTGCCGCGGACCCCGAGATCGGCGAGCTCATCGCCGAGGCGATCGACAAGGTCGGCAAGGAGGGCGTCGTCACCGTCGAGGAGTCGAACACCTTCGGCACCGAGCTCGAGCTCACCGAGGGCATGCGCTTCGACAAGGGCTACATCAACCCCTACTTCGTCACCGACCCGGAGCGTCAGGAGGCGGTGTTCGAGGACCCGTACATCCTCATCGCCAACCAGAAGATCTCGAACATCAAGGACCTGCTGCCGATCGTCGACAAGGTGATCCAGGAGGGCAAGGAGCTCCTCATCATCGCCGAGGACGTCGAGGGCGAGGCTCTCGCGACCCTGGTGCTGAACAAGATCCGCGGCATCTTCAAGTCGGTCGCCGTCAAGGCTCCCGGCTTCGGCGACCGTCGCAAGGCGCAGCTGCAGGACATCGCGATCCTCACCGGCGGCCAGGTCATCAGCGAGGAGGTCGGCCTCAAGCTCGAGAACGCCACCCTCGATCTGCTCGGCCGCGCCCGCAAGGTCGTCGTCACCAAGGACGAGACCACGATCGTCGAGGGCGCCGGCGAGGCCGACGCGATCGCCGGCCGGGTGAAGCAGATCCGCCAGGAGATCGAGAACACCGACAGCGACTACGACCGCGAGAAGCTGCAGGAGCGCCTCGCGAAGCTCGCCGGCGGCGTCGCCGTCATCAAGGCGGGTGCCGCGACCGAGGTCGAGCTCAAGGAGCGCAAGCACCGCATCGAGGACGCCGTCCGCAACGCGAAGGCGGCCGTCGAGGAGGGCATCGTCCCCGGTGGCGGCGTCGCGCTCATCCAGGCGGGTGCCAAGGTGTTCGAGTCCCTCGAGCTCTCCGGCGACGAGGCGACCGGCGCGAACATCGTCAAGGTCGCCATCGAGGCGCCGCTCAAGCAGATCGCCCTCAACGCGGGCCTCGAGCCCGGCGTCGTCGCCAACAAGGTTGCCGAGCTGCCCGAGGGCAGCGGCCTGAACGCGGCGACCGGCGAGTACGGCGACCTCTTCGCGCAGGGCATCATCGACCCGGCGAAGGTGACGCGCTCCGCGCTGCAGAACGCCGCGTCGATCGCGGGCCTGTTCCTCACCACCGAGGCCGTCGTCGCCGACAAGCCGGAGAAGACCCCGGCGCCGGCCGCGGACCCGACCGGCGGCATGGACTTCTAGTCCCCGACAGCGAACGGCGGCTTCTGAACCGCGGACAGTCTCACGCACGATCGAAGGGCGGCCCCTCCCGCGAGGAGGGGCCGCCCTTCGGCGTTGCGGGCGCGGCCGTCGCGGGGTGCGGCTCAGGACGCGAACATGCGCGTGTTCGCGAGCTCGACCTCCGCGTACTGCCGTCCCGCCGCGGCGAGCGCGGTGTTGAGCGCCGTCAGGCTCTCGTGCACCCGCTGCTCCACGGTCTTCCAGTCGGCGACCGCCGACTGGAACGCCGTCGAGGCGCTGCCGGTCCACGAGCCCGAGAGCCCGGTGAGCTGACCGTGCAGCGCCGTGACCTCGGCCTCGAGGCGACCGATCGACGCCTGCGCCGATGCGGTCGCGGTCGAGACCGCTTCGCTGTCCACCTGGAATGTACTCATGCCGGGCACGGTAGCCGTGCGCCGACGGCGGCCGGTGGCGAGATCAGCCGGCGGGGGAGGGCTCGGCCGGCGTCGATCCCTGGAGGAGCGGAAGGGTGACCCGGAAGGTGGCACCGCCGCCGGGGGTCTCGAGCACGTCGATGCGGCCGTGGTGGGCGCCGACGATCGAGGCGACGATCGCGAGGCCGAGCCCGGTGCCGCCGGTGTCCCGGTTGCGCGAGGTGTCGGCCCGCCAGAAGCGCTGGAAGATCTTCTCGCGGATCTGCGGTGGGATGCCCTCGCCGTGGTCGACGACCGCGACGGTGGCGACGCCGGCCGCGGCATCCGCTCCGATCTCGATCTCGATCGGCGTGCCGTCCGGGGTGTAGCGCACCGCGTTGCCCATGAGGTTCGTGATCACCTGCCGCACCTTGGCCTCCTCGGCCACGATCACCACGGCGCCCGTCGGGGCGGCCGGCAGCACCGGCAGCGCGGGGGCCGTCCCCGCCGCGGGCGCCACCGGACGGCTGCGCCGCGGGCGCAACCGCGACAGGGCCGAGCCGAGGGCACGGCTGGGCTGTGCGGCGTCGGCCGCCGCTCCGGGCGGCACGGCGGCCGACGCGGTCGTCGCGGGTTCGGTCGTGCTGCCGGGGCGCAGGAGCACCGTCACGGCGCGGCCGGGGGCGGACGCCATCGTGTCGAGCGCCGCGTCACGGGCCAGGGCGACGAGGTCGACGTCGCCGAGCTTCAGCGGCTTGGTCTCGTCGATGCGGGCGAGCTCGAGCAGGTCCTCGACGAGCGCGCCCATCCGGATCGCCTCCTTCTCGATGCGCTCCATCGCCTGCGCCACCGCCTCCTCGGTGGGCAGCGCGCCCATCCGGTAGAGCTCCGCATAGCCGCGCAGCGAGACGAGCGGGGTGCGCAGCTCGTGGCTGGCATCGCCGACGAAGCGGCGCATCTGCTCGATGGTCCGGGCCCGGTCGGCGAAGGCCCGGTCGATGCGGTTGAGCATCGAGTTCAGCGAGCGGTTCAGCCGGCCCACCTCGGTGTTGGGCGTCGCCCCGCCGAGACGCTGGCCGAAGTCGCCGGCCGCGAACCGGGCCGCCGTCGCCTCGACATCCCGCAGCGGCGAGAAGGCGCTCGTGACGAGCAGGCCGGTGAGCGCGCCGCCGAAGACCACGACGGTGAGGCCGAAGAACAGGAAGATCGCGGCGAACTTGGCGAGCAGGTCCTCGGTGTCGTCGAGGTCGAGCGCGACGACGGCGGAGACCTGGGTGTCGGTGCCGTTGATATAGAAGGTGCCGGTGGCCACACGCCACTGCTGCGATCCCGTGGTCACCGTGAACGGCGTGCTGTGCGCCTCGGCGAAGGCGAGCGTCACCCGGGCGATGTCGGGGCCCGAGTCGGACGTCGAGCACAGGAATTCGCCGTCCTCGTCGTAGAAGGAGAGCGTGTAGTCGGTGGGCACCTCGGAGCCCGGGATGCAGCCGTCGGAGGTGAGCGTGTACTGCTGCGAGGTGATCGCGGTGCGGGCCGAGGCGAGCCGCTGATCGATGTTCTGCACCAGGAAGCCGCGCAGCACCGACATCGATCCGAGCCCCGCCACGAGCAGGCCGATCGTGAGCAGCAGCACGCTCACGCCCGTCACCTTGGTGCGGAGCGAGATCGTGTTCCAGCGCTCGACGAACAACTTCCCGTGCATGTCCGGCTTCTCGTGCATCTGCGGCCCAGGCTACCGAGGCGGCTCGGGGGCCTCGTGGGCGCTCAGGCGCGCGCGGCCTTGAGCATGTAGCCGAAGCCACGCTTGGTCTGGATGATCGGCTCCGCGCTGTGCGGGTCGAGCTTGCGGCGCAGATAGGAGATGTAGGACTCGACGATGCCGGCGTCGCCGTTGAAGTCGTACTCCCAGACGTGGTCGAGGATCTGCGCCTTGGAGAGCACCCGGTTCGGGTTGAGCATGAGGTAGCGCAGCAGCTTGAACTCGGTGGGGGAGAGCTCGATCGGCTCGTCGCCGATCGTCACCTCGTGGGTGTCCTGGTCCATCGTCAGCTCGCCGACACGGATGACGGCGTCGGCCTCGTCCTGCATGGTGCGCCGCAGGATCGCCTTGATGCGCGCGACGATCTCATCGAGCGAGAACGGCTTGGTGACGTAGTCGTCGCCGCCGACGGTGAGGCCGGTGATCTTGTCCTCGGTGTCGTCCTTCGCGGTCAGGAACAGGATCGGCGCCGTGTAGCCGGAGGCCCGCAGCCGCTTCGTCACGCCGAAACCGTTGATGTCCGGGAGCATGACGTCGAGGATGATGAGGTCCGGCTCCTCCTCGAGCACGGCGCTGATGGCGGCGGCACCGTTGCCGACGCTGCGGACGGCGAACCCCGCGAAACGCAGGCTCGTCATGAGCAGGTCGCGGATGTTGGGCTCGTCGTCGACGATGAGAATCTTCGGTCCGTCACTCATGGCCTCAGTATCTGCGCGTAGCCTGGGTGAACTCTGAAAGCTGACACAAGGCGGGCCAGGCCGGGATGACCGGACGCCGGGAGCGCCCTCCCGGCACCCGGAGCCTAGACTCTGCATCGACCCGCCCCGCGACCCGAGGATCGACAGTGACCGAGCAGCCAGCATCCCCCGACCCCCGCTCGCGACGACTCGAGCACGGTGTCGAGCGCTTCCTGTTCGCCGCCCGCTGGCTGCTCGCCCCGATCTACATCGGCATGCTCGTGGCGCTCCTCGCGATCCTGGTGAAGTTCCTCGAGGAGATCGTCGCCCTCGTCGGGCACGTGACCACGAACACCGCCACCGACGCGAGCCACAGCGTCGTCGAGTACTCGGGCGAGCTGCTCATCCTCGACGTGCTCGCGCTCATCGACCTCGGCCTGCTGGCCAACCTCGTGCTCATCGTCGTCTTCGCCGGCTACGAGAACTTCGTCTCCAAGATCGTGAGCGCGCGCGAGTCGGAGGACCGGCCCACCTGGATGGGCCACATCGACTTCTCCGGCCTCAAGATGAAGCTCATCGGCTCCATCGTCGCGATCAGCGCCATCGGGCTGCTGGCCGACTTCATCGGCATCACCGACGACGACTTCGACCCGCAGGAGCTCCGCTGGCGGATCGCGCTGCACATCGTGTTCCTGCTCTCCGGCATCGGCTTCGCCTTCATGGACTGGATCGGCGAGAAGCGCCTGCAGGTGGCCCAGATCACCCACTCCGGCGAGTGACGGCGCCCGGGCGCGGGCCGCGGCGCATCGGCGGGCGAGACTTCGACTTCGAACGGCAGATCGCCGTGATGGCGATCGTGAACCGCACCCCCGACTCGTTCTACGACCGCGGCGCGACCGACTCCGAGCGTCGGGCCACCGAGGCCGCGCTCGCGGCGGCGGCGGCGGGCGCCGACTGGGTGGACATCGGCGGGGTGAGGTTCGCCCCGGGCCCCGAGGTCCCGCTCGCCGAGGAGCTCGAGCGGGTCGTGCCCGTCGTCGCCGCGGTGAGCGCGGCGAGCGACGTCGTGATCTCGGTCGACACGTTCCGGCCGGAGGTCGCGGCGGCGGCGGTCGCGGCCGGGGCATCCGTCGTCAACGACACCACCGGGCTCGGCGACCCGCGGATGGCCGAGACCGTCGCCGCCATCGGGGCGACCGTCGTCGTCACTCACAGTCTCGCGGCCGCGCGCACGCCGCTGCCGGGGCCGGCCTACCGGGACGTCGTCGACGAGGTGCGCGCCTTCCTCGAGGCCCGCGTCGAGCGGGCGCTCGCCGCCGGGATCGCGCCGGAGCGCATCGTCGTCGACCCCGGCCACGACCTCAACAAGAGCACCCGGCACTCCCTCGAGCTCACCCGGCGGCTCGACGAGATCGCCGCCCTCGGCCTTCCGCTGCTCGTCGCCGTCTCGAACAAGGACTTCGTGGGCGAGACCCTCGGCCGCGACCGGCACGAGCGGCTGGCCGGGACGCTCGCGGCGGCCACCCTGTGCGTCGACCGCGGGGCGCGCATCCTGCGGATGCACAACGTCGCCGAGGCCGTCGACGCCGCCCGCATGGTCGAGGCCGTGATGGGCTGGCGCGCCCCGGCCGTCGAGAGGCACAACGTGGCCGCGGGGCACGGCGCATGAGCATCGACCGGCTCTGGCCGGACGCCGCCGCCGCGCTCGACGACGAGGAGCTCGTCGCCGGACTGCGGCAGCCCGGCGACGTGCTCCGGGTGAACTTCATCAGCTCCGCCGACGGGGCCGGCACCCGCGACGGCCTCTCCGGAGGCCTCGGCGACGCGAGCGACCGGCGCTGCTTCGAGCTGCTGCGCCGGGTCGCCGACGTCGTGCTCGTCGGCGCCGGCACCGTGCGCGCCGAGGGCTACGGCCCGCTGCGGGTCTCGGATGCCTCGGCCGCCTGGCGCGAGGAGCACGGGCTGACGTCGCATCCGACCCTCGCCGTGGTCTCGGGCTCGCTCGGCCTCGACCCCGGCTCCCGGGTCCTCGCCGAGGCGCCGGTGCGGCCGCTGCTCGTGACGACCGCGGGCCACGACGTCGCGGCCTTCGCACCGGTCGCCGACGTCATCGAGGCCGGCACCGGCGCGCGCGTCGACGCCGTCGCGGCTCTCCGGGCGCTGCGCGGGCGCGGGCTGCGCGACATCCTCTGCGAGGGCGGCCCGCGACTGTTCGGCGCGCTGCTCGAGGCGGATGCCGTCGACGAGCTCTGCCTGACGCTCGCGCCGAGCCTCGAGGCCGGCGACGCCGGCCGCATCGCCACGGGCCCGCTGCCGCGGCCGCGCGGGCTCGAGCTGGCGCAGGTTCTGCGCGGCGGGTCGACACTGCTGCTGCGCTACCGCCGTGCCGGTCGCTGAAACCGGCGCTACGTCGTTGCGCCGCCGCGGCGGTCGCGCGGCGCGCGATCCGGCTCAGCCGGCGATCTCCTCGGCGTCGACGAGGGTGTAGCCGTAGCCCTGCTCGGCGAGGAAGCGCTGCCGGCCCCGGGCGAAGTCCTGGTCGACGGTGTCACGGGCCACGATGGCGTAGAACGTCGCGGTGCGGCCGTCGGCCTTCGGGCGCAACAGCCGGCCGAGGCGCTGCGCCTCCTCCTGCCGCGAGCCGAACGCGCCCGAGATCTGGATCGCGATGGTGGCATCCGGCAGGTCGACCGAGAAGTTCGCCACCTTCGAGACCACGAGCACGCCGATCTCGCCGTCGCGGAACGCCTGGAACAGCCGCTCGCGCTCCTCGACGGGCGTCTCACCGGTGAGCACGGGGGCGTCGATCGCGTCGGCAACCTCGTGCAGCTGGTCGAGGTACTGTCCGATGACGAGGGTCTGCTCGCCGGCGTGCCGCCGCAGCAGTCCGCGGATCACCGGGATCTTCTCGGGCGCCGACGCCGCCATCCGATAGCGCTCGTCGTCGCCCGCCGCCGCGTAGGCCAGGCGCGCCGCCTGGTCGAGGTCGACGCGCACCTCGACGCAGTGGGCCGGGGCGATGTGCCCGAGCGCCTCGATCTCGCGCCAGGGAGCGTCGTAGCGCTTCGGCCCGATGAGGCTGAACACGTCGCCCTCGCGGCCGTCCTCCCGCACCAGGGTCGCGGTCAGGCCCAGGCGCCGCCGGGCCTGCAGCTCGGCGGTGAGCTTGAACACCGGCGCGGGCAGCAGGTGCACCTCGTCGTAGACGATGAGCCCCCAGTCGAGCGCGTCCAGTAGCGCGAGGTGAGCGTGGCCGCCGCCGCGGCGCGCGCTGAGGATCTGGTAGGTGGCGATCGTGACCGGGCGCACCTCCTTGCGACTGCCCGAGTACTCGCCGATCTCCTCCTCGGTCAGGCTGGTGCGGCGCAGCAGTTCGCTGCGCCACTGCCGGGCGCTCACCGTGTTCGTCACCAGGATGAGCGTCGTGGCGCCGACGACCGCCATGGCGCCGGCCCCCACCAGGGTCTTGCCCGAGCCGGGCGGCAGCACGACGACGCCCGAGCCGGCCGCCGCGAAGGCGTCGACGGCCTCGCGCTGGTAGCGGCGCAGGCTCCAATCCCGCTCGACGAGGGCGATCGGATGCGGCGTGCCGGGCGTGTAGCCCGCCCGGTCCTCCGCGGGCCAGCCGAGCTTCAGCAGCTCCTGCTTGAGCTCGCCGCGCGCCCAGGCCCGCACCACGACCGTGAGCGGGCCGCGCTGCTCGAGAAGCAGCGCCGCCACCTTCCCCGCCCGGCGGATCTCGGCGAGCACCGCGGCATCCGTCGCCCTCAGCAGCAGCGTTCCCTCGGCGTCGCGCTCGATCGCGAGTCGGCCGTAGCGCGCCATCGTCTCCTCGACCTCGACGCGCAGGCTCGGCGGCACCGGGAACTTCGCGAAGCGGTCGAGGGTGGCCAGCACCGCCTCGGCCGGATGCCCGGCGGCGCGCGCGTTCCACAGGCCGAGCCGGGTGATGCGGTAGCTGTGCACGAACTCGGGGGCGCGCTCGAGCTCGGCGAAGACGGCGAGCTCGCGGCGCGCCCGGGCGGCGGCGGGATGCGCGACCTCGAGGAGCACCGTGCGGTCACCCTGCACGATCAGGGGGCCGGGCTGCTCGGGCATCTTCCCAGGCTATGCGCCCCGCGGCGCCCCGGTGCCGCTAGAGCTCGCGGACCGCCTCGATGCGGGCCAGCGGCAGGGTGCGCTCGAGATCCGCCTGCCGGTCGCGGGCGCGCAGCCGGCCGCCGGCGATGCCCGTCGGCTCGATCGTGTACTCCTGCACGACGCCGTCCGGCATTCGCACCGAGACCGCCACGCTCAGCCGCGAGCGGACGGCGAGCTCGAGCTGCCGCTCCAGCCAGTGCCCGGGCTGTGCCGAGCGCAGCCGCGCCGTGATCACGGCGGCGTGGTCCACGCCGCCGACGCCGGCGGCCGCCGCG
>JASGFF010000034.1:0-26045 GCA_047605685.1 Microbacteriaceae bacterium
CGCTGCCGGCGCCGCTGCCGCCGCGGCCCGCACCGCTGCTGCCGCTGTGGGCGGCCCTCACCGCGGCCGTCGGCTCGGGCATCCTGCTCGACCTCGCCTTCCCCGCGGTGTCCCTCTGGGTGGCGGCGCTGCCGGCGATCGCGCTGCAGCTCGCGGCGCTCTCCGGCCGGCGGGCGGGCGGGGCCTTCCTGACGGCGTTCGCGGCGGGGACGGCCTTCTACCTCGTCGACATCCCCTGGATCCAACAGTTCCTCGGCGACTCCTTCGGCGCGCTCAGCCTGGTGCCGCTCATCGGCCTCACGGTGTTCGAGTCGCTGTTCTGGGGCGTCGGCGGCATCCTCATCGCGCTCGCCCTCCGCCGGGTGCCGCGGCTTCCCGGCGGTCGCCTGCTGCTGCCGGCGGTGGTCGCCGGGCTGTGGACGCTCCGCGAGGGCGTGAGTGCGGTGTTCCCCTTCGGCGGCTTCGCCTGGGGGCGCATCGGCTACTCGCAGGCCGACGGCCCGCTCGCCGGCCTGCTGCCGTGGGTCGGCACCTCGGGCGTGACCTTCGTCGTCGTGCTGCTCGTCGCGGCGGCGATGCAGCTGCCGCGCGCCGCGCGCCGGCTGCCGGCCGCGACCGCCCTCGCGGCGCTCGCGACGGCGCTCGTGCTCGTGCCCGGCTATCCGGTGGCGAGCGCGGGCAGCCTGCGCGTCGCCGCGGTGCAGGGCGACGGCCGGGCCGGCTATTTCGACCGGGCCGCGAGCGGCGAGCTGCTCGAGGCCCAGTACCGGGCGACGCTGCCGCTCATCCGCGAGGGCGCCGATGTGGACGTCGTGGTCTGGCCGGAGGGCGGCAGCGACCTCGACCCGGAGACCGACGACCTCGCCGCCGCGGCCTTCGACGCCGTCTCGGGCGCCCTGGACGCGCCGCTCGTCTCCGGTGTGATCACGACGCGCGGCGACGAGACCTACAACAGCTCGATCGTCTGGCAGCACGGCCTCGGCGTCACCGACCGCTACGACAAACGGCATCCGGTGCCCTTCGGGGAGTACGTTCCGCTGCGCAGCCTCATCGAGCCGCTGGTGCCCTCGCTCATCGACCTCATCGGCCGCGAGTACACGCCGGGCAGCACCGACGCCGTCGCCCTCGTCGGGCGGGTGACGGTGGGGCTGAACATCTGCTTCGACATCGTCGACGACGCGCTGCTGCGCGAGACGGTGGACGACGGCGCGCAGCTGATCCTCGCGCAGTCGAACAACGCCGACTTCGGCGACAGCGACGAGAGCCTGCAGCAGCTGCAGATCGCCCGGGCGCGGGCGCTCGAGACCGGGCGCAGCGTCGTGGTGGTCTCCACGGTGGGCACGAGCGCCGTCATCGCCCCGGACGGCCGGACGATCGACACGATCGACCGCGACACGGCCGGGACGATGGTCGACGACGTGCCCCTGTCGACGACGATCACCCCCGCGGTCGCCGTCGGGGGCCAGCTGGAGTGGTTCCTGGCGCTGTTCGGGCTGCTCACGACGCTGCTCGCGAGCACCGGGGCCGGAGGGGCGCGAGACCGGGATGCGCGGGCGCGAGCCCCGCGGGCTCAGGCGCCGCGCCGCTGGCGCAGGTAGTTCAGCCGCTCCTCGAGGATCTCCTCGAGCTCGGCCTCGGTGCGACGCTCCATGAGCATGTCCCAGTGGGTTCGGGCCGGCTTCTGCTCGCCCTGGCCGGTCTCCACGGGGGCCCCGGCGCCATCGAGCAGCACCCCGGTCTTGCCGCTCTTGGGCGACTCCCACTCCTCGGGGACCTCGGCCTCGGCGGCGAACACCACCTCGAACTCCTCACCGTCGGCGGTGCGGTAGCTGCACCGCTTCCGGGGCGAGAACTCCACGCCGTCCTCGCTCTGCATGCTCTGGGTGCCCAGGCGCACCCCGCGCAGGCTCCGATCAGCCATCGTGCGACCTCCCCTTCCGGTGACGGGTGACCGTCGGCTCGTGGCCGGGCGGACCCCACAGTGCTAACGCGCCCGGCTGAGGACGGCCTTTCAGAAACCCCGGACCGGCCTCGATCTCACAGCCGAGTCACAGCGCCCGCCGGGATTGCAGCACCTCGATGGCCACGTCCGTGCGGTTCGTCACGATTCCGTCGACGCCGGCGTCGAGCAGCCGGTGCATGGCGGCCGCATCGTCGATCGTCCAGACGTGCACCTCGACGCCGTGCTCGTGCAGCCGGCGGACGAGCCGCGGTGTCGGCACGTTCGCGCCGAGGGCGCGCTCGGGCACCTGCACGGCGGCGCAGCCGCGCAGGGCGCGCCCGAGCAGGCCGGCGAGGCCGAGCCGCCCGGCGACGAACGCCGTCGCGAACGACACCGCCGAGGCGCTCGTGAGCGCACCGGGCAGCAGCGCGAGCGCCGCGCGACGCCGGGCGTCGCTGAACGATGCCACCAGCACCCGGTCAACCGCGCCCGCCGCACGGATCGCGCGGGCGGCGGGCACGGCGGCATCCGCGCTCTTGATGTCGATGTTGAAGCGCGCCTCGGGCAGCGCCTCGAGGGCCTCGGAGAGCGAGACGATGCCGGCACCGGCGAGCTCGGCGTGGTCGAGGTCCGCCAGCCGGCGGGCGTCGCCGCCCAGCCGGGACAGGTCGGGGTCGTGGCCGATGACGGCGACGCCGTCGCGGGAGGCGCGCACGTCGGTCTCGATGATCTGGGCACCCGCCGCGAGCGCCGCCTCGAAGGCCGGCAGCGTGTTCTCGACGATGCCGCTGCCGGGCGGGGAGAAGCCTCGGTGGGCGATGACGCGGGGCCGCGGTCCGGCGAGGAAGCGGCTAACGGTCGGCAGCGCCGGTCCCCTTGCCGCCCAGGAAGCCGGAGCTGATGCCCTTGAGCGCCTCGGTGAGCTCGGAGGGGATGATCCACATCTTGTTGGACTCGCCCTCGGCGATCTTCGGCAGCGTCTGCAGGTACTGGTAGGCCAGCAGCCCGCTGTCCGGGTTGCCGCGGTGGATGGCGTCGAAGACGGTCTGGATCGCCTCGGCCTCACCCTGGGCGCGCAGCACGGCGGCCTTGGCGTCGCCCTCGGCCGTGAGGATCGCCGCCTGGCGGGCGCCCTCGGCCTGCAGGATGGCCGCCTGCTTGGTGCCCTCGGCGGTGAGGATCTGCGCGCGCCGGTCGCGCTCGGCGCGCATCTGCTTCTCCATCGAGTCCTGGATGGAGGCGGGCGGGTCGATGGCCTTGAGCTCGACCCGGCCGACACGGATGCCCCATTTGCCGGTGGCCTCGTCGAGCACCGCCCGCAGCTGGGAGTTGATGCTGTCGCGGCTGGTGAGCGCCTCCTCGAGGTTGAGCCCGCCGACGACGTTGCGCAGGGTCGTCGTGGTGAGCTGCTCGACGGCGCTCAGGTAGTTCGCGATCTCGTAGCTCGCCGCCCGGGCATCCGTCACCTGGAAGTAGACGACGGTGTCGATGGAGACGACGAGGTTGTCCTCGGTGATGACCGGCTGCGGCGGGAAGGAGACCACCTGCTCGCGCATGTCGAGCAGCGGGCGCAGCCTGTCGATGAACGGCACGAGCAGGTTGAGCCCGGGCTGCAGCGTCTTGTGGTAGCGGCCGAGGCGCTCGACGACGCCGTTGGCGGCCTGCGGGATGATGCGGATGGAGCGCGCGATCACCGTCAGCACGAAGATCACGATCGCGATCACCACGATCACGAGAAATACCCCTGCGGGTGTGGTCATCAGGACACGGTCCTCTCGGTCGGTTCCACGATCGCCGTCGCCCCCTCGATGGCGACGACGCGCACCCGCTCGCCGGCGGCGAGCGGCAGCTCGCGCGCCGCCTCGACGAGGCGGGCGCTCCAGGTCTCGCCGTTGGCGAGCTTCACGGTGCCGGCGCCCTCGGCGAAGGCCGCCGTCGTCACGCCCTCGATGCTAAGGAGCGCCTCGACGTTGCTCGGGCTCGGGTCGGATCCCGAGCGCAGCGCGCGCAGCAGCGGCGGCCGCACGAGCGCGACGAGCGCTAGCGCGAGCGCCGCGGCGACGATGACCTGCAGCCACGGCGGGGCGCCGAACAGGCTGGCGAGCAGGCCGCCGACGCCGCCGAGGGCGAGCATCAGGAACGTGAGGTCGAGCGTGAAGATCTCGATGACGCCGAACAGCAGCACGAGCGCTATCCAGACCAGCCAGGCCCAGCTGAGGATGTCAGCGCCCACCCCGTCCCCATCTCCCTCGTCGTGTGGCACCGGCGCCGCGCCGGTCGTGGCGTCGAAGCTATCACTCAGCATCGCCGGGCGGCGGCCCGCTCCGCCGGTCCCGATAGTCTCGAGACCGTGAACAATCCCCTCCCGACCGGCAGCCTCGCCGGCATCCGCGCCCTCGTCACCGGATCGTCCCGCGGCATCGGTGCCGACACCGCGGCGTACCTCGCCGGTGCCGGCGCCAGGGTCGTCGTCAACTACCGCTCGAAAGCGCCGCGCGCCGAGAGGGTCGTGGCGCAGATCGTCGAGGCGGGCGGTGAGGCGGTCGCGATCGGCGCGGACCTCACCGATCCGGCCTCCGTCACCGTGATGCTCGAGACCGTGCGGGATGCCTGGGGCGGGCTCGACCTGCTCGTGCTGAACGCCTCCGGCGGCATGGAGCCCGGCCTGGGGGAGGACTACGCGCTGCGTCTGAACCGGGACGCGCAGCTGAACGTGCTCGAGGCGGCACTGCCCCTCATGCCCACCGGCGCCCGGGTGGTGTTCGTCACGAGCCACCAGGCGCACTTCATCGACACGGTGCCGACGATGCCCGAGTACGAGCCGGTCGCCCGGTCGAAGCGTGCCGGCGAGCTCGCCCTGCGCGAGCGCCTGCCCGAGCTGGAGCGTCGCGGCGTCGGCTTCGTCGTGGTCTCCGGGGACATGATCGAGGGCACGATCACGGCGACGCTGCTCAACCGGCTCAACCCGGGGGCGATCGAGGCGCGCAAGCAGGCCGCCGGCCGGCTCTACAACGTGGCCGAGTTCGCGGCCGAGGTGGCGCTCGCGGCGATCGAGCCGATCCCCGCGAACCACGAGCGCCTCGTCGGGGACGTCAGTGAGTTCCTCGGCGTCTGAGGGCGGGCCCGGCTCCACGCCCGGGCCGCGGCTGCGGCTCAGCTCGCGGGTGCTGCTGTTCGACCGCACCGGTCGCATCCTGCTCATGTACACGCTCGGCGACAACGGGCTCGCGCGCTGGCTGACGCCCGGCGGGGGAGTGGACCCGGGGGAAAGCCACCTCGACGCCGCCGTGCGCGAGCTCGAGGAGGAGACCGGGCTGCGAGACGTGTCGCTCGGCGATGTCGTCCACCGGCTCGACTTCGCCGCCACCTACGGGGCGCTCGACCACGACATCGGCCACGCCGAGTACTACCGGGCGGTCGTCGACCGCTTCGTGCCCTCCTCGGCGCACTGGACGGCGGAGGAGCGGCGCGACGTACTCGGCCACCGCTGGTTCAGCGCCGAGGAGCTCGAGGCCACGACCGACGCCTACGAGCCGCCGGAGCTGCCCGCCCTCGTGCGCGCGCACGCACCGCGGTAGCCGCGGCGACGGTCGCGCCGGCGACCCGTCCGAGCCTGGCCACGATTCCGGGCGAGCGGCCGGCGACACGCGTCGAGCCATGACGCCATTTTCTCCTTGCCCAGTCTCCGATAATGCATATTATGTCAGCTGGGTTACCCGAGGCGGGGCTTCCGGAGGCACCGTCGCGCCGGTCGCTGTCCCTCCTCTTCCGCCGTCTCCACGAACTCGAGCAGGTCGGCGCCGACGATCGCCCGCACCGCTGTCGCGTCACGGCCTTACAGTCCAGCCAGCGCCTCATTGTCGGCGAGAGAGCCGGTGACGAGCTCGATCGGATTGCTGACCATGGTCATCTCCCCCGCTGTCGGAGCTGCTGCTGTCGGAGCTGCTCGAGGCGTTCGGAGAGGAATCCCCATGTCTCCCAGAACTCCTCGAGGGCCGTCTGCCCCTGGGCGTTGAGCGAGTACACCTTGCGCGGCGGGCCCTTCTGCGACGGCACCCTCTCGACGTCGACGAGCCCGCGCTGCTCGACGCGCAGCAGGAGCGCGTACACCGTGCCCTCGGCGATGTCGGTGAGACCCCGATCACGCAACCAGGCGGTGATCTCGTAGCCGTGTGCCGCCCGACCTGCGATGAGCGCGAGCACGATGCCCTCCAGAGTGCCCCTGAGCATCTCCGTGATCTGCTTCGGCACCGGTGCTCCTTCCCGTGCCCGCTCGCTCCGGCGATCCAGTATTCAGTGACGCTGAATACCACTACATAGTGACACTGAATACACCGGTGTGCAAGCCCCGGGTACCGGGGTCGACGCGAACGGGGCAGTCGATACCGACCCTTGCGGCGCGGCCCCCCTCCGGCCGTACCCTGGTCGCAGCCCCGTGCAGCCCCCGCGCAGCATGCGCGCTGCGACGCCACGACGGAGAGGTCATCATGACGGACGACGCCCCCAGCCACCGCGGCCCGATCGTCGTAGGCGTCGCCTGGCAGTCCCCGGCGGCCGTGATCCGCACCGCGGCCGACTTCGCGCGCCGCTTCGAGGCGGAGCTGGTCTGCGCCTTCGTCGACGAGAGCGTCTACCAGGCGGCCTTCGCGATGGACGGCATGGGCACCACGATCCCGATGGACGTCGAGCTCGCCGCAGAGGTGCCGGTCACGGTGCCTGAGGAGGTGGAGGCCCGCATCGCGGAGACGCTCGGGGGCACCGGGATCCCCTGGTCGGCGCGCGCCCTCGAGGGCGATCCGGCGCGGGAGCTCGCCGAGCTCGCCGAGCGGGTGGACGCGCCGCTCATCGTGGTCGGCTCGCGGCATCCCGGCGTGCTCGGCTCGGTGCGGGAGTTCTTCGCCGGCTCGATCGCGGCCCGGCTCGCCCACATCCAGCCGCTGCCGGTCGTCGTCGTGCCGCTCACGCCGGTCGCCCGCGGCGGCGCGCTGCCCTGGACCAGCGAGCACCGCGACAGCGAGCACGAGGGCTGAGCCGGCGGGCCCGCTCCCCTCTCCCCCCGGCCGGCGCCCGGCTGGCTACGGGCCACGGCCGGCGACCGATCAGTCCGTGCCCGCGTCGAAGGCGGCCGCCTCGTTCGCGGCATCCGCCCGCCGTCCGAGCTCCTCAGCCGCCGCGCTCGACTCCTCGACGGCGCCGAGGATCTGCGCCGCCGCGCCGCTCTCCAGCCGGCCGACGAGCGCCCCGGTCGGGCCGCCGATGAGACCGGATGCCGCGTACTGCTCCAGCCGCGACCGCGAGTCGGCGATGTCGAGGTTGCGCATCGTCAGCTGGCCGATGCGGTCGTCGGGGCCGAAGGCGGCGTCGCCCACCCGCTCCATCGAGAGCTTCTCGGGGTGATAGCTGAGCGCCGGGCCGGTGGTGTCGAGGATCGTGTAGTCGTCGCCGCGGCGCAGCCGCAGCGTCACCTCCCCGGTCACGGCCGAGCCGACCCAGCGCTGCAGCGACTCGCGCAGCATGAGCGACTGCGGGTCGAGCCAGCGACCCTCGTACATCAGCCGGCCGAGCCGCCGACCCTCGACGTGGTAGTTCGCGACCGTGTCCTCGTTGTGGATCGCGTTGAGCAGCCGCTCGTAGGCGATGTGCAGCAGCGCCATCCCGGGCGCCTCGTAGATGCCGCGGCTCTTCGCCTCGATGATGCGGTTCTCGATCTGGTCGGAGACACCGAGGCCGTGCCGTCCGCCGATCGCGTTCGCCTCGTAGACGAGCGCGACGACATCCGGATGCTCGACGCCGTTGATCGCGACCGGACGACCGGCCTCGAAGCGCACCGAGACCTCCTCGGCGCTGACCTCGACGTCATCCCGCCAGGCAGCGATGCCCATGATCGGCTCGACGATGTCGAGGCCGGAGTCGAGCCGCTCCAGATCCTTCGCCTCGTGGGTGGCGCCCCAGATGTTCGCGTCCGTGGAATAGGCCTTCTCGGTCGCGTCGCGGTACGGGAAGCCGTGCGCGACGAGCCACTGACTCATCTCGGTGCGACCGCCGAGCTCGGTGACGAAGCGCGCGTCGAGCCAGGGCTTGTAGATGCGCAGACCCGGGTTCGCCATCAGGCCGTAGCGGTAGAACCGCTCGATGTCGTTGCCCTTGTAGGTGGAGCCGTCGCCCCAGATGTCGACGCCGTCCTCTCTCATGGCCCGCACGAGCATGGTGCCGGTGACGGCGCGGCCGAGCGGTGTCGTGTTGAAGTAGGTCTTGCCGCCGGAGCGGATGTGGAAGGCGCCGCACTGCAGCGCCACGAGGCCCTCCTCGACGAGGGCGCTCTTGGCGTCGACGAGCCGCGCGACCTCGGCGCCGTACTGGAAGGCCCGGCCGGGCACCGTGTCGATCTCGGGCTCGTCGTACTGGCCGATGTCCGCCGTGTAGGTGCACGGCACGGCGCCGCCGGCACGCATCCAGGCCACGGCGCAGGAGGTGTCGAGCCCGCCGGAGAACGCGATCCCCACTCGTTCGCCGACCGGGAGAGAGGAGAGCACCTTGGACATGCCTCCCAGCGTATCGGCGCCCGGATGCCGGCCCACGCCGCCGATAGCCTGAGAGCATGCACCTCGACGACTCCCCCGCCGAGCCCGTCTCCGACGGCCGTGCCGTCGGCACCGAGCTCCGCCCGGATGCCGGCGACATCGGCCATGACACCGACACCGGCACCGGCCCGGACGTCGGCCCGGATACCAGCCCCGACATCAGCTACGACGAGCAGCGCTACCCGGCCCGGCCCCGCCGGCTGCGCCCCCGGGACCAGTTCCGCGGCGGCCGGCTGAGCCGCTTCACCACCGACCCGCGCACCGCCAACGGCTCCAATCCGAGCTACGTGGAATGGCTGGTGCGGCAGTCGATGCTCAAGGACGCCGACGTGCTCAGCCGGCAGCTCTCCGGTCAGCCGAGCATGTGGCGCAACCCCTACGCCCGCCCGGACGCCCGGCGCGCGATCGGCGTCGCCGACGTCTGGTTCACCGCCTACCCGATCTCGCTCATCACCCGCCCCGGCCAGTCGTTCCTGGAGGCGCTCGGCGAGGAGCAGCTGTGGCAGGCGTTCGAGCGGATCGGCATCAGCGGCATCCACACCGGCCCGGTCAAGCGCGCCGGCGGCATCACCGGCTGGCAGGAGACCCCGAGCGTCGACGGCCACTTCGACCGGATCTCCACCCAGATCGACCCCGCCTTCGGCGACGAGGACGCCTTCCGCCGGCTCTGCGACGTCGCCGAGGCCCACGGCGGCTCGATCATCGACGACATCGTTCCCGGCCACACCGGCAAGGGCGCCGACTTCCGGCTCGCCGAGATGGCCTACAAGGACTACCCGGGGATCTACCACATGGTCGAGATCCCCCCCGAGGACTGGCAGCTGCTGCCCGCCGTGCCCGAGGGCCGCGACTCGGTCAACCTCGACGCGGCCACCGAGCGCGAGCTGAGCGACGCCGGCTACATCATCGGCGAGCTGCAGCGGGTGATCTTCTACACCCCGGGCGTGAAGGAGACGAACTGGAGCGCCACGGCCCCGGTCGTCGGCACCGACGGGGTGACCCGCCGATGGGTGTACCTGCACTACTTCAAGGAGGGCCAGCCCTCGATCAACTGGCTCGACCCGACGTTCGCCGGCATGCGCCTGGTCATCGGCGACGCGATGCACTCGCTCGGCGACCTCGGCACGAGCGCGCTGCGGCTCGACGCCAACGGCTTCCTCGGCGTCGAGAAGAGCACGGAGGGGCTGCCGGCCTGGAGCGAGGGGCATCCGCTCTCCCACGCCGCCAACCACATCATCGCCGGGATGGTGCGCAAGGTCGGCGGCTTCACGTTCCAGGAGCTCAACCTCGGCATCGAGGACATCCGCGACACCGGGGCCGTCGGCGCCGACCTCTCCTACGACTTCGTCAGCCGGCCCGCCTACCACCACGCCCTCGCGACCGCCTCGACCGAGTTCCTGCGCCTCGCCCTCACGACGGCGCTCGAGCTCGGCGTCGAGCCCGCGGGCCTCGTGCACGGCCTGCAGAACCACGACGAGCTCACCTACGAGCTGGTGCACTGGGCCACCCTGCACAAGGACGACCGCTACTACTTCCGCCACCGGGAGCTGAGCGGCGCCGAGCTCGCCGAGCAGGTGCGCGCCGACCTCACCGCTGCGCTCACCGGCGCCGTGGACTACAACCGGGTGTTCACCCAGAACGGCATCGCCTGCACGAGCGCGACGATGATCGCCGCCACCCAGGGGGTGACCGAGCTCGACGCGATCGACGAGGCGGCCACCCGGCGCATCCGCGACGCCCACCTGCTGCTCGCCCGCTACAACGCCTGGCAGCCGGGCGTGTTCGCGCTCTCCGGCTGGGACCTCACCGGCATGCTCACGCTGCCGGGCGAGACGGTCGCCGACCTGATCCGCTCCGGCGACACCCGCTGGATCGAGCGCGGCGCGCACGACCTGCTCGGCGCCGCCCCCGAGGCGAGCACGTCGAGCGCCGGGATGCCGCGCGGCCGCGCGCTCTACGGCTCGCTGCCGGAGCAGCTGCGCGACCCGGGCTCCTTCGCCAGCCGGCTCGGCGAGCTGCTGCGGATGCGGCGGGCGCACGGCATCGCCACGGCCACCCAGCTCGACGTGCCGCACGTCGCCCAGCCGAGCATGCTCGTGCTCGTGCACCGGCTGGACGAGGGTCGCGACGACCCGGACGCCCCGCTGCAGGTGACGGTGCTGAACTTCTCCGGGGAGAGCGTCGACGGCACCGTGCACTCCGAGGCGCTCGCGAAGCAGTCCGAGGTGATCGACGCGGCGACCGGCGAGCCGATCGGCCGGGTCGACGACCTGCACAGCTTCCCGGTCTCGCTTCAGCCCTACGGCGGGCTGTTCCTGCTGCTCGAGCCACCGGCCACCGAGCCCGGCGCCGGCGAGCCGGGCACCGGGACCGAGCCGGCGCGCTGAGCCGAGCGACAGCGGCCCGGCTGCTCAGCGATGAAGCTGCTCAGCGGTTCGTCGCCGCCACCCAGGCCTCGAGCTTCGCGGCGGCGGCGCCGGAGTCCACGGCCTCGGCGGCGACAGCGAGCTGAGCGCGCAGCCGGTCGAGGATGGGCTCGCGCAGCAGCTCCGGGTTCTTCGCGAGGGCGAACGCGGCCAGCCCGGCGGCCGCGTTGAGCAGCACGATGTCGCGGTCCGCGCCCCGCTGCCCCGCGAGCACCGCCCGGATGCGCTCGGCGTTCGACTCCGGTCCGCGCCCGAGCAGCGCCTCCACCGGCACGAGCGGGATGCCGAGCTCGCGCGGGTCGAGGTCGTGCTCGGTGACGGCCCCGCGGGAGACCTCCCAGATGTGCGAGTGGCCGGTCGTGCTGAGCTTGTCGATGCCGTCGTCGCCGCGGTAGACGAGCGCGGTCGCCCCGCGGGCCCGGAACACGCCCACGACGAGCGGCACCCGCTCGAGCTGCGCGACCCCCACGGCGCTCGCCTCCGGGCGCGCCGGATTGCACAGCGGCCCGAGGATGTTGAACAGCGTCGAGATGCCGAGCTGGCTGCGCACCGGGCCGGCATGCCGGAACCCGGGGTGGAACGTCGCGGCGAAGGCGAAGGTGATGCCGACCTCGCGCAGCACCTCGCCGGTGCGCTCCGGGCCGATCGTGGTGTCGAGGCCGAGGGCGCCGAGCACATCGGAGGCGCCGGAGGAGCTCGAGGCGGCCCGATTGCCGTGCTTGACCACCGGGACGCCGGCGGCCGCGGCGACGATGGAGGCCGCCGAGGAGATGTTGATGACGGCGCCGTAGGGATCTCCCCCGGTGCCGACGATGTCCAGCGCCAACGGGTCGACCGCGAGCGGGAGGGCGTTGGCGAGCGCCGCATCCCGGAAGCCGACGATCTCATCGACGGTCTCGCCCTTGAAGCGCAGCGCCGTCAGCAGGCCGCCGAGCTGGGCGGGCGTCGCCTCGCCGAGCATGACCCGCTCCATCGCCCAGCTGGCCTCGGCGACGGACAGATCGTGCCCGGTCACGAGGCTCTCGAGGACGGCTGGCCAGCTGCGGTCGACGGGCATGGCGGCATCCTATCGAGCGACACGCGGCGGCCCGGCCGCGGTGCCGGGGGCGTCCCGGGCTGGGACATAATGGGCATGTGACTTCGACACCGCTCTCGCGACCTCTCACGGCGCCGGTGGTCAACCGTCCGAACCCCGTCGCCGTCGGCACGATCGTGTGGCTGGGCAGCGAGGTCATGTTCTTCGCCGGACTGTTCGCCATCTACTTCACACTGCGTTCCACCTCCCCGCAGCTGTGGGCGAGTCAGTCGGCACACCTCAACGTCGCGTTCTCGAGCGTGAACACCGCGATCCTCGTCGCCTCCTCCTTCACCTGCCAGGCGGGGGTGTTCGCCGCCGAACGCCTGCAGCACCGCCGCACCGGCTGGAAGCCCACCCAGTGGGGCATGGTCGAGTGGTTCTTCCTCACCTACGCGATGGGGGCGATGTTCATCATCGGCCAGGTGTTCGAGTACGCCAACCTGGTCCTCAACGAGGGCGTCTCGCTCAGCTCGGACGCCTACGGCTCGGCCTTCTACCTCACCACCGGCTTCCACGGCCTGCACGTCACCGGCGGCCTGATGGCCTTCCTGCTCGTCATCGGCCGAGCCTTCGCGGTCAAGAACTTCGGGCACAAGGAGGCGACGAGCGCCATCGTGGTGTCCTACTACTGGCACTTCGTCGACGTCGTCTGGATCGCCCTGTTCGCCGTCATCTACATCCTCAAATGAGCGGAACCCGTCAGCGCATGCACTCTCGTCGTCCCGCGTCGCGCCCGAAGCGACGCCCCGCCCGCCGTCAGCCGCTCGCGACGGCAGCGCTCATCGCCATCGGCCTCGCGGCCACCGGCGGCGTCTACTCCCTGTTCACGGCGACGGCGACGGCGGAGACATCCGCCTCCTCGACGACGAGCGACCAGGTGAGCGAGGGCGAGAAGCTCTACCAGGCGAACTGCGCCACCTGCCACGGCCTCGACCTCGAGGGCACCGATGACGCGCCGACGCTCGTCGGCGTCGGCGCGGCGTCCGTCGACTTCCAGGTGGGAACCGGCCGGATGCCCGCCGCCGCGAGCGGCCCGCAGGCGGAGAAGAAGCCCGTGCAGTTCACCGACGATCAGATCGCCGCGCTCGCCGCCTACGTCGCCTCGATCTCCCCCGGCCCGGCGATCCCCGACGAGGAGTACACGGACGGCGAGGGGGACGTCGCCCACGGCGGCGAGCTGTTCCGCACCAACTGCGCCATGTGCCACAACGTCGCCGGCGCCGGCGGCGCCCTCACCGAGGGCAAGTACGCCCCGGCGCTCACCGGGGTCACCGGCACCCACATCTACGAGGCGATGCTCACCGGCCCGCAGAACATGCCGGTGTTCAACGACCTCAACCTGAGCCCGGACGACAAGAAGGACATCATCGCCTACCTGACGTACATCGAGGACACCCCCTCGGTCGGCGGCTTCGAGCTCGGCGACCTCGGTCCGGTCGCCGAGGGCCTGTTCATCTGGATCTTCGGCCTCGGCGCCGTGATCGCGGTGACGGTCTGGCTGACCGCCAAGTCGAACTAGCGCCACCGACGGACCCAGCACACAGCACATCGGCGACACAGCGCCGGCTCGAGAGGAAGACAATGGCAAACAAGGAGGGTGCCGCGCTCGAAGCGGCCCGTCCGGTCTCCGCCGGCACCGCCGTCGTGCCCGACGAGGCCATTCCCAACCCGGGACTGCCGCCGCACCGTGCGCGCGTGACCGACACCGACCCGAAGAAGCAGGCCGTGGCCTCCCGCCGGGTGACGGGCTTCTTCTTCCTCTCGATCATCGGCTCGGTGCTCGCCGCCGCGTTCTACATCGCCTTCCCCATCGACGCGGGCGACCTCGGCTCGGTGCGACTCAACAACCTCGCCGTCGGCCTCTCGATGGCCTTCAGCCTGCTCGGCATCGGCCTGGGCTCGGTCTACTGGGCGAAGGCGCTCATCTCCGACGAGGAGATCGTCGAGCTCCGGCACGAGACCCGCGGCGCGCCCGCGACCCGTGAGCGGGTGACCGAGATCTTCACCCTCGCCAACAAGGAGTCCGGCTTCGGCCGCCGCACGCTCATCCGCAACAGCCTCATCGGCGCGCTCGCGTTCTTCCCGCTGCCGGGGATCGTGCTGTTCCGCGACCTCGCCCCCGCCGAGGACCCGAACACCGTGCTGCGGCACACGATGTGGGATGAGGGCATCCGCCTCACCCGCGACCCCGACGGCACCCCGGTGCGGGCCGCCGACGTGGTCTACGGCTCCGCCTACCACATCATCCCCGAGGGGCTCGAGGACCGCGATGACTGGCTGGAGCAGAAGGCCAAGGCCGCCGTGCTGCTCATGCGCATCCGGCCGGAGGACCTCACCGAGGCGGAGGACCGCAAGGACTGGTCCTACGACGGCATCGTCGCCTACTCCAAGATCTGCACGCACGTCGGCTGCCCGGTGGCCCTCTACGAGCAGCAGACGCACCACCTGCTCTGCCCCTGCCACCAGTCGGAGTTCGACGTGTCCGACGGCGCCAAGGTGATCTTCGGCCCGGCCAGCCGCGCGCTCCCCCAGCTGCCCATCACGATCGACAGCGAGGGCTACCTGATCGCGCAGAGCGACTTCCACGAGCCCGTCGGCCCCAGCTACTGGGAGCGCCTCGGAAAGGACGATGAGTCGTGACGACCGCGACCGAGACCACCGCGCCCGCGACCGAGGGCCCCTTCGCCGACCCGGCGAGCCCCACCGCGCGCTTCACCACCGCCGCCGCGAGCTACATCGACGAGCGCACCGGCATCTCCGCGCTCGTGAAGGAGATCGGCCGCAAGATCTTCCCCGACCACTGGTCGTTCATGCTCGGCGAGGTGGCGCTCTACAGCTTCGTCGTCATCCTGCTCTCCGGCACGTTCCTGACGTTCTTCTTCGAGCCGTCGATGACGCCGACCGTCTACGACGGCTCCTACGCCCCGATGAAGGGACTCGAGGTGAGCGCGGCGTTCAACTCCGCGCTCGACATCTCCTTCGACATCCGCGGCGGCCTGCTCATGCGGCAGGTGCACCACTGGGCGGCGCTGCTGTTCGTCTCGAGCATCGGCCTGCACATGCTGCGCATCTTCTTCACCGGCGCGTTCCGCAAGCCGCGCGAGCTGAACTGGGTGATCGGCTTCCTGATGTTCGTGCTCGCCATGGCCGAGGGCTTCACCGGCTACTCGCTGCCCGACGACCTGCTCTCCGGCAACGGCCTGCGCATCATCGACGGCATGGTCAAGGGCATCCCGGTGATCGGCACCTGGATCTCCTACCTGCTGTTCGGCGGCGAGTTCCCCGGCGAGGACATCGTTCCCAGGCTGTTCGTGCTGCACATCCTGCTGCTGCCGGCGATCCTGGTGCTCTGCCTCGCCATCCACCTGGTGCTCGTCGTGGTGAACAAGCACACCCAGTTCGCCGGGCCCGGCCGCACCAACGACAACGTCGTCGGCGTGCCGATCCTGCCCGCCTTCGCCGCGAAGGCCGGCGGCTTCTTCTTCATCGTGTTCGGCGTCATCGTGCTCATCGCCTCGCTGTTCACGATCAACCCGATCTGGAGCTACGGCCCCTACGACCCCTCGCCGGTGTCGGCCGGCACCCAGCCGGACTGGTACATCGGCTTCGCGGACGGCGCGCTGCGGCTGGCGCCCACACATTTCGAGGTCGTCTGGGGCGGCTACACGGTGTCGTGGAACATCCTGCTGCCGATCCTGGTGCTCCTGGTGTTCATCGTCGCCGTCGCGATCTACCCCTTCATCGAGGCCTGGATCACCGGCGACAAGCGCGAGCACCACCTCGCCGACCGGCCGCGCAACGCCCCCACCCGCACCGCCATCGGCGCCGCCGGCGTGGTGTTCTACGCCGTGCTCTGGGCGGCGGCGAGCTCGGACCTCATCGCGACCCACTTCAAGCTCACGATCGAGGGCGTGATCAGGACGCTGCAGTTCGGGCTCATCATCTTCCCGATCCTCGCCTACATCGTCACGAAGCGCGTCTGCCTCGGCCTGCAGAAGAAGGACCGGGAGATCGCGCTGCACGGCTACGAGTCCGGGCGCATCGTCCGGCTGCCCAGTGGCGAGTACATCGAGGTGCACCAGCCCCTCGACGAGTACGACCGCTGGAAGCTGACGAGCTTCACCGAGTACACCCCCGTCACGCTGCGCCCCGACGCGCGCGGCAGGATCACCGTCGCTGCCCGGCTGCGCGCCGCGCTCTCCCGGTGGTTCTTCGAGGACCGCATCGTGCCGGTCTCCAAGGCGGAGATCGAGGCCGCGCACCACGACCACCACTGAGTCGCGGCTGCACGAGCTCGCCCGCTGGGCGCGCTGTCCGGCGTGCGGGCTCGATCTCTTCGCGGCGGCGCCGCTCACGCTCGGCTGTGTGGACGGCCACCGCTTCGACGTGAACAGGCGCGGCTGGCTCACGGCGATCGACGCGCGCGCCGGCGTCCGCGGCGACCCGCGGCCGCTGCTGGAGGCCCGCCGGTCCTTCCTCGCGGCGGGCCACTACTGCCCCATCGCCGAGGCTATCCGCACCGCCGCACCGTTGCCCTCCGCGGCCCGCGTCATCGACGCCGGCTGCGGAACCGGCTACTACAGCGCCGCACTGCTGGCCGGGCGGAGGGATGCCCGGGCGCTCGAGCTGGACGCCTCGGCGGATGCCGTGCGCCTCGCGGTCGCCGCGACCGGCATGCCCGGCATCGTCGCCGACATCTGGCGGCCGTGGCCGGTGCGCGACGCCGTGGCGGACGCGGTGCTGTGCGTGTTCGCCCCGCGCAACGCCGCCGAGTCCGCCCGTGTGCTACGCCCCGGGGGTGTCCTGATCACCGTCACGCCCAC
The DNA here is from genome assembly GCA_047605685.1 of Microbacteriaceae bacterium. Classification (GTDB taxonomy): domain Bacteria; phylum Actinomycetota; class Actinomycetes; order Actinomycetales; family Microbacteriaceae; genus JAUASV01. The sequence goes on from JASGFF010000034.1 coordinate 16,851, forward strand.
CGAGCGGCACCTCGTCGAGCTGCAGCGCGGCGGCAGCGTGCTCACGGTGCCGGCCGGCAAACGGGAGGCCCTCGCCGAACGGCTCGCCCCGTTCCTGCGCCGGCGGGGCGAGCCGCGGCGCCTCGAGTACCGGCTCGAGCTCGACGGGAGAGACGCCGGACTGCTCGCGGCGATGGGGCCGGCCGGTCACCACGACCGGGCCGCACCGGGCGCCGGCCCGGTCACCGTCTCGGTGGAGGTCGCCGTCTTCGCACCGCGCGCCACCGGCTGATGGGCCGCGCCGCGAGGGTCAGTGCGCGAACCGCCCGCGGTAGTACTCGTACTGCCAGCCGATGACGCTCACGATGAGCACGGCGACGCCGATGAAGGAGATCCACACGCCGATGGCGACGCCGAGGAACAGCAGTGCGAGCGAGCCCGCGAGCGTCACCGGCCACCAGCTCCACGGGCTGAAGAAGCCCTGCTCGGCGTCGCCGTCCTCGATGTTGGCGTCGAGGCGGTCCTCCGGCAACTCCCCGCCCTGCGCCGCGTGCGTGCGGCCGACGAAGAACGCGATGAGGGCGGCGAGGATCGCCGACAGGCCGATCCCCACCGTGCCGACCCACTCGATGTGCGAGCCGACCTGCGAGGTCACGCTCCCGTAGGTGGTGTCCAGCAGCGACCAGGCGATGTAGAGCAGGTCCGAGAACAGGAAGAACCCGGACAGGATCCAGAACAGGATCGCATTGGTGCGCATGTCACTTCACCTTCTCGTCGGCGATGTCGAGGACCGGGGCGTCGGGAGCGTCCTTGCCGGGGCCGATGCCGATCGGCAGGGCGGCCTCGGGGTGGTTCAGGTCGAACGCCGGCGACTCCGAGCGGATCCGCGGGATCGACGTGAAGTTGTGCCGCGGCGCTGGGCAGCTCGTCGCCCACTCCAGCGAGCGAGCAAAGCCCCAGGGGTCGTTGACGGTGACCTTCGGCGCCGTGCGGGCCGTGATCCACACGTTGAACAGGAACGGCAGCATCGACAGGCCCAGGATGAACGAGCCGATCGTCGACAGCTCGTTCATCCAGGTGAAGCCGTCGTCGGCGAGGTAGGTGGCGTAGCGTCGCGGCATACCGACGACGCCGAGCCAGTGCTGCACGAGGAACGTCGTGTGGAAGCCGATGAACAGCAGCCAGAAGTGCACCTTGGCGAGCCGGTCGTTGAGCATCCGCCCGGTCCACTTCGGCCACCAGAAGTAGAAGCCAGAGAACATCGCGAACACCACGGTGCCGAACACCACGTAGTGGAAGTGCGCCACCACGAAATAGCTGTCGGAGAGGTGGAAGTCCAGCGGCGGGCTGGCCAGGATCACGCCGGTGAGGCCGCCGAACGTGAACGTGATCAGGAAGCCGATCGCCCACAGCATCGGCGCCTCGAACGTGATCGAGCCACGCCACATCGTGCCGATCCAGTTGAAGATCTTCACGCCCGTCGGCACCGCGATGAGCATCGTCAGCAGCGCGAAGAACGGCAGCAGCACCGAGCCGGTGACGTACATGTGGTGCGCCCACACCGTCACCGAGAGCGCGGCGATCGCGATCGTCGCCATGATGAGCGTGCGGTAGCCGAAGATCGGCTTGCGGCTGAACACCGGGAACACCTCGGAGACGATGCCGAAGAACGGCAGCGCGATGATGTACACCTCCGGATGCCCGAAGAACCAGAACAGGTGCTGCCACAGGATCGCGCCGCCGTTGGCCGCGTCGTAGAAGTGCGCGCCGAACACCCGGTCGGCGCCGAGGGCGAACAGCGCCGCGGCGAGCACCGGGAAGGCCATGAGCACGAGGATCGAGGTCACCAGCGAGTTCCAGGTGAAGATCGGCATCCGCCACATCGTCATGCCGGGGGCGCGCATCGTGATGATCGTCGTGATGAAGTTGACGCCGCCGAGGATCGTGCCGAAGCCGGACAGACCGAGGCCGAACACCCAGAGGTTGCCGCCGAGGCCCGGCGTGAACGTGGTGTCCGACAGCGGCGCATAGGCGAACCAGCCGAAGCTCGCGGCGCCCTGCGGGGTGAAGAAGCCGGAGACGGCGATGAGCGAGCCGAAGAAGAACAGCCAGAACGAGAAGGCGTTCAACCGCGGGAAGGCCACATCGGGGGCGCCGATCTGCAGCGGCATGATCGCGTTCGCGAAACCGAAGAACAGCGGCGTCGCGAACATCAGCAGCATGATCGTGCCGTGCATGGTGAACAGCTGGTTGTACTGCTCCGCCGTCTGCACGATGTCGAGGCCCGGCGTGAACAGCTCGGTGCGGATGACGAGGGCGAGCACCCCGCCGATCAGGAAGTACACGAACGAGGTGATCAGGTACATGTACCCGATCGTCTTGTGGTCCGTCGAGGTGATCCAGCTCACGACGACGTTCCCGCGGCGCTGGGCGCGCGGCGTGGAGACGCCGGTGGCGACTTCGAATGCGGCGGTCATGGTGCTACTCCCCCTCGTCCCCGGACTCGGTGGCGGCACCGGTGCCGGGCTCGTTCGACAGCGTGTCGTAGTCGGAGCCGAGCAGTCCCTGCGTCGCCGAGTCCGCGGCCAGCGACGCGGTGTACGCCTCGTACTCCTCCTCGCTCACGACCTTCACCGTGAACAGCATGAGCGAGTGGTATTCGCCGCACAGCTCGGCGCACTTGCCCTTGTAGGTGCCCTCCTTGGTGGGCGTGAAGTACATGTAGTTCGTCTTGCCCGGGACCATGTCCTTCTTGTAGAGGAAGTCGATGACCCAGAAGGAGTGGATGACATCGCGGGATTCGATGTCGATCTCGATCTTCTTGTTCACGGGCAGGTAGAGGGTGGGCAGCTGCGACTCGTCGATCGTGCCGTCCGAGTTCAGCCGGTCCTGGGCCTGCACGCCCGCGGTGTGCACGTTCTCGTCGACGTAGTTGAAGTCGAAGGACCAGCGCTTGCCGTACACCTGGATCGTGACGTCCGGATCGCCCGGGTCCGCCTCGATGGCGGCCTGGTCGCGCGCGGTGAAGGCGAAGAAGCCGGCCACGAGGATGAGCGGCACGACCGTGTAGAAGATCTCGACCGGCATGTTATAGCGCAACTGCACCGGCAGGCCGGTCTGGCCCTTGCGACGCCGGTAGACGACGGCCGCCCAGAGGATGAGCGCCCAGGTGATGACGCCCACGACGAGCAGCACGATCCACGAGGTGGTCCACAGGCCGATGGTCCTCGCCGTGTGGTTCGTCGTGTCGGCGGAGCCCGGAAGCCAGCCCTGCAACTGCTGCTGTGTGCACCCGGCGAGGATGGCCGCGACGCCCGCTGCGATCGGAAGAACTGCCCATCGGCGGAGGCGACTGTGGCGCACCGTGGTCCTCTCGGATTGTGACGGCTGGAACCTGGTCAGTCTATAACCACGCGAGGGGCCGGCCCTCGCCGGGCCGGCCCCTCCTCGACGTGTGTCGTGGCACCTCGCGCGGGGTGCCGTCGCCTCAGTGGAAGCTGTCGCCGCAGGCGCAGCTGCCCGTCGCGTTCGGGTTGTCGATGGTGAACCCCTGCTTCTGGATCGTGTCCTCGAAGTCGATCGTCGCGCCCTCCAGATAGGGGGCGCTCATCCGGTCGACGATGACCTCGACGCCCGGCGCGAACTCGCGCACGGCGTCGCCGTCGAGCTCACGCTCGTCGAAGTAGAGCTGGTAGATGAGGCCGGAGCATCCGCCCGGCTGCACCGCGAGCCGCAGGCGCAGGTCGTCGCGACCCTCCTGGTCGAGCAGGCTCTTGACCTTGGCGGCCGCGGCGTCGGTGAGCCCCACGCCGTGGGCGGGGGCGAGAGTCGTGTCGGTCATGCCGGAATCCTACGCGCGCGCCCCGGGATTCGCTCGCCCCTCGAGGCTCGCCAGCAGCAGCGCCTCGGCGAGGATGCCGCGGCGGAGGGTCGGCAGGTGCAGCGACTCGTTCGGGCTGTGCGCGCGCGAATCGGGGTCCTCGACGCCGGTGATGAGGATCTGCGCTGCGGGAAAGCGCGCCACGAGGTCGGCGACGAAGGGGATGCTGCCGCCCGCGCCCACCTCGATCGTCTCGCGCCCGTAGGCGGCGCTCATCGCGGCCCGGGCCTCGGCGACCGCCCAGCCGGAGGAGTCGACGAGGAACGGGCTGCCGGTGTCGACATCCGTGATCTCCAGCCGGGCGCCGAACGGGGCGTGCCGCTCGAGATGGGCGCGGACGGCGGCGAGGGCCTCCTCCGGCGCCTGGCCGGGGGCCACGCGCACGCTCAGCCGCACGGTGACCGAGGGGATCAGCGTGTTCGAGGCGTTCTTGACGCTCGGCGCGTCGATGCCGGTGACGGTGATCGAGGGCTGGAACCACAGCCGGGAGAGCACCGGTCCGGTGCCGATCGGGCGCACGCCCGGCAGCAGCGCCGCCTCCTCGACGAGCCGGGCCTCGTCGTAGTCGGCCGGCACCGGCGCCTCGTGGCGGCCAAGGCCGGCGACGGCGACGGAGCCGTCCGCCGCGTGCAGGCTCGCGAGCAGCCGGATCGTCGCGAGCATCGCGTCCGGCGCCGCCCCGCCGAAGGTCCCGGAGTGCGAGGCGTGGTCGAGGGTCGAGACCCTCAGCCGGAACGTCACGTTGCCGCGCAGCGAGACCGTGAGCGCCGGGGTGTCCAGGTCCCAGTTGCCGCTGTCGGCCACGACGATGACGTCGGCGGCGAGGTCGTCGTGGTTCTCGGCGAGGAAGGTCGTGAACGACCGCGAGCCGAACTCCTCCTCCCCCTCGACGAACAGCACGATGCCGAGCGCGGGCTCGGGGCCGAGCGCCGCGACGAGGGCGCGGATCGCGGCGATGTGGCTCATCACCCCGGCCTTGTCGTCGGCGGTGCCGCGGCCGTAGAGCCGCTCGCCGCGGACCGTCGGCTCGAAGGGCGCGGAGTCCCACTGCGCCGCATCCCCCGGCGGCTGCACGTCGTGGTGGGCGTACAGCAGGATCGTCGGTGCGCCGTGCCGGGCGCGGCGCACGGCCAGCACGGCCGGCTGGCCGAGCGCCTCGCCCTCGCCGACGCGGGAGCGGCGGATGTCGACGGAGTCGAAGACGCCGGTGTCGCGGGCGAGCTCGGCGACCGCCTCGGCGCTGCGCTGCACCGGCTCGGGGTCGAAGCCGTCCCAGGACACCGAGGGGATGCGCACGAGCGAGCCGAGGCTCGCGACGGCGGCCGGGAAGCCCTCGGCGACCGCCTCCTCGATCGCGGTGCGGGCGGCGGCCGAGGTCGGGTCGATCGAGCTCATGCGGGTAATCTTAAGAGGACGTGAGGAACGAGGACCCTGTGGCCAAGCAGCACATCCGCACCGAGGCCGAGCAGGAGCCGGCCCGGTCCTCCGCCTCGAAGGGGCGGGCGACACCGAGCCGCCGCGAGCAGGAGGCGGCCCGTCGCCATCCGCTCGTCGCGGCGGACCGCACCGAGGCCCGCCGGGCCTCCCGCGAGGCGGGCCGGGCCGAGCGCGAACGCGCCCAGGCGGGGCTCGCCGCCGGCGACGAGCGCTACCTGCCGGTGCGGGACAAGGGCCCGCAGAAGCGCTTCGTGCGTGACTGGGTCGACGCGCGCTGGAGCGTCGGCGAGGCGCTCATCCCGGTGATGGGGCTCGTGATCGTCAGCACGATGCTGCCGAGCTACTTCCAGGTGTGGGGCATGTTCGTGCTCTACGGCTTCTTCCTGCTCGCCGTGCTCGACGCGCTGCTGCTCGGGCAGCGGCTGACCCGCCGGCTGCGCGCGCGCTACGGCGACCGCGCCGAGCGGGTGCGCTGGTACGCCGCGATGCGCTCCTTCCAGCTGCGGCCGATGCGGATGCCGAAGCCGCAGCGCCGGCGCGGCGACTTCCCGACGCTCTGAGCCGTCGCCGGCGGCTCAGCCGACAGCGGCGCGGGCCCGGGCGAGCCCGCGGTTGACGGCGCGGGCCCAGCCCGGGCCCTGGTAGAGGAACGCCGTGTAGCCCTGCACCAGCGTCGCGCCGGCGGCGATCCGCTCGGCGACGTCCGCCGCGGTCGTCACGCCGCCGACGGAGACGATGCAACAGCCCCCGGGCAGCCGGGCGCGCAGCAGCCGGAGCACCTCGAGGGAGCGGGCGGCGAGCGGCGGGCCGGAGAGACCGCCGGCGCCCGCGGCCGCGACGGTGGCGGCATCCGTGAGAAGGCCATCGCGGGAGAGTGTCGTGTTCGTCGCGATGACGCCGGCGAGCCCGCGCGCCAGGGCGAGGTCGGCGATGCGCTCCACCTGCTCGTCGCTGAGGTCGGGGGCGATCTTGACGAGCACCGGCGTGCCCTGCGCCTGGGCGACGACGGCGTCGAGCAGCGGTGCGAGCCGGTCGAGCTCCTGCAGGCCGCGCAGGCCCGGCGTGTTCGGCGAGCTGACGTTGACGGCGAGGTAGTCGGCGACGGGCGCGAGGGCCCGGGCGGAGGCCCGGTAGTCGGCGATCGCGTCGTCGACGTCGACGACGCGGCTCTTGCCGATGTTCGCCCCGACCACCGGGCGATGCCGGCGCTCGGCAGCCGAGCGGATGCGCGCCGCCGCGGCCGCCGCGCCGCGGTTGTTGAAGCCCATCCGGTTCACCAGGGCGCGGTCCGCCAGCAGCCGGAACAGCCGGGGACGCTCGTTGCCCGGCTGCGGGATCGCCGTCACGGTGCCGGTCTCGACGTGCCCGAAGCCGAGCGCCCACAGCCCGCGGATCGCCCGCGCGTCCTTGTCGAAGCCCGCGGCGAGACCGAAGGGCGAGTCGAAGCGCAGCCCGAGCGTCTCGACCGCGAGCGAAGGAGCCGGCCTCGTGAACGGCCGCAGCAGCGGCGCGATCGGGCCGAGCGCGCGGATCACGGCGATGCCGAGGTGGTGGGCGGTCTCGGAGTCGAGCCGCCGCAGCACGAGGGAGAACAGCAGGCGGTACACGGCTCAGGCCGTGCCCGTGCCCGCGGCGGGGGCAGCGGCATCCGCGCGGCCGGTGCCCGAGACCCCGGTGCCCGAAACCCCGGCATCCGAAACCCCGGCATCCGAGTCGTCCGTGCGCAGCACGCCGATCGCCGCCTCGAAGTCCTCGAGCGACTCGAAGGCCTGGTAGACGCTCGCGAAACGCAGATAGGCCACGACGTCGAGCTCGCGCAGCGGCGGCAGGATCGCCAGGCCGATGTCGTTCGCCTCCACCTGCGCGGCACCGGTGGCCCGGATCGTCTCCTCCACCCTCTGCGCGAGCACGGCGAGATCGGTGTCGGTCACCGGCCGCCCCTGGCAGGCCTTGCGCACGCCCGCGACGACCTTCTCGCGGCTGAACGGCTCGACGACCCCGCTGCGCTTGATGACCGCGAGGCTCGCGGTCTCGGTCGTCGAGAACCGGCGGCCGCACTCCGGGCACTGCCGACGGCGACGGATGCTGAGCCCGTCGTCGCTCGTGCGCGAGTCGATGACGCGGCTGTCCGGGTGGCGGCAGAACGGGCAGAACATGGCGAGTCGATGGTAGCGCCGCGGCCTATCCGGCGAAGCGGGCCGCGACGGCGGCGCCGTGCGCCGGGAGGTCCTCCGCCTCCGCGAGGGCGAGGATGGGCGACTCGACCTCGGCGAGGGCCTCGCGGCTGTAGTTCACCACCTGCTGCGGCCTCAGGAACGTGTGGGCGCCGAGGCCCGGAGCGAACAGCGCCTGCCCGCCGGTGGGCAGCACGTGGTTGGAGCCGGCGAGGTAGTCGCCGAGGCTCACCGGCGAGTACGGGCCGAGGAACACCGCGCCGGCGTTGTCGATCAGGTCGAGCACGGCCCCCGGCTCGGCGGTCTGGATCTCCAGGTGCTCGGGCCCGTAGGCGTTGCTGAACGCGGCGGCGGCCGGCAGGTCGTCGACGAGCACGATCGCCGACTGGCGGCCGGCGAGCGCCTCACGCACCCGCTCGGCGTGCCGCGTGGACGCCGCGAGCGCTCCGAGCTCCGCGCGGACGGCGTCGGCGAGCCCCCGGCTGTCGGTGACGAGCACGGCGGCGGCGAGCTCGTCGTGCTCGGCCTGGCTGAGCAGGTCGGCGGCGACGAGACGGGCGTCGGCCGCGGCATCCGCGATCACCAGGATCTCGGTGGGCCCGGCCTCCGAGTCGATGCCGACGAGGCCGCGCACCAGCCGCTTCGCCGCGGCGACGAACACGTTGCCGGGACCGGTGATCACCTGCACGGGGTCGAGGCTCAGGCCCGGGACGCCGTGGGCGAAGGCGCCGATCGCGCCGGCGCCGCCCATCGCGTAGACCTCCTCGACGCCGAGCAGGCCGGCGGCGCCGAGGATCGTCGGGTGCACCCGGCCGTCGAAGGCGCGCTGCGGGGGGCTCGCGAGCGCCACCGACGACACCCCGGCCACCTGCGCGGGCACGACGTTCATGACGACGCTCGAGGGGTAGACGGCCTTGCCGCCCGGCACGTAGAGGCCGACGCGGCCGACCGGCCGCCAGCGCTGCACGATCTCGGCGCCGGGGCCGACGGCGGTCAGCTGCGGCTCGGGCAGCTGCGCGCGCGTCGCCTCGGTCACCCGGGCGATGGCGGCCTCGAGGGCGTCCCGCACCGGCGTGGACAGCGCCCGCACCGCTTCGGCGACCTCGCCGGCGTGCACGCGCACCGAGGCGGGGCGCACCCGGTCCAGTCGCTCCGCCTGGTCGAGCAGCGCCTGCTCGCCGCGCTCCCGCACCTCGGCGATGAGCTCCGCGGCGGTGGCCGAGGCCGCCTGCACGTCGATCACGGCCCGAGGGATGAGCCGGGCGAGGTCGGCTCGGGTCGTGGGGCTCCCGGTCAGGTCGATCGTCTGGATCATGGCCGCACCAGGCTACCGGGCCGCGCTCCCCCGGCCGGCCGCGGCGCCCCGGCGAGGGGGCGCCACCGCTCAGCGCGCCGCGAAGGCGCCGAAGCGCAGCAGCGGCACCCGCTGCTCCTCGGGCGCCCAGGAGCCGTGCTGGCCGATCACCGGCCGCGGCTGCTCCTCGACGTAGGCGACGGCCTTGCGCGCCGCCACCACCACGTCGCCGATGCGCGAGCGCACGTGCCCGGCCACCTCGCCGAACCAGCCGGCCTCGATCGCCTGCTCGCGCGAGAGCACCCAGGAGCGCGACCGCTCGCTCTCGCACCAGGCGGCGAGCACCTCGGCGGCCGCGCCCGGCTCCGCGTGCAGGTGCAGGCAGCGCGGGTCGCCCGCGGCGGCCGCGACCCCGGCGGCGAGGGCCGGGT
>JASGFF010000035.1:0-24975 GCA_047605685.1 Microbacteriaceae bacterium
ACTACGTCAAGCTCGACGGCGAGGTCGGCATCATCGGCAACGGCGCCGGGCTCGTCATGAGCACCCTGGACGTCGTGGCCTACGCCGGCGAGAGGCACGGCGGCGTGAAGCCGGCCAACTTCCTCGACATCGGCGGCGGCGCCTCGGCGACCGTGATGGCGGCCGGGCTCGACGTCATCCTCGGCGACGCGCAGGTCAAGAGCGTGTTCGTCAACGTCTTCGGCGGCATCACCTCCTGCGTCGCGGTCGCGAACGGCATCGTGCAGGCGCTCGAGATCCTCGGGGACGCCGCGACAAAGCCGCTCGTCGTCCGCCTGGACGGCAACCAGGTGGAGGAGGGCCGCGCCATCCTCGCGGCCGCGGACCATCCGCTCGTGACCGTCGCCGCATCCATGGACGAGGGCGCCGACAGGGCGGCCGCGCTCGCGGCCGCCTGATCGCCGACGGATAGACAGAGAGGAACTGACATGTCGATCTTCCTGAACAAGGACAGCAAGGTCATCGTCCAGGGCATCACCGGCGGTGAGGGCAGCAAGCACACGGCGCTCATGCTCAAGGCGGGCACGCGGATCGTCGGCGGCGTCAACGCGCGCAAGGCCGGCACGACCGTCGAGCACGAGGGCGGGGTGACCCTGCCGGTGTTCGGCACCGTCGCCGAGGCCATCGAGAAGACCGGGGCGGATGTCTCCATCGCCTTCGTGCCGCCGGCATTCGCCAAGGACGCCATCATCGAGGCCGTCGACGCCGAGATCCCGCTGCTCGTGGTGATCACCGAGGGCATCCCCGTGCAGGACTCGGCCGAGGCCTGGGCGCACGCCAAGGCCAAGGGCGACAAGACCCGTATCATCGGCCCGAACTGCCCCGGCATCATCACGCCGGGGGAGTCGCTCGTGGGCATCACCCCGGCGAACATCACCGGCCCGGGCCCGATCGGCCTGGTCTCGAAGTCGGGCACGCTGACGTACCAGATGATGTACGAGCTGCGCGAGCACGGCTTCTCGACGGCCATCGGCATCGGCGGCGACCCGATCATCGGCACGACGCACATCGACGCGCTCGCCGCCTTCGAGGCCGACCCGCAGACGAAGGCGATCGTGATGATCGGCGAGATCGGCGGCGACGCCGAGGAGCGCGCGGCCGACTTCATCAGGGCCAACGTCACGAAGCCGGTCGTCGGATATGTCGCGGGCTTCACCGCCCCCGAGGGCAAGACCATGGGCCACGCCGGCGCCATCGTCTCCGGCTCGGCCGGCACCGCGCAGGCGAAGAAGGAGGCCCTCGAGGCCGCCGGTGTCAGGGTCGGCAAGACGCCGAGCGAGACCGCCGCGCTCATGAAGGAGATCATCGCGGCGCTCTGAGCGTGCCGGCGCGACTCCTAAACTGGTGTCGACGCGATGGTGCGCGCGGGGCGCGCGACCGCGAACAGCTGGAAGAGGAACCCGTGCCGAAGGTGATCGATCACGACCAGCGTCGGAGCTACATCATCGACGTGGCCTGGGGTCTCATCATGAAGGGCGGTATCGAAGCCGCGACGATGCGCGAGATCGCGGCGGAAGCCGGTTTCGCGAACGGTGCGCTCAAGCACTACTTCCCCGGCAAGGACGAGATCATCCACGGCGCCTACCAGCGGGCGCTGAGCGCGATGAACGAGCACGTCACGGCGGCGATCGCCGACAAGACGGGGATGGAGGCGCTGCGCACCTTCGTCGAGACGACGCTCCCGGTCGACGAGGACGCGGAGTCGGCCGCGCGCGTCCTGCTCTCCTTCTGGGAGCACGGCATCGGCAACGACGCGCTCCGGACCGCGTACCACGAGCACCTCGAGTCGTGGCGCGCCACGCTCGTCACGCTCATCGAGGACGCGCGCGCCGAGGGCACCGTCCGCACGACGAAGTCCGACGAAGAACTCGTCGACGAGATCATCCTCGTCAACATCGGGGCGACCGTGCTCGCTGTCACCGGTCCGCAGTTCGTTCGGCCGGAGTCTCTTCGCCGCCTCGCGGCGAGCTTCTTCGAGGGACTCTGACCCGGCTCAGTCGGCCGGGCCGAGCACTCGGTCGAGCCAGTTCTCCCGCGCGTGCGCGGCGGCCCTGCTCACGAGCGCGTCCGGGGAGAAGCCGCTGAAGCCGTGGTGACCGCCGTCGTAGACGTGCAGCTCGCACGGCACGCCGGCCGCCCAGAGACCGAGCGCGTAGCGCGTCGCCTCGTCGCGGAACACCTCGGCGCCGCCGACCTCGATGAAGGTGCGGGGCAGCCCGCGGAAATCGCTCGTGCGCGCCGGCGCCGCGTAGATCGGCACCTCGGGTCCGCCGGCCGCGGAGCCGAGAAGCGCGGCCCACGCGGTCGCGTTGTCGTTGCGGTCCCACACGCCCAGTCCGTCGTACTGGCGTGCAGAGGGTGTGTCGTTCCGGTCGTCGATCATCGGGGCGTCGAGGAGCTGCGCCATGAGCCGCGGCCCGCCCCGATCCCGCGCGAGGAGCGCGACCGCGGCGCTCAGGCCGCCGCCGGCGGAGGAGCCCATGACGAGAACGCGGTCGGGATCGAAGCCGAGCTCAGCGGCGTGCGCCACGAACCAGACGAGGCCCGAATAGCAGTCCTCGACACCGGCGGGGTAGGGATGCTCCGGGGCCAGCCGGTACTCGACGCTCGCGGTCACCGCGCCGTATCGCTTCACAAGGGCCGCGCCCGGGGCCATCCCGCGACTGCCGAGCACCATCCCGCCGCCGTGGATGAGATAGACGCCGGGCGCGCCGCTCGTGCCGCCCGCCGGGCCCGAGACGGTGAGCGCGATCTCGTTCCCGTCGACCCCCTCGACGGTCTCCTCGCGGGTCGCGACCTCGGGGTCGTCGACGGTCGGGAGGGAGGCGAGCACGTCGGCGACGTGCTCGCGGGAGCACACGATGGTGTCCGGCCGCAGCGGCACCGGCTCGAAGGTCTGCCGCATCCGCTCCATGCCCGCCAGCAGCGCGGGATCGTAGGGGATCGGCCGGTGGTCGGTCATGGGCTCCTCTGATCGTTCGTCTTTGTTCGTGAACCGGGGTGTCTGCGGGCTCATCCGAGGGGGATGGACCCGACCTCGGGCGGGCCGGCGACCTGGATGGGCTCGGTGACGGGTGCCGGCTCCCGTGCGGCGGCGTGGCGTGCGGTGCGCCTGCGGACCGCGGGGAGCACGCACGCCCACGCGACGAGCGTCGCGGCGCCGAAGCCCGCGCACAGCGTCACCGCGAAGATGAGCGGTGTCGTGCCGAGCAGCAACACGAACGGCGCGACGACCGGGCCCACGATCGTCGACACGGTGCCGAGCAGCGCGGCCGCGGTGCCGGCACGGGCGCCGTGGTCCTCCAGGGCGAGCGTCGAGCCGTTCGGCCCGCCGATGCCCGAGGTGAACATGCAGAGCAGGACACACACGATCAGGCCGGGAAGGCCGAAGGCGAGGACGCTCGCGATGAGCACGCCGGCGGCCAGGGCCGCGGCGGTGTAGGACCCGAGGTGGAGCAGCAGCGGTCCGAAGCGTCGGACGATCGGTCGTGAGGCCTGGCCGCCGAGCAGGGCCGCGAGGGCGTTCGCGGCGAAGACGAGGCTGAACTCCTGCGGGGAGAGCCCGTACCCGCCCTCGAGCACGAAGCTGATCATCGAGAGGTAGGCGAAGAACCCGGTCCCGGCGAGCGCCCCGGCGGTGAGCACGCCGACGAACACCGGATCCCTGAGCACGGTGCCGATCTCGCCGAGCGTGCGCTGCGCGCCGCCGCCGTGCCGTGCCGAGCCGTCGAGCGTCTCGGGAACGAGCAGCGCCGCGGCGGCCGCGATGAGTGTGCCGACGGTGCCGAGCACCACGAACACGCCGCGCCAATCGGTGACCCGCGCGAGCTGCCCGCCGATGATCGGCGCGATGACGGGGGCGAGAGCGCCGACCACCCCGAGAAGCGACAGCATCCGGCTCAGCTCGACGCCCGAATAGAGGTCGCGCGCGATCGCCATCGCGGTGACGATCCCTGCCGCCCCGCACAGCCCCTGCGCGGCTCGCACGGCGAGCAGCACCTCGATGGTCGGGGCCATCGCGCAGGCGAACGAGAACAGCGCGAAGCCCGCGACGCCGACGACCAGCGGCAGCCGGCGCCCGACCCGGTCCGAGAGCGGCCCGGCGATGAGCTGCCCGAGGCCGAGCCCGATCATGCAGACCGACATGGACCACTGCGCGAGCCCGTCGGTCGTGCCGAGGTCGCGGGCGAGCGCCGGGAGCGTCGGCATGTACAGGTCCATCGAGAGCGGCCCGAACGCCTCGAACACGCCGAGCAGCAGCGCGAGCCCGACACCGCCCGCGGCGAGGCGGTTCCTCACCCGCGAGATCACAGGCCGAGCTTGCGCTTCAGCCAGGACGTGCGAGCGGCCTTCGCGGCCCGCGTGATCTCCGCATCGCCCGCGACCATGTCGAAGCCGTGGAATCCTCCGGCCCACACGTGGAGCTCGCAGTCGCCCCCGGCCGCCCAGATCCGAGACGCGTACTCGACGTCCTCGTCACGGAACATCTCCGCGGAGCCGACCTCGATGAAGGCCGGTGCGAGCCCCGAGAGATCGGCGGCCCGGGAGGGCGCGCCGTGCGCGGGCGCATCGGGGGAGTGCGCGAGCTGATCGCCGAGCACCATGCGCCAGGCCAGCTGGTTGTTCTCGAGAGGCCAGGCTGCCAGGGCCGGGTCGGCGTACTGCCTGGCCGAGACGGTCGAGCTGGTGTTGTCGATCATCGGGCACAGCAGCAGCTGGCCGGCGAGAGCCGGTCCGCGCCGGTCGCGCTGCAGCAGCGCGACGATCGCGGAGAACCCGCCGCCCGCGCTGCCGCCCATGACGACGATCCGATCGGGGTCGCCGCCGAGGGAGGCCGCGTTCGCCGCGACCCAGAGGAACCCGGCGTAGACGTCCTCCGCGCCGGCCGGATAGGGGTGCTCCGGCGCCAGGCGGTACTCGACGTTCACCGCCACGACGCCGAGGGCCTCGACGAGCTCGACGAGCCGACCCGTGTCCATCTCCTTCGTGCCGACGATCATGCCGCCGCCGTGGATGTTGTAGAGGACCGGGACGCCGCCAGCGAGCCCCTGTGGCCGGAGGATCGTGATCGCGAGCTCGGGGGCGCCGTCCGGACCGGGGATCGTCCGGTCCTCGAACTCGACACCGCGGTCGCCGATGAGCTCGGCCGTCGTCGGCGTCGGGAAGCCGGTGCCGGGCGTGCGCGAGGCGCGGACGGCGTCCTCGGTCATGACACGCGGCCCCATGCCGCTCATCGCCTCGAGGCTTCCGACGATCTCCGGATCGATCGGGATCGGGAAACGGGGGTCGGTCATCACGGTCCTTCCGGCGAGACGGAGTCCTTGTCGGCCCAGAACGGCCGGGCGAGCTCGCGGATCCGTTCGGCGCCCAGCGAGTCGACGAGGTCGGCGGCCGCGAGGTTGTCCTGCAGCTGCGACAGCGTCGTCGCTCCGAACAGCGTCGTGACGTTGTGCGGGTGCGTGAGCACGAACGCCATGGCGAGGACGGCCGCCGTGGTCCCGACCGACTCCGCCGTCTCGATCCACCGCGGCAAGTAGTCGAGCATCGTCGTCCGCACGTCTCCCGGATCGCGCCCGACCTCTCGGTCGAGGCGGGCCCTCCCGGCGAGATAGCCGCCCTCGAAGACGTCACTCGCCTCGAAGACGAAGCCGCGCTCCCAGAGCGCTGCGAACGGCGCCCCGTCGGGGATCGATCGACGGGCGACGGAGTATTTCAGCTGGGCGAAGGCGGGCGGCGTCGTGCCCTCCGTCTCGGCGTGGTCGAGGAGCCGGTGGATGTTCGACGCCGACCAGTTGTTCACACCCCACGCCCGGGTGAGTCCGGCATCGACGAGCTCCTGCATCGCCTCGCCGATCATGGCCATGGTGAGATCGTCACGATGGATGTCACCGAGCACGACCACGTCGGCGTGGTCGGTGCCGACGCGGAACAGCGCGCGCTCCAGCTGCGCCCTGAACCCGCCGTCGTAGGCATCCGTCCACACCTTCTCGCTGAGCAGGTACTTCTCCCGCCCGAACCCGGTGCCGCGGATGAACGCCGACCAGAGCACATCGGTGAGCGCCGGAGGCCGCGCGCCGGGCACGCCGTAGACGCCGACGTCGAACATGGTCACGCCGCGCTCGACGGCGGCCCGGAGCAGTGCGACGCCGTCCTCGAAGTCCATCCGGTCGTAGGTGTGCCACGAGCCGAGGGCGAACCGCGGGAGGGACACCCCGGGGGAGAGCGGGAGTTCGGTCATCGTCATGGTCGGGATTCGCCGTCCTTCGTGGTCTGGTCGGGTGGATGTCGCGTCGCGGCTCAGCGAATCCGCGGGTCGAACACGGCCTTGACCTCGTCGAGGTGGTGCATGTGCTCGATCTTCTCCGAGGCGGCGTCGAGGCCGACGGGTGCGGAGAACAGCGCGTCCCAGGGGAAACGATCGGCGAAGGTCTCGAAGAACCTGATCGCCGCGAGGTAGTCCGCGACGTCGCCGTTGATCGAGCCGACGACGGTCATCTCCTTGCCCATGATCGCCGAGAGCGGGATCGGGTCGCCGACGTCACCGGTCGAGCCGACGACGACGAAGCGGGAGCGGAGACCGGCCATGCCGATGGCCTCCGGTCCGACGGACCTCGCGCCGGCGAAGTCCATGACGAGGTCGGCGCCGCCGTCGGTGAGGTCCTGAACCCGCTGGATGATCCCCGCGGAGCCGGCGGAGATGTTGACGACGTGGTCAGCGCCGAAGCGCTTCGCGAGCTCGAGCCGCGAGTCGGGCGCGCCGACGACGATGACCGTGCCCGCCCCGCTGATCTTCGCGACCGCGGCCGCGAAGATGCCGAGCGCGCCGGAGCCCTGGACGACGACGGTCTGGCCGGCCGTGACCCCGCCCACGCGGTCGAAGGCCCGCAAGACGGTCTTGGAGGCGCAGCCGGCCATGGACGCCCAGGTGTCCTTGACGCCGTCGGGCAGGATGAGCTTCTGCGCGCCCGGCGTGACGTAGGCGTATTCGCACAGGCCCGCGGTCGAGAAGGGGAACGTGTCGGAGCGCTGGAGGAATCCGTAGCCGCGCTTCGAGCAGAAGACCGGCTCGCGGATGACCGTGCAGCCGTGGCATGCGCCGCAGACGGATTCCGACCAGCCGATGCGCTGACCGATCTCGACGGGACGGCCGATGGCATCCCTCGCGCCCTCCCCGGTCGCGACGACCTCGCCGACCATCTCGTGGCCGAGGACCATGGGCAGCATGCCGGGCCACCCCATGCGTCCCTCCCAGATCTCGACGTCGGTCCCGCACAGCGTCGAGCACACGATCTGCACGAGCACGGCGCCCGGCTCGAGCGCGTCGGGCAGCGGGAGCTCCTGCATCGTGAGCGGTGCGCCGAACTCGGTGAGGACGGCCGCGCGAGAGGTCGTGGACGGCAGCATCGGGAGACCTCCTGGTGATGGGTGCGCGTGGCGCGGGGGCGCTGCGTGTAGTTTAGTCTACGCATGTTGAACTACGGGAGACAGACCGACATATGAGCGATTCGAGCGCCGCCGACCTCGTCCTGCGCGGAGGCGTCGTCCGCGTGCTCGACGAGGCCGGGACCCGGGGGACGGCGATCGCGATCGCCGGTGGACGGGTGCTCGCCACCGGCGACGACGCGGCGGTCTCCCGGCTCGTCGGACCGGCGACGCGCGTCGTCGAGCTGGCCGGACGGGCCGTGCTCCCCGGCATCAACGACTCCCATCTGCACGCCGCATGGGTGGGCGGGACGTGGCCGCGGTTCTTCTTCGGGGCCGCCTCGGGCGAGCAGCCGTCGCTCGACACGGTGCTCGCGAGGGACGACGAGGAGCGTCGTGCGCTGCTGCTGCGCTTCTCGGACCTCGCGGCCTCGTTCGGCATCACCAGCTACACCGAGCCAGGGATCGGCCCGGGGGAGGACTCCGGGGCGACCGGGGCGATGGGCACGGCGACGCTCCGCGTCTACCGGGATCTCGCGGGCCGCGGGCTGCTCAAGCAGCGCGTCAACCTCCTCATGCTCTTCGGCATCATCGACGGGCCGGCCGCGGTCGAGGCGGTCGTCGCCGGCATCTCCGGGTACGACCGGTCCACGCCCGACGAGCGCCGGTTCCGCGTCGCGGGCCTCAAGGTCTTCGGCGACGGCGTGCCGATCGCGCGGGGGTCGTTCATCCACTCGCACTACGCCGACGGATCGCACGGACATCTCTCGCCGATCGGCCGGGACGAGCCCGCGCAGATCGAGGCCCTGCGCGCGATGGTGCTCGCGGGGCATCGCGCGGGCCTCCAGGTGGGTGTCCACGCGACCGGCGATCGGACGGTCGACGCGGTGATCTCGGCGGTGCGCGAGGGCCTCGCCGAGCGGCCCGGAGATCCGCGGCACTACATCATCCACGGTGATCTCGCGACGCCCGCGCAACTCGAGGAGATGGCCGCGCTCGGAATGGGCGTGACCTACCAGATCGGCATCGGGGTGGCGACCCGTGATGCGGTGGCCCCGTTGCTGGGCCGGGAGCGCACCGCGGCGGGCTGGGCCATCCGGTACGCCTGGGACCACGGTGTCAAGGCCGCGCTGTCCTCGGATGCCCCGTTCCTCTCGCTCGACTGGCGCAGGGAGATCGCGAACGCCGACACGTGGCTCGGCCCGGCCGGCGACCCCGAGGCGCGCATGCTCGAGCTGCTGCGCGCCTACACGGCGGTCCCCGCGTGGATCGACCACGCCGAGGACTGGAAGGGAACGCTCGAGCCGGGCAAGGTCGCCGATCTCGTGGTCCTCGCCGGCGACCCCTTCGAGCTCACGCCGGCCGAGATCCCGGGGCTCGGCGTCGCGGCCACCTACCTGGACGGCGAGCTCGTCTATGACGCCGCGTGCGGATCCGGCGCCGGCGGCTCAGGCGATCCCGTTACTCAGGCGAGGAGCTGACCCCCGTCGACCGGGAGCGAGACGCCGGTGATGTCGAGCGCGCCGTCGGAGGCGAGGAACACCGCGGCGGCCGCGACCTGTTCCGGCTCCGCGAACTGCTTGAGCGGGATGCGCTCGATCCACTCCATGAGCGGGGAGCCCGGCACCATGCCCTCGCGCATCATCGGCGTCGCGATCGGGCCGGGGGCGACCGCGTTCACCCGGATGCCGTTCGCGGCGAGCTCGATCGCCGCCCAGCGGGTCATCTGGTCGATGGCCGCCTTGGACGACTCGTAGGCGCCCATGCCGGGGGTCGGCTGGCGGCCGCCGATCGAGGAGATGTTCACGATCGCGCCGCGCGCCCTCCGTTCGATCATGTGACGCGCGACCGCCTGCGTCATGGCGAAGGTGCCGAGGATGTTGACGCGGATCGTCGCCTCGAAGTCGGCGACCGGCAGGTCCACCACGGGGCCGTGCAGGTGCAGGACGCCGGCGTTGTTGACGAGCACGTCGATGACGCCGTGCTCCTCGCCCACGCGCGCGATGACCTCGGCGACGGCGCCCTCATCCGTGATGTCGAGCCCGATCGTCTCGATGCCGTGCGCGGCGCCGGTGGCGTCGAGCCGCTCTCCGGGGAGGTCTGTGCCCACGACGGTGTCGCCGAGGGTCGCGAACGCGTCGACGAGCGCTGAGCCGAGGCCGCCGGCTGCGCCGGTGATGAGGACGGTACGAGCCATGACAGCGATGTTATACGATTGTAGAAAATAAGCGAAGGAAGAAGGAGCGCCATGCCTTTCGTCCCCTCTCGTCCCCTCGGCCCCTCCTCCGGCCCGGTGCCCGCACTCGCCCTCGGCTCCTGGAACATCTGGGACCGGATGACGCGCGATGACTCGCTCGCGCTGCTCAGCCGCGCGAAGGAGGCCGGCGCGACCTTCTTCGACGTCGGCAACTACAACATGGGTCCGCACGCCGAGGGAGCCCGCACCGACATCCTCTTCGGCGAGCTCGTCCGTGAGCTCGGCTGGACCCGCGAGGACTACACGCTCTGTGGGAAGCTCTGGCTCTGGGACTATCCGGCGACCTCGTTCGCCGACTGGATGGCCGTCTCGCTCGAGCGGATCGGCATCGGCGCGGCGGACTGCGTCGTCGTCGGCGACCACGTGGCGCCCGTCGACATCGCGCAGGTCGTCCGCGACGTTCACGCCGAGATCCAGGCCGGCCGCTTCCGCTACTGGGGGGTCAACAACTGGACGAGTGACGACCTGGACACCGCCTTCGCCACGGCGGAGGCGGAGGGGCTCACGCCGCCGGGCTTCGCGCAGCTGAAGTACGGCATCGTCCGCCGCTCGATGGCCGAGGGCCGGTGCTACGGGCGGCATTTCGAGCGGGGCTTCGGCCTGCAGGCGTCGGACGTGTTCGAGGGTGGCATCCTCGTGGGCAACACCTCGCCGCGGCGCAAGATCGGCGCCGATGTGGGCGGCATCCGCGACGCGATCGTGGCCGCGTGGCCCGCGGTCCGCGATCGCGCCGCCGGGCTCGGTGCTACGCCGGCCCAGCTCGGCATCGCGTTCTGCCTCGCCAACCCCGCGGTCGGCAACGTGCTCTTCGGCGCGAGCTCGGTCGCACAGCTCGACGACGACCTCGGCGCGCTCGAGCTGCTCGACCGCGTCGGAGCGGAGGAGGTCCGCGAGTGCGTCGCTGACCTTTGGCTGGACCGCGAGGTCGGCGCGGACGGAGCGTGGATGCCGCCGGGCTTCGTCCCGGGCCTGGGCTGATAATCCCGGGCCCCGCCTGATAAGCGGCGCGCCCGCCGTCAGGAGAGGAAGCCGGCGTCAGGAGAGGAAGCCGGCGACCGCCCGCGCGTACTCGGGGCTCGTGAGCGCGCCCTCGTGGTCGCCGGGCACCTCCAGGAACGTCCCGGCCGGCAAACCGGCGGCGATCCGGTCGCCGCCGCGGGCCATGACGTCGTCGGCGCCGCCGATGATGAGCGTCGGGACCCGCGGCTGGTCGAGACCCGGGTCGAACCGGGTCGCGCCGACGCCCTCGATGAGCGCGATGACCGAATCCGTGTCGAGACCCGGAGCCTGCACGAGCCGCGCGAACATCCCGGTCATCGGGTCGATCGGTTGCGCTCCCCGCACGGCCGCCGTGAGGGCGTCGGCGTCGAGCGCGGCGAAAGGGTCCGTCGGCGCGATGCCGTCGATCACGAGCCGCGAGACCGCCCCGCCGGCCGCGAGCGCCCAGGCGATCCGCGCGCCGAGCGAGTGGGCGACGACGTCGGCCCGCTCCTGTCCGCTCTCGCGGATGACGGCCGCGAGGGCCTCGACGAGGTCCGCGAGCGCGAGCTCGCCGCGCGCCGCGCGCGCACCACCCGGGTGACCGGGGAGGTGCACGAGCAGCGCGCCGCGTCCGGCGGCGGAGAGGGCGTCGACGACGCCGAGCCAGTTCTGCTCGGCGCTCACCGCGAGGCCGTGGACGAGCAGGACGGGACGGTCGCCCGGGAACGCGCGAGGCGCGAGATCGATGCTCATGCGGTCAGACTAGCGGAGGTTTGTCAACGATTGTAGAGTAACCCGAAACCGCCGCAGCCGACCGTGCGGCCCGACTCCGAAGGACGCCCCGCCGTGACCGCAGACCCCACCCGCATCATCGACATCGCCACCGGCTACATGGCCTCGAAGCAGCTCTTCGGAGCCGTGCGGATCGGCCTCTTCCGGGCGATCGCGGACGGGCATGACACGGTCGCGACGGCCGCTGCGGCGACCGGCCGCCCGGAGCGGCAGGTCCAGACCCTCCTCGACGGCGCGTTCGCCTCCGGGCTCGTCACCCGCGTCGGCGGCGTGTACGGGCTCGAGCCCGATGCCGCCGACTACTTCACGGGCGGCGCTCGCGATCTCACCGCGTTCATGAACTTCCTCGAGGTCGGCTCGTTCCGTGCGTTCGACGATCACTGGCAGCGCACGGTCGACACGGACGAGGGTGGGACCCTCGACTGGGGCGACACGGCGTTCGTGACGGCGTTCATGGCGGGCGTGAACCAGTACAACCGCCTGCAGTCGTACTGGTTCGGCGAGGCCTTCGCCGCGACGGCCGCCGGCAGGACGAGGATGCTCGACTTCTACGGGTTCACCGCGGATTGGTCGCTCGAGCTGCTCGCGCGCACCCCCGGTCTCACGACCCGCTACGTGTACAGCGAGCAGGCGGTGCCGCAGATCCGGGCGGCGGTCGAGGCGGCCGGGATGATGGACCGCGCCAGCGTCGAGGCCGGCGACGTGCTCGAGACGATCCCCGGCGGCGATCACGACCTGATCATCGCGCCCCACGTCATCCACCAGCGCTCCGACGCGGAGAACCGTCGGATCCTCGCTCACTTGCGCGCCTCGGCGGCGCCCGGCGCGATCCTCGGCCTCTTCGACTTCTTCCTCGACACGCTGCCGCAGCAGCGCGCGGTCGACGCGCGTCACGCCGCGGAGTACTTCAACTTCGACGGGACCGTCGTCTATCCCGAGACCCGGGTCGTCTCCTGGCTCGAGGCCGCCGGCTGGTCGTTCACGGGCTATGTCGACGTCCCGGGCAGCCCCCGCGTGCTCACGGCAACGACCGTCTGACCCCTCCCGACGACGTCGGCGGGGACGAGCGGTCCCGCTGAAACACGACCGAAACGAGCCAGTAACGCCCTCGTCCCCATGCTGTCGCAAGATATTTCTACAGACGTAGAATCGCGACGACCCGGAGCCCGCTCATCCCCGGTCTCCATCCGCACCGCACCACATCCGGCAATCGAGAGAAGAGAAATGAAGAAGAAGACTCTGGTCGGCGTCGCGGCCCTCGCCGCCCTCGCCCTCGCGCTCGCCGGTTGTTCCGGCACCTCCAGCAGCAGCAGCACGAGCGCGGCCGTCGCGGCCACGCCCTGCTCGAGCACGTCCGAGGGCACGGACATCACGGCGGCCGCCACGGACTACAGCGGTCCCGACGTCCTGAAGATCACGCAGCTGCCGTTCGAGACGCTCTGGGCGACGGGGAACAACGGCGGTGCGTTCAACGCGGCGTACTTCTCCACGGTGTACGACTCCCTGTACCTCATCGACGGCTCCTGCCAGCCCTACGGAGACGTCGCCATGAACACCGAGGTCTCGGATGACGGCCTCACCTACACCTTCGACGTGCGATCCGGGGTCGTCTTCTCCGACGGCACGGAACTGGATGCCCAGGGCGTCGTCGACAACCTGACGTACCTGGCCTCCTCGGCCGCCCTGCAGACCTCGATCGTCTACCAGAACGTCGCGGACTTCACCGCCGTCGACAGCGACACGGTCCAGATCGACCTCACGACCGCGGACCCGGTGTTCCTGTACAACCTCGGCTTCGGCAACTCCTACCTGACCTCCCCAGAGGTCCTCGACGCCGATGACGACTACGCCTCCTACACGGCGCTCACCGAGCCCGTCGGCTCCGGTCCCTACCTCTTCGACCAGTCGCAGTCCACGGTCGGCCAGGACGGCACGTCGCTCGACGTGTTCACGAAGAACGAGAGCTACTGGAACACGGACGCCTACCCGTGGAGCGAGGTGGACATCACCGCGAACTACGACTTCACCGGTCAGTCGGCCACGAACGGCCTCGCGACCGGCGACTACAACTTCGCGAGCGTCTACTACGCCTCGACACAGAACTCGACCGACCCCGACGCGCAGTTCGTCTCCTTCCCCGGGGGCGCCGGCGGACTCAACCTCGTGGACGCCTTCGGAACCCTGACCGACAAGGCCGGCGACGACGCGCTCGAGGACGTCCGGGTGCGCCAGGCGATCGCGGAGGCGATCAACCGGCCACAGCTGCTGGAGCAGGCGCAGGATCCGACGCAGGGCGGTGATCCCAACGTATACCTCACCAACTCGGTGTTCTATGACGACACGACCGACCACAGCGGCTACGCGGCGGCGAACGAGATCACCTACGACCCGGATCACGCCAAGGAGCTCCTCGCCGAGGCGGGGTACCCGGACGGCTTCACGCTCGACATGCCGGCGAACCCGGACGGGCTGTTCGACATCAGCAGCTTCGTCCAGGATCTCGCCGTCATCGGGATCACCGTGAACGAGGTCGACATGGCGCAGCTCGACTACACGAACCAGGTGTTCGCGGGGCAGTGGCCGATCTACTCCGACAACTTCGAGATCTACTCCAACCCGCTCGAGACCGTGCAGCAGTACTTCACGACCGGGGCGAAGCAGAACCCGATCGACCGATCGGCCGAGGACTCGGAGCTGAAGTCGCTCGTGGACACCGCGCTCGCCTCGACGAGCGATGACGTCGATGCGAACATCGAGGCGCTGAACGACTACGTCGCCAGCCAGTACTGGTTCATCCCGACCGTCGTGTCGCCCTCGTACTACGAGACGACCTCGGGGCTGACCGTGGTGCCGATCATCGGCTACTACATCCCGAACATCCAGCAGTTCCTTCCGAACGCGCAGTGAGCCGGCCCGCACGCTGAGATGACCGTCGAGTCGGGGAGGGATGCCTCCGGGCTTCCCACCCCCACACTCGATCAGGAGACCCGATCCCTATGGTGATGTTCGTCGTGCGGCGGCTGATCAGCGGCGCCGTGCTCATGCTCGTCGTGTCGGTCGGCACCTTCTTCCTGGCCCACCTCGCGATCGGCGATCCGACGGCGGCCCTCGTCTCGGGCGCGTCGAATCAGGCCACGCTGGAGGCCAAGCGGGAACAGATCGGCCTCGACAGACCGCTCCTCGAACAGTTCTGGGACTGGTTCTCCGAGCTGCTCCAGGGCAATCTCGGCGTGAGCTGGTCCGGGTCTCCGACGCCGCTGAACGACGAGCTCGCCGGGCGCTTCCCCGTGACGCTCGCGATGGTCGTCTACGGCATGGTCCTCATGATCGTGGTCGGCGCGGTTTTCGGCATCCTCGCGGGCATCCGGCCCGGCGGCTGGTGGGACCGGGCCATCACCTGGCTCTCGGTGATCTTCTTCTCGCTCCCGGGCTTCCTCATCTCCATCGTGCTGATCTACGTGTTCATCGTCGAGCTGCGGTGGTTCCCGTTGCAGTATCAGATGCCGCAGGCGAAGGGCATCGGGGCGTGGATCGCCTCGCTCACCATGCCGGCGATCTCCCTGGCGCTCGGCGGCATCGTCATGCTCGCCGCCCAGCTCCGCAACGCGATCGTCACCGCGAACAACTCCGACTGGGTGCGGACGCTTCGCAGCCGTGGGCTCAAGAACGCCTCGATCGCGCTGCACCTGCTGCGCAACGCCGCCCCGGCCGCGCTCACGATCGTCGCGCTCATGTTCGTCAGCCTGCTCAGCGGATCGGTGATCCTCGAGACGATGTTCACGCTGCCGGGCATCGGCGCGATGACCCAGCTCGCCTCCAGCCAGGGCAACATCCCGGTGATCCTCGCGCTCACCGTCCTGAGCGTGCTGTTCGTCGTGATCGTCAACTTCCTGCTCGATCTCCTGCTCGGCTGGATCAACCCGAAGGCGAGGGTGAAGTGAGCATCGAAGACGCGGCCAAGGCGGGTCCGACCGGGGCCGAGGAGCAGGCCGGCGCGCCGCCGGCGAGCGACGAGACCCCCGGGGCGAAGCCGTCCACGCGACGCGACGCGGCGAACCGCTCCGTCGCCTACCGCTTCTTCCACCATCCGGTCGCGCTCACGGCGTTCATCGTGGTCGCGGTCATCCTCGCGGTCACCTACGCGGCGCCGCTGTGGCAGCTCCTCGGACTGCCGGACCCGTACTGGAAGTTCTCGCGGCTGAACCAGGCCCCGGGCACCTGGTCGACGACGACCGCGGTCGGAGCGCCGACGCAGGAGCAGTTCCACCTGCTCGGCACCGACAGCGACGGCTACGACCTGCTCGCCCGACTCGTCTGGGGCGGCATCCCGGCGGCGAACGGCGCGCTCATCGTGCTCGCCATCAGCATCGGGCTCGGGGTCCCCCTCGGGCTCATCGCCGGCTACTTCGGCAAGGCCGTCGACCACGTCCTGAGCTGGATCAGCGATCTGCTCATGTCGATTCCGGGCATCATCATCCTGCTGATCATCGCCGGCATCACGCACCAGAACCTGTATCTCGTGATGGTTGCGATGGGGGTGTTCATGATCCCCGGCTACTACCGTCTGACGCGCTCCGCGACGATCGCGATCCGCAACGAGCCGTACGTCGATGCGGCACGGGTCTCCGGCCTGACCGACGGCCGCATCATCTTCTCCCACATCTGGCGGGTCATCGCCGCGCCCATCGTCATCCAGACGGCGCTGACCGCGGGACTGGCCCTCGGCATGCAGGCCGGTCTCCAGGTGCTCGGCATCGGGAGCGCGAGCGAGCCCAGCTGGGGCTCGATGATCCAGCCGAGCCTGCTCAACAATCCCGCGACGGTATGGCTCCTCATCCCGCCGTCGATCCTGCTCGGCCTGCTCATCGCCTCGTTCGCCGTCATGGGACAGATCCTGGGGGACATCACCGGCAACCGGGTGGAGAAGTCGAAGAACCTCAGCGGCAGGCAGAAGGCGGAGCTCGCGCACACCGCCGCGGAGCGGGCCGCGAACGCGAGCAGGCCGGAGGACGACTTCGTCGTCACGGTGACGGGGCTCAGGGTCACCTACGCGCTGGCGAAGCGTCGTGTCGAAGTCGTCCACGGCGTCGACTTCGCCGTGAAGAGGGGCGAGGTGCTCGGGATCGTCGGCGAGTCGGGCTCCGGCAAGTCGCAGTCCGTGTTCTCGCTGCTGGACCTGCTGCCCGGCAACGGCTACGCCGAGGCCGACGAGATCTGGATCGGCGACACGAACGTGCTCACCGCGCCGAAGGGAGCGCGCCACGCGCTCCTCGGCACGACGATCGGCTACATCCCGCAGGAGCCGATCTCGAATCTCGACTCGACGTTCACGATCGGGCACCAGCTCACCGAGCCGATGCGCAAGGTCCTGGGAATGAGCCGTGCGCAGGCGCGCGATCACGCGATCGGGCTCCTCGCCCGGGTGGGCATCCAGGATCCACAGCGGGTCATGAAGCTGTATCCGCACGAGATCTCCGGCGGGATGGCGCAGCGCGTCCTCATCGCCGGCGCCGTATCGGGCAGGCCGAAGCTCCTCGTCGCCGACGAGCCGACCACCGCGCTCGACGTCACCGTTCAGGCCGAGGTGCTCGAGCTGCTCCGCGAGCTCCAGCAGGAGTACGGCATGTCGCTGATCATCGTCACGCACAACTTCGGCGTGATCGCGGACATCGCCGACTACGTGACGGTCATGCGGGACGGGCGCGTCGTCGAGCACGGCGACGTGCGCACGATCTTCCGCCGGCCCGCCCAGCCGTACACGGCGGAGCTCATCGAGGCGTCGACGGAGCCGGAGACGCGCATCCGGCTCGATCGCGAGTTCGCGGCTGCCGCGACGACGAGGGGAACGGGGGCGAGCGGATGAACACGCCGTTGCTGCAGGTGGAGGACCTGTCGCTGGACTACGGCACGGGTCGCAAGAGGTTCCGCGCCCTCGAGGGCGTGTCCATCCGGGTCGATGCGGCGCAGTGCCTCGGTCTCGTCGGCGAGTCGGGATCGGGCAAGTCGACGCTCGGGAAGGCGATCCTCGGCCTCGCGAAGCCCTCGGCCGGCAGGATCCTGTTCGACGGCGAGGACATCACGCACGCGCCCTACGTCACGCGGCGCCGACTGGCGAAGGACATCCAGGTCGTCTTCCAGGACCCGTACGGCTCGCTGTCGCCGGCGATGACGGTCGGCGAGATCCTCGCCGAGCCCCTGACGGTGGCCGGCGTCTCGCCGTATCAGGCCCGCGGCACCGTCGCGGACATGCTCGAACGGGTCAAACTGCCCGCGGCGGCGGTCGACCGCTATCCGAGCGAGTTCTCGGGAGGGCAGCGTCAGCGGATCGCGATCGCGCGCGCTCTCGTGCGCCGGCCGCGGCTCATCGTCTGCGACGAACCCGTCTCGGCCCTCGATCTCACGACGCAGGCGGCGATCCTCGACCTGTTCATCGAGCTTCAGCGCGAGACCGGCGTCGCCTACCTGTTCGTCAGCCACGACCTGGGCGTCGTGCGGAAGATCTGCCACCGGGTCGCGGTCATGTACAGGGGCGAGATCGTCGAGCAGGGGGATGGCGAGACGATGACCCGCGACCCCCGGCATCCCTATTCGAAGCGGCTGCTCATGGCCTCGCCGATCGCGGACCCGGACGAGCAGGCGAAGCGCCGCGAGGCGTGGCTGAGGATGCGGGGGACGGTGGCGTGATCCCTCGGCGACACCGCGGGGGACGAGCGCGCCGGCCGGCCCCCACCACGGGGCCGACCGGCGCCTATCGACACGCGACTACTTCGTGTCGTCGTCCACCCAGTCGAACGTCTTCGTGACCGCCTTCCGCCAGTTGCGCAGCAGCCGCTCGCGATCGGCGGCGTCCATCCGCGGCTCCCAGCGGCGGTCCTCCTGCCAGTTGGCGCGCAGCTCGTCGAGGTCCGACCAGAAGCCCACCGCGAGGCCCGCGGCGTAGGCCGCGCCGAGGGCCGTCGTCTCGGCGACGACGGGTCGCACCACCGGCACGCCCAGGATGTCCGCCTGGAACTGCATGAGCAGGTCGTTGGCGATCATGCCGCCGTCGACCTTGAGCTCGGCCAGCGGCACCCCCGAGTCGGCGTTGACGGCGTCGATGACCTCGCGGGTCTGGAAGGCGGTGGCCTCGAGCACGGCGCGGGCGATGTGGCCCCGGTTCACGTAGCGGGTGAGGCCGACGAGCGCGCCGCGGGCATCCGGGCGCCAGTAGGGGGCGAACAGCCCCGAGAACGCCGGCACGAAGTAGGCGCCGCCGTTGTCGTCGACGGATGCCGCGAGCTTCTCGATCTCCGGGGCGGAGGAGATCAGCCCGAGGTTGTCGCGCAGCCACTGCACGAGCGACCCGGTCACCGCGATCGAGCCCTCGAGCGCGTAGTGCGCCGGCTCGTCGCCGAGCTTGTAGCCGAGCGTGGTGAGCAGGCCGTTCTTCGAGTGCACGATCTCGGTGTCGGTGTTGAAGATGATGAAGTTGCCGGTGCCGTAGGTGTTCTTCGCCTCGCCCCGGTCGTAGGCGGCCTGGCCGAACGTCGCCGCCTGCTGGTCGCCGAGGATGCCCGCGATGGGTGTCTCGCGCAGCAGGCTCGACGACTCGGCGGTGCCGTACACCTCGGAGGAGGAGCGGATCTCCGGCAGCATCGAGGCCGGCACCCCGAACGCCTCGAGGATGTCCTCGCGCCAGGACAGCGTGGTGAGGTCCATGAACAGCGTGCGGGAGGCGTTCGTGACATCCGTCGCGTGCACGCCGCCGTCGACGCCGCCGGTGAGGTTCCAGAGGACCCAGGTGTCGGTCGTGCCGAACAGCAGCTGGCCGGCCTCGGCCTTCTCGCGGGCGCCCTCGACGTTCTCGAGGATCCAGACGATCTTCGTGCCGGAGAAGTAGGTCGCCAGCGGCAGCCCGACGACGTCCTTGAAGCGCTCGACGCCGCCGTCCGCGGCGAGCCGGTCGACGATGTCCTGCGTGCGGGTGTCCTGCCAGACGATCGCGTTGTACACCGGCTTGCCGGTGGTCCGGTCCCAGACCACGGCGGTCTCGCGCTGGTTGGTGATGCCGATCGCGGCGATGTCGTGGCGGGTCAGGTCGGCCTTGCTGAGCGCCTGGCCGATGACCTCGCGCACGTTGCGCCAGATCTCCTCCGGGTCGTGCTCGACCCAGCCGGCCCGGGGAAAGATCTGCTCGTGCTCGAGCTGGCCGGTCGAGACGATCGAGCCCTTCTTGTCGAAGATGATCGCTCGCGAGCTGGTGGTGCCCTGGTCGATCGCGAGTACGTAGTCAGCCATGATGGTGACGTCCTTGTCTGTCGGGGGATTCGATGGGGTGTGGATGCTCGCGCGGCTCAGAGGTGCAGCAGCAGCTTCGAGGCGCCCGCGGCGATGAGGCCGCCGAGGAGCGGGCCGACGACCGGCACCCAGGCGTAGGACCAGTCGCTCGAGCCCTTGCCCTTGATCGGCAGGAAGGCGTGCGCGATGCGGGGGCCGAGGTCGCGGGCCGGGTTGATCGCGTAGCCGGTGGGGCCGCCGAGGGAGGCGCCGATGCCGACGACGAGCAGGGCGACCGGCAGCGCCGTGAGCGGGCCGATGCCGCCGGGCACGCCGATGTCGGCGACGCCGTAGTCGGCGAAGGCGAGGATCACGAACACGAGCACGAACGTCCCGATGACCTCGGTGATCACGTTCCAGACGTAGGAGCGGATGGCCGGCCCGGTGGAGAACACGCCGAGCTTGCTGGCCGCGTCCGGCTCCTCGTCGAAGTGGTTGCGGTAGGCGAGCCAGACGACGATGGCGCCGATGATCGCCCCGACGAGCTGGCCGGCGACGGCCACGAAGAACTCGACGGGCGTGATGGTGCCCAGCACGGCCAGGGCGATGGAGACGGCGGGGTTCAGCTGGGCGCCCGAGTAGGCCGAGACCAGCACGCCGGCGAAGACCGCGAGGCCCCAGCCCCAGTTGACCATGAGCGTGCCGCCGCCCAGGCCCTTGGTCTTCGCCAGCAGGACGTTGGCGACGACGCCGCAGCCGAGCAGGATGAGCATCGCCGTCCCGACGAGCTCGGACAGGAAATACAGCCCAAGGTTGATGTCCACGTTGACCTTCCTAGTGTTTTTCTGGTGCGGGGGCCGTCATGGCGACGGTCCCCTGTGGTGTGCCCGGTCAGTGGGAGAGCGTGCGCCTCTCGGCGCTCCTCTCGACGCTGACCAGGTGGTCGCGGGCGAGCACCTCGACGGTCTCGTCGACCTCGGCGCGCTGCCGTTGCTCGCTCCAGCCGAGGGCTGCGCCGAGCGCGGAGGCCATCTCGACGAGCAGTCCCTCGGTGACGCCGCCGACGAAGGCGGCGTTCGTGCGCCGCAGCACGAGGTCGCTCAGGTGCGCGGCCTGCTCGTGCTCGGCGAAGTAGGCGATCTCGGCGCGGGAGTATGCCGGGTCGCTCGCGAGCGGCTCGAGCGGGCGCTGCGCGAGGTAGTCGATGACCTCCGTGGCGCGGGTGCCGTAGCGCTCGAGCAGCCGCTCGACGGTCGCGCCGTCGAGGGCCCCGGTGTGCGCCGACACCCAGGCCGCGCGGGCCTCGTCGGTGCGCGGGTAGTCCTTGCCGCCGCCGATGGCGAGGCCGACGGTGCTCACCGTGCGCGCGGCGCCGAGCCGGCCGAGCACCTCGTTCGCGAGATGCTCGCTGAGCGCCCGGAATGTCGTCCACTTGCCGCCGACGAGGCTCAGCACCGTGCTGTCCTCGAGGCCCGGCACGGCGGTGTCGACGATGCGGTAGTCGCGGCTGACGAAGCCGGGTGCGGTGTCCTCGTGCCGGGGCAGCGGGCGGATGCCGGCGTAGCTGTAGACGATCTGGTCGCGGTGCAGCCGGATGCCGGGGTAGACGTGCCGCACCAGGTCGAAGAAGTACTCGATGTCGTCCTCGGTGGCCACCTGCCGCTCGCGGATGTCGGCGTCGACGTCCGTCGTGCCGATGAGCACCCGGCCCTTGAGCGGGTAGATGAGCACGATGCGGCCGTCGGAGTTCTCGAAGAAGATCTCCCGGCCGCGGGTGGCCTCCAGCAGCTCGGCGTTGTCGACGACGATGTGCGAGCCCTTGGTGCCGCCCATGAAGCGGGTCGGGCCGCCGAGCGCAGCGTTGGTGAGGTCGGTCCAGGGCCCGGAGGCGTTCACGACGACGTCGGCGTGGAAGACGAACTCCTCGCCGGTCTCGCGGTCGACCAGGACCACGCCGCCGTCGCGCACCCCGACGGCCTCGACGTAGTTGGCGGCGCGGGCCACGCCGGTGGCGAGCCCGTCGCCCAGCACGTCGAGGGCGAGGCGCTCCGGCTCGTGCACGCTCGCGTCGTAGTAGGTGCCGGTGTACTTCACGTCCGGGTTGAGCGCGGGCATGTCGGCGAGGGCGGCGGCGCGCCGGCGGAACCGGTGCCGCGGCACCTGACCGCCGTCGCGCGAGAAGGAGTCGTAGAGCGACATCCCGACCTCGATGAGCAGGGCGCCGCGCTCCTTGGTGGAGCGCTGTCGGTGGGTGAGCATCCGCAGCGGCGCGCTCAGGATGCCGGAGAACGTCGTGAAGATCGGCATCGTCGTCTCGAGCGGCTTGACGTAGTGCGGGGCGATCCGGATGAGGCCGTTGCGCTCCTGCACGCTCTCGCGCACCAGCCGGAACTCGCCGTTCTCGAGGTAGCGGATGCCGCCGTGGATCATGTGCGAGGAGGCGGAGGAGGCGCCGGAGGCGTAGTCGCCGCGCTCGACGAGCGCCACGTCGACGCCCTGGAGGGCCAGGTCGCGCATCGTGCCGATGCCGTTGATGCCGCCGCCGATCACGAGCACGGCGGCGCGCGGGCGTTCGCGCAGCGCCGCGACCGTCGCTCGTGGGGCCGGGGATTGCGGGGGGCCGGGGATTGCGGGGGGGCTCGTGGGCATCATCGTCTCGTCCGTCACGTCGTTGTCCGTCACGCCTTTGTCCATCACGTCTTCGTCGTTCATCGCGCCTTCGTCGATCGCGGCGTCACGGGTGCGCTCGTGGCGTCGCTGCCGGTGCTCGTGTGCGCCGTGCGTGCCCATGTTCCTCAGATGCGCAACAATGGGCAAGCGATTTGCACATATGTGCAGGGAGGTTGGATGTCCATCGACGGCCCGGCCGTTCCTTCCCGCCGGATGCGGGCGGCGCTGCGCGCCGCGCACCTGTACTACCTGCAGGACCTCACGATGCAGGCGATCGCCCAGGAGCTGCACGTCTCGCGCTCCTCGGTGTCCCGGCTGCTCGGCTACGCCCGGGACAGCGGTCTCGTCGAGATCCGGCTGCGCGATCCGAGCGAGGCCGGCCTCGTCGAGGAGATCGCCCGTCGGCACGACGTCACGGCCCACATCGTCCCGGTGCCCGACCACACCGGCGACGCCGACCGGCTCGACCGGGTGGCGCTCAGCTGCGCCCGGATGCTGCCCCGCTTCGTGGACTCGAGCATGACGGTCGGTGTGGCCTGGGGCTCGACGCTCAGCGCCGTCAGCCGCTTCCTCGCGCCCTCCGAGGCACACAACGTGCGCATCGTGCAGCTCAACGGCGCCGGCAACACCCGCACGACGGGCGTGGACTACGCGAGCGAGATCCTGCGCCGCTTCGGCGACGCCTTCGGCGCGATCGTCGAGCAGTTCCCGGTGCCGGCGTTCTTCGACGAGCCGGCGACGAAGCAGGCGATGTGGCGGGAGCGCAGCACCCGCCGGGTGCTCGACATCCAGCACTCGATGGACGTCGCCATCTTCGGCGTCGGCTCGCCGCTGGCCCAGGTGCCCAGCCACGTCTACATGGGTGGCTACCTCGAGCGTGCCGACTACCGCAGTCTCGACGCCGACCGGGTCGTCGGCGATGTCGCGACGGTGTTCTTCCGCGCCGACGGCAGCTGGCGGGATGTCGCGCTCAACCGTCGCGCGAGCGGGCCGAGCCTCGACGTGCTGCGCCGCGCGCCCCGCCGGGTCTGCGTGGTCTCGGGCGTCTCGAAGGTGCCGAGCCTGCGCGGCGCGCTCGCCGCGGGGGTCGTCACCGACCTCGTGCTCGACGAGAGCGCGGCGCGCGCCCTCGTGCTCGACGAGAGCGCCGCGCGCTGAGGCCGGCTCAGTCATCGGCATCCTCTGCCTCCTCCCGGCCGGCCGCGGGCTCCGGGCCATTCGGTTGCGGCTGCCCCGGCTCGAACACGTCCGCCGTGGGCGGCCAGGCCGGGGCGCCGAGCTCGCGGCTGATGTTGCGCGCCGTCTCGCGCAGCGCCGCCACCACGTCGGCCTCCGGGGGCCACTCGGTGGAGGGCAGCACGACGCCGACCGCGGCGACCACCGCCCCGCTGCGATCGGCGACGGGGGCTGCGAGGCCGCACTCGCCGAGCACGGCCTCCTCCTCCTCGCTCGCCAGGGCGCGGGCGGCGACGAGGGCGAGCTGCTCCGCGAGGTGCGCCGGGTCGGTGATGGTCGCGCCGGTGAGGCTGCCGAGCGGCGAGCGCAGCAGCGCGGAGCTCGCCGCCGGGGAGTAGGCCAGCAGGGCCTTGCCGAGCGCCGAGGCGTGCGCGGGCAGCGAGAGCCCGGTCTCGGGCATCTGCTCGCTGCCGTCGGGGCGCACGTTGTGGTGGATGACGATCACCTCCTCGCCCAGCTCGACGCCGAGCCGCACCGCCATCCGGCTGCGGCGGGCCAGCTCGCGGGTCCAGCGCATGGCGCGCGCCCGCACGTCGAGGGTGTCGAGGTAGACATTGGAGAGCTTGAGCAGCGCGGGCCCGAGCATGTAGCGGCTGCCGTGCGGCTCACGCGCGATGAGACCGTGGGACTCGAGCGACTTGACGATGCCGTGCACCGTCGAGGGTGGCAGCGCCAGGGCGCTGCCGAGCTCGGTGATGCCCAGGTGCCGCCGGCCGGCGAGCAGCTGCAGCACGCGCGCCGCGCGGTCGATCGACTGGATCACGGCTGCGCCTCCCGGTGCCGGCGTCGATGCCGGACGTCTCTCGGTGAACTCGCCGGGACGGACTTGACGGACCGCTCCGGTGCGGTGTTTATTCGACATTATCGAATGCCATTTCGATGAGCGCCAGATCCGGATGCGGCCGCGACGAGACGTCCACCGCGACGAGACCGAGTGCAAAGGAGCACGCATGTCCAGACAACCCCGGGGTGAGTCATGAAGAAACTGATCAACAGCCCCGACACCGCCATCGTCGACACCCTTCACGGGCTCGCCGCCGCGCACCCCGAGCTGCGCGTCGACATCGAGCACCGCATCGTCTACCGCGCCGCCCCGACCCGGGCCGGCAAGGTGGCGCTGCTCTCCGGCGGGGGCTCCGGCCACGAGCCGCTGCACGGCGGCTTCGTCGGCCTCGGCATGCTCGACGCCGCCTGCGCGGGGGAGATCTTCACCTCGCCGACCCCCGACCAGATGCAGGAGGCGACCAAGGTCGTCGATGCCGGCGCCGGCGTGCTGCACATCGTGAAGAACTACACCGGCGACGTCATGAACTTCGAGATGG
>JASGFF010000036.1:0-24539 GCA_047605685.1 Microbacteriaceae bacterium
CGCGGCCGGCACCGCCCGGTCCGCTGCCGCCGCCCCGGCCCGACCGGATGCCGCCGCGGAGCCCGCCCCGCCCCGCCGTCTCGCCCCCGCCGTGGCCGTGCTGCTGCTCGCTGCGTCCGCCTCCGTCGCGGCGGTGCTCGCGCACATCCCGCCGCCGGTGTACTTCGTGCCGACGAGCATCGCGCAGAACTTCCTCGGCTTCGAGCTGCCCGGCCCGCTGACCCTCGCGGCGCTCGCGCTGCAGTGGCGGGTCAACATCCTGTTCCTGGTGATGGCGGTCCTCGGCGTCACCGTCTACCTCGCCGCGGTGATCCGGCTGCGCCGTCGCGGCGACCGCTGGCCCGCCGGCCGCACCGTCGCCTGGGTGCTCGGCTGGCTCGTCGCGGTCGTGACCACCTCCTCGGGCGTCGGCCGGTACTCGGGCGGTTCCTTCGCCGTGCACATGGGCCTGCACATGAGCATGAACATGCTCGTGCCGACGCTGCTCGTGCTCGGCGGGGTGGTCACGCTGCTGCTGCGCGCGACCCGCGGCCACCGGCCCGCGGAGCCCGCCGGAGCGCACGAGTGGATCACGGCGATGATGCACGCCCCGCTGCTGAGGCTCGCCTACCACCCGCTGTACGTCTTCGTGATCTTCATCGCCTCGTACTACGTGCTCTACTTCACGCCGATCTTCGAGTTCGCGATGCGCTACCACTGGGCGCACCAGCTCATGACGGTGCACTACCTGGTCGTCGGCTATCTGTTCTACTCGGTCGTCATCGGCGTCGACCCGCCGCCGCGGCCGCTGCCGCACATCGGCAAGCTCGGCATCGTGCTCGCGGCGATGCCGTTCCACGCCTTCTTCGGCGTGATCGTCATGACGACGGACACGATCATCGCCCAGACCTACTACCAGTACCTCGACTCGTCCTGGCTGGCGAGCCTCGCGGACGACCAGTACACCGCCGGCGGCATCGCCTGGTCGGCCGGCGAGCTGCCGCTCGTCGTCGTCGTGGTGGCGCTGATCGTGCAGTGGGGGCGGCAGGATGCCCGGCTCGCCCGCCGCACCGACCGGCACCTCGACTCCGGGCTCGACCAGAGCTACGAGGCCTACAACGCGATGCTCGCCCGGCTCAGCCGGCGGGACGGTCCGCGACAGCCGGCGGAGCCGTCGGAGCTCGCCGGCGAGCTCGCCGGCGACGTGCTGCCGAGCGACGCGCGGCAGGCGCGGCCGTGAGCCCCGCCGAGGCATCCACCCGCCTCGACCTCGACATCGGCGGGATGACCTGCGCCGCCTGTGCCGCCGCGGTGGAGCGCTCGCTCAACCGGATCGAGGGCGTGAGCGCCGTCGTGAACCTCGCCACCGACCGGGCCACCGTGCGTGCGGCCGCCGCGGTCGACGCCGCTGAGGCGGTGCGCGCCGTCGAGCGCGCCGGCTACACGGCCGTCGTGCACGACCCGGACGACGACACCTGGAGCCGGCGCGCGGCCGAGGTGCGCATCTCCTCGCTGCGCCGCCGGCTCGCGGTCGCCGCGCTGCTGGCGATCCCGCTGTGCGACATCACGATCCTGCTCGCCCTCGTGCCGTCCTGGCGCTTCCCGCTCTGGCAGGCGCTGTGCGTGCTGCTCGCGCTGCCGATCGTCACCTGGTGCGCCTGGCCGTTCCACCTGGCCACCTGGCGCGGCATCCGGCACCGCCGGGTGAGCATGGACACCCTCGTCTCGCTCGGCACCGTCGTCTCCTTCGCCTGGGCGCTGTGGACGCTGCTCGTCGACCCGGCGACCGATCCGGGCTACTGGCTCGGCTTCGGCCGCACCCCGGCCGGGGCGGACGCCGTCTACCTCGACGTCGCGGCCGGCATGGTCACGTTCCAGCTCGCCGGACGCTACTTCGAGACCCGTTCGCGGCACACGGCGGGCGACGTGCTCGGCGCGCTCGCCCGGCTGAGCGTGAAGCGCGCGCGCGTGCTCGTCGACGGAGAGGAGCGCGTCGTGCCCACCGAGGCGCTGCGGCCGGGCGACGAGCTCGTGGTGCTGCCGGGCGAGCGCTTCGTCGTGGACGGCCGGGTGAGCGCCGGCGCCTCCCTCGTGGACACGAGCGCCATGACCGGCGAGACGACGCCGCGCGAGGTCGTCGAGGGCGACACCGTCATGGCCGGCTCGACGAACCTCGGCTCCCGGCTGCAGCTGGCGGCCACGGCGGTCGGCGGTCGCACCCGGCTGGCGCAGATGGCGGCGATCGCCGAGGAGGCGCAGAGCCGCAAGGCCCGGCTGCAGCGGCTCGTCGACCGGGTGACGGCCGTGTTCGTGCCGATCGTGATCGTGCTCGCCGCCCTGGTCGCCGCCGGCTGGCTGCTGCACGGCGCCCCGGCGTCCCAGGCGCTCGCAAACGGCGTCGCCGTGCTCATCATCGCCTGCCCCTGCGCGCTCGGCCTCGCGACGCCGACGGCGCTCATGGTCGGCGTCGGCCGCGGCGGCCAGCTCGGCATCCTGATCAAGAGCCAGCAGGCGCTCGAGTCGAGCGGCCGCGTCGACACCGTCGTGTTCGACAAGACCGGCACGCTCACCACCGGCCGGATGCGCGTGGTCCGGGTCGTCGCCGCGCCGGATGCGGCGGGGGAGGATCCGCTGGGCCTCGCCGCCGCGGTGGAGGCCGGCTCGGAGCATCCGATCGCGGTGGCGATCCTGGAGCGGGCCCGGGCGAGCATCGGCCGCCCGGATGCCGCGGAGGGCTTCGTCACCCGGGCCGGCCACGGTGCCGCGGCGACGGTCGCCGGCAGGCTCGTGGTCGTCGGCACCCCGGAGCTGCTCGCTGAGCACGGCGCGGCGGTCGCCCCCGTGGTCTCGGACGAGACCGTCGTGCACGTCGCCGTCGACGGCCGGCCGGCCGGCCGCATCCATCTCACCGACGAGCTGCGGCCGAGCGCGGCGGCGGCGGTGCGGGCGTTGCACGAGCTCGGCCTGGCCACCGTCATGCTCACCGGCGACGCCCAGGGGCCGGCGCGGGCGGTCGCGAGCCGGCTCGGCATCGAGCGTGTCGAGAGCCGGGTGCTGCCCGATGAGAAGGCGGCGCGAGTGGCGGCCCTCAAGCGGGAGGGGCACCGGGTGGCGATGGTCGGCGACGGCGTCAACGACTCGGCGGCGCTCGCCACCGCGGACCTGGGCCTCGCGATGGTGCAGGGCAGCGACATCGCGATGAAGGCCGCGGACATCATCATCGTCCGCGACGACCTCGGCGCCGTCGCGGACGCCCTGCGGCTGTCGCGGCGCACGCTGCGCACCATCCGGCTCAACCTGGTCTGGGCCTTCGGCTACAACGTCGCCGCGATCCCGCTCGCCGCCGCGGGGCTGCTCAACCCGCTCATCGCCGCTGCCGCGATGGCGATCTCCTCGGTGCTCGTGGTGTCCAACTCGCTGCGGCTGCGCGGCTTCGACGCCTGAGCCGGCGTCCGCCGGCGTTGCCGCCCACCCGGTGCATTCCTAAAATCGACCGATCTTGTCGAATAAGACGAGAAACGGAATCGTAACGATTGTCGGATATGCCTTGGCAGATGCTTGCATTCGATGAAGAGCGCACGCGAGGATGCCTTTCATGTCTTTGGGTCCGATTCTGGTCATATCGAGATGAGAGATCGGATGAAGAGAATATGCTCGCTGGTGCTGCTTGCCACCCTGCTGGTCGGCGGAATGGTGGCGGCGACGGGTGCCGATGCCGCGCAGGCGAACAGGGCGACGGTCACGGGAACCGTGGTCGACAGCACCGGTGCGCCCATCGTCGGAGCCGTCTTCTGGCTCGGTGGCGACACCAGCAGGTACAAGCGGGTCCGGACGGACGCGGATGGCGATTTCGTCGTCAGCGCGAGGGTGGCCAAGGGAAGCGGTGCCGTGGCGGAGGGCAGCTGGTCATTCGCCGCGAGTGCCGACGACCTCGGCTCGTTCACGGCGCGCGTGCGCGCCGGACACACCACGGATCTCGGCGAGATCACCTGGGATGAGAGCGCGCCGATCTCCGGCTCGGTCAGCGCCGAGACCGGGGCGGACACCTACGCGGTGGCGTATCTGGTGACCAAAAGCGGTCGCACCGTCGCGACCACTCCCATCGACGATGAGAGCTTCGGCTTCGGCTACGCGAGCGCCGGCACCTACACGGTGAAGGTGTGGGGACCGCGCGGCTGGAGCTATCTCGGCGACGTCGTCCATTTCGGTGCCGCGGAACTGCACCATCTGGACGCCGGCGAGTCGCTCGAGGCGGACATCCACGCCGTGGCCTTCACCACGAAGGTCAAGGTGCACGTGGCCCAGGTGCCCGGGTCGAAGGTGTCTGGGCCGAGGGTGTCTGGGCCGAACCGCTACGTCACCGTTCGAGCGTGCGACCGGCAGCGCCCTCTGGACGACTGCACGGCTGTCCTCGTGAGGCGCGGCACCACCGCGACGATCACGGTGCCGTCGGGGCGTTACCTCGTGAGCGCCGTCTCCGCCGACGGCAGCGTCGCCTACTACTTCACCGGCGACGCAGAAACCCCCTCGACACGGATCGCCGATGCCCGGACGGTGCGGGTGCGCGATTCCACCGTGACGCTCGGCGTGTTCCCGGTGCCGAAGGCACTGTTCACCTCCGGCGGCGACTGACCCGGCGGCGACGGTCACGATGGAATTCGTCGTGGTCCTTCATGAACGCGATCTTCACCCCGACGATCAGGCCATCACCAGGAACGAGGCGCCCATGCCGAGCGCCATCGCGAGGTTGAGCAGCACCCCGCCGCGCGGGGACAGCGACGCGGTGCCGCGGGTCGTCGCGGGCGCACGCAGCAGCCGCACCAGGAACACCACGGCCGCGACGGCGAACAGCGCGACGTAGGCACCGGTGACGACGAGCGCCCAGGGCGCGAGCTGCCAGATGCCCGAGGCGTCGGTGCCATGCATCCCGGTGCCATGCATCCCGGTGTGGGACATGCCGGTGTCGGACATGCTCGTGCCCGACATCCCGGTGCCCGACATCCCGGTGCCCGACATGCCGCTCATGCCGCCCGCGGCGTCCGCGAGCATCGTCATGAGAACGCTCATCCACACCATCGCGGACATCATCGCCGCGTGGTAGACGGCGAGCAGCCGGCTGCCGTGGTGCTCCTCGCCGGGCGCCGCCTCGGTGGGCGCGACGACGGCGAGCCCGAGATAGCCGAGCGTGAACAGGCTGAACACCGTGATGGTCGCGATCGCCGGCACCGCCGCGGACCACGACCAGGGCATTGTCGCCATCGCCACGCACATCACCAGGTGCGCGAGGTACGACAGTCGCAGGCCCCAGCCGCGCAGGCCCCAGCCGCGCGGGCCGCCGCCTCGCACCCGCGCGAGGGCGAGCAGCGTCGCGGCGCCGAGGAGCGCGAACCAGAGGGTGAATGCCCAGGCGAGCGGCGGAGAGGAGATCACGGCCGTAAATCTACAACATGTAGAGATCTACGGATGCCGGCCCGCTCCGCCGCAACGCTGCCCGCCCCGCTCCGCCCCGCGCCGACCCGCTCCGCCTCCAGGATTCGAACCTGGGCCTCACAGCTCCAAAGGCTGTCGTGCTGCCGCTACACCAAGGCGGAACGCGCCGCTCGGCGCCGCTCAAGTCTGCCAGAGCGGCCCTCTCAGGGCGCGGCATCCCGGTGCGGGTGCGGGAGACTGGGGGCATGTCCGACCCCCGTCTCGCCGTCATCGTCCTCGCCGCCGGAGCCGGCACGCGCATGAGGAGCGCCACCCCCAAGGTGCTGCACGAGCTCGCCGGGGTGCCGCTCATCGGGCACGTGCTCGCCGCCGCCCGCGCCCTCGACCCGGCGGTGCTCGCCGTCGTCGTGCGCCACGAGCGCGACCGGGTGGCGGATGCCGTGACGGCCCTCGACCCGCAGGCGCTCATCGTCGACCAGGACGAGGTGCCCGGCACCGGCCGCGCCGCCGAGCTCGCCCTCGCCGCCCTGCCCGGCGACTTCACCGGCGACGTTCTCGTGGTCTGCGCCGACGTGCCGCTGCTGGACGCCGACACCCTGCACGGCCTCCTCGCCGCGCACCGCGAGCGCGTCGCCGCCGCGACGGTGCTCACCGCGAGGCTCGAGGACGCGAGCGGCTACGGCCGGGTCATCCGCGGCGCCGACGGCGGCGTCGACCGCATCGTCGAGCACCGCGACGCGAGCACGGACGAGCTCGCCGTCGCCGAGGTCAACTCCGGCACCTACGTCTTCGACGCCGCCGGCCTGCGCGCCCACCTGCCCGGGCTCGGCACCGGCAACGCCCAGCGCGAGAAGTACCTCACCGACGTCGTGGCCGCCTTCCGGGCGTCCGGCAGCCCGGTCGCGGCGCTGCCGGTGCCGGCGCCCTGGATCGTCGCGGGCGTCAACGACCGCGCCCAGCTCGCCGACGTCGCCGGGCGGCTCAACGCGCTTATCGTGCGCGGCTGGCAGGTCGCCGGGGTCACGATCCAGGACCCGGCATCCACCTGGATCGACCGCCGGGTCACGCTCGAGGCGGATGTCACGATCCTGCCGAACACGCAGCTCACCGGTGCCACCCGGGTCGAGGCCGGCGCCACGATCGGCCCCGACAGCACCCTGCGCGACACCGAGGTCGGCGCCGGGGCGAGCGTCGTGCGCACCGACGCCACGCTCGCTGTCATCGGGGCCGGGGCCGCCGTCGGCCCCTTCGCCGTGCTGCGCGCCGGCACCGTGCTCGGCACCGGCGGCAAGATCGGCAGCTACGTGGAGACGAAGAACGCGGTGATCGGCGCCGGCGCGAAGGTGCCGCACCTCAGCTACATCGGCGACAGCGAGATCGGCGAGGGCACGAACATCGGCGCCGGGGCGATCACCGCCAACTACGACGACATCGCCAAGCACCGCACGGTCATCGGCGCCCAGGTGCACACCGGGGCGCACAACGTCTTCGTCGCCCCGGTGACGATCGGCGACGGCGCCAAGGTCGGCGCGGGCGCCGTGGTCCGCAAGGACGTGCCGCCGGGCGCTCTCGCGGTCACCGCCGCCCCCCAGCGCAATATGATGGGCTGGGTCGAGCAGCGACGTCCCGGCACCGCCGCCGCGGATGCCGCCCGGGCCGCCGCCGGCACCGACGCCAGCAGCGACCGGGCCGAGGGATCCGGGCGATGACAACCGAGAAAGCGGGGGCCGTGTCCGCCATAACGATCACCGGACGCAAGAAGCTCGTGATCGTGAGCGGGCGGGCGCATCCGCGACTCGCCGAGGACATCGCCGCGGAGCTCGGCACCGAGCTCACCCCGACGGACATCCGCACGTTCGCCTCCACCGAGGTGTACGCGCGCTACGGCGAGAGCGTGCGCGGCACCGACGCCTTCGTCATCCAGTCGATGACCCGGCCGGTGAACGAGTGGCTCATGGAGCAGCTCATCATGATCGACGCGCTCAAGCGCGCGAGCGTGAAACGCGTCACCGTCGTCATCCCGTACTACCCCTACGCCCGGCAGGACAAGAAGGGCCGCGGCCGCGAGCCGATCTCGGCCCGGCTCGTCGCCGACCTGTACAAGGCCGCCGGGGCGAGCCGCATCATGAGCGTCGACCTGCACGCCGCGCAGATCCAGGGCTTCTTCGACGGGCCCGTCGACCACCTGTTCGCGATGCCGGTGCTGCTCGAGCACTTCCGGGCGAACCTGAAGAGCCCGAAGCTCACGGTGGTGAGCCCCGACATGGGCCGGGTCAAGGTCGCCGACAGCTGGTCGGACAAGCTCGGGGCGCCGCTCGCGATCATCCACAAGCGTCGCGACCCCCGGGTGCACAACGAGGTGAGCGTGCACGAGATCGTCGGCGAGGTCGAGGGGCGGATGTGCCTGCTCGTCGACGACCTCATCGACACCGGCCGCACGATCGTCAAGGCCGCCGAGGCGCTCAAGAACCAGGGCGCGCTCGGCGTCGTCGTCGCGGCCACCCACGCCGTGTTCTCCGACCCGGCGAGCGAGCTGCTGCGCAGCGGGTTCATCGACCAGGTCGTCGTCACCGACACGATCCCGGTGCCCGAGGAGAAGCGCTGGGACCGCCTGACGATCCTGCCGATCGCCCCGCTCATCGCCCGGGCGATCCACGAGGTCTTCGACGAGGGCTCGGTCACCTCGATGTTCGACGGCGCCGCGTAGTTCGACGGCGCTGCGTAGTTCGACGACGCCGCGTAGCGGCGACATCCCGGCCGCCGCGCCGGCGC
The DNA here is from genome assembly GCA_047605685.1 of Microbacteriaceae bacterium. GTDB lineage: Bacteria > Actinomycetota > Actinomycetes > Actinomycetales > Microbacteriaceae > JAUASV01. Next base: position 8,182 of record JASGFF010000036.1, read on the forward strand.
CCGGTTTACCGCGCCGCCGCGCCGACGCCGAGCAGCGAGGGCGCCACCGGGATGAGGCCGAGGGAGCGCACGAACTCCTCGCCCGCCGCCGTGTGGGCGTAGCACTCCCAGCCGATGCCGCCCGGGCCGCCGAGCTCGAACCGCGCCTCGCTGCGGCGCTGCGAGGCGATCTCGACCGAGGCCCAGTAGGCGCAGGCGCTCACCGCCGTCGAGCGGGCGACCGAGACCGTCGTCGCCACCGCCGGGGCGACGAGGGCCAGCACGACGAGCACCACGAAGGCCCGCATCAGCCGGCCGCGCCGCGGGCGGCCGGAGCGCTCGAACGGCTCGTAGTCCGCCAGCTCCGGGTGGTAGTCCTCGTCCATCCCGTCCAGTGTCGCAGCCGGCGCCTCGCGCCGGCGGTGCGCGTCCGCCACCGCGCCGCGGCGTCAGTGCGCGTCGGCCGCCGCGACCTCGGTGCGGTCCCCGGACCAGAGCGTGTGGAACGTGCCCGGCCTGTCCACGCGCCTGTAGGTGTGCGCGCCGAAGAAGTCCCGCTGGCCCTGGATGAGCGCCGCCGGCAGCCGGTCGGCGCGCAGCCCGTCGTAGTAGGCGAGCGAGGACGAGAAGGCGGGGGTCGGGATGCCGGCCCGGACCGCGTGCACGATGACCCGCCGCCAGGCGTCCTGCGCCGTGGTGACGGCCTCGCGGAAGTAGGGCGCGAGCACGAGCGCCGGCAGGGCCGGCTCGGCGGCGTAGGCCTCGGTGATGCGATTCAGGAACTGGGCGCGGATGATGCAGCCGCCGCGCCAGATCTTCGCGATCTCGCCCTTCTCGATGTCCCAGCCGTACTGCTCGGCGCCCGCGACGATGGCGTCGAAGCCCTGCGAGTAGGCGATGATCTTCGAGGCGTAGAGCGCCTGCCGCACGTCCTCGATGAAGGCGTCGGTGCGCTCGGCCTCGCCCGAGGCGGCGTCGACGCGGTCGGCCGGTCCCGGGAGAGTGGATGCCGCGGCGCGCTGGGCGGGCTTCGACGACAGCGAGCGCGCGAACACCGCCTCGGCGATGCCGGAGACCGGGATGCCGAGGTCGAGCGCGGTCTGCACGGTCCAGGCGCCGGTGCCCTTGGCGCCGGCGGCGTCGAGGATCACGTCGACGAGCGGCCGGCCGGTGTCGGCATCCGTCTGCTTGAGCACCTCGGCGGTGATCTCGATGAGATACGACTCGAGCTCGCCGCGGTTCCACTCGGCGAAGACGTCGGCGATCTCGGCCGGGCTCTTGCCGGTGCCGCGGCGGATCAGGTCGTAGGCCTCGCCGATGAGCTGCATGTCGACGTACTCGATGCCGTTGTGGATCATCTTGACGAAGTGGCCGGCACCGTCGGTGCCGACGTGGGTGACGCAGGGCTCGCCCTCGGCGACGGCGGCGATGCTCCGCAGGATCGGCCCGAGCGTCTGCCAGGACTCGGCCGTGCCGCCGGGCATGATCGAGGGGCCCTTGAGCGCGCCCTCCTCGCCGCCGGAGATGCCGGCGCCGACGAAGTGGATGCCGGTGGAGCGCACCGCCTGCTCGCGGCGGATGGTGTCCTTGAAGAAGGCGTTGCCGCCGTCGACGATGATGTCGCCCGGCTCGAACACCTTGACGAGCTCGTCGATCACGGCGTCGGTGCCGCGACCGGCCTGCACCATGATGATCGCGGTGCGCGGCGCCCTCAGCGAGTCGGCGAACTCCCGGTAGCCGTGCGCGGCGACGAAGCCGGCCTCGGGGTGCTCGGTGACGAGCGTCTCGGTCCTCTCCCAGCTGCGGTTGAACACGGCGACGGTGTTGCCCGGCCGGCTGGCGAGGTTGCGGGCCAGGTTCGAGCCCATCACCGCGAGCCCCACCACGCCGATGTTGGCGATCCCGGTGGTGGTCGCGCCGGTGTTGGCCGCGCCGGCTCCGAGCTGTGTGTCCGCCACGTGTGTCTCCTGTCTTGTCGTTGCGCCGTTCCACGGTAGTCGCTCGGGCCGGGCGCCGCGGCGGCGGCATGCCCCGCGCCCGCCCCGAGCCCGCCCTGCGCCCGCCCGCGACGGCGACGAAAACGAAGGAGCTGGTGCCTGCGAGGGCGCTGGGGGACGCGAAACCGACCCCGCAGGCACCAGCTCCTTCGTTTTCGTCACCCCGCGGGGCGACGCGGCGGGGGAGGGGGGCTCAGCGCGCGGCCGCCGCGGACATCGGGTGGCCGAGCGGGTCGTCGATGAGGTGGCCGAAGGGCAGCTCCGCGGCGCCGACGAAGAGGATGTCGCTGTCGAGGGCGTCCATCCGGATCTCGCAGCCGTCGGCGAGCCGCTCGAGCGAGTCGCGGCGCACCGAGGCCATCACCCGCGAGGAGCGGGCCTCGAAGATCGTGCGGAGGAAGCCGGTGAGCACGATCGCCTCGGGGTTGAACATGTTGACGAGCATGCCGATGGCCCGGCCGAGGTAGTCGGCCTGCCGCTCCAGGGCGCGGTCGACGAGCGGCTCGCCGGCGCGCGCCGCGACGGCCGCGGCGAGCGTCGCCTCGTCGGCGCGCGCGAGGCCGAGGACGTCGAGCAGCTCGAGGCGGTTGACCACCGAGTCGAGGCTGCCCGGGATGCCGGCGTAGCCGGCGCGCTCGCTGTCGGAGATCGGCACGTGCCCGATCTCGCCCGCGTAGCCGTCCCGGCCGCGCACGAGGGTGCCGTCGACGATGATGCCGCCGCCGATGCCGCCGACGGCGCCGAACAGCAGGATCATGTTCTGCAGTCCGCGGCCGGCGCCGAAGCGTTGCTCGGCGAGGCAGGCGAGGGAGCCGTCGTTGCCGAGCCAGACCGGCAGGCCGGTGCGGCTCGACAGCATCTGGGCGAGCGGCACGTCGCCCCAGGCCAGCGAGTACGCGGAGTGCACGACGCTGTCGTCGACGCGCACGTGGCCCGGGATGGCCACGCCGATGCCGGCCAGGCGCGTCGTGGCGGGCAGCTGTGCGCGGTGCGCGGCCACGAGGTCGGCGGCCGCGGCGGCGAACTCCTCGGGGCTCGGCAGCCGGGGCAGCAGCCGGGTGGAGCGGTGCAGCACTCGCCCGGAGAAGCCGACGGTGCCGACGACGATCGAGTCGTACAGCGGTGCGACCGCGAACACGACGACGGCGTCGCTCGGCCGCACCAGGGTGCTCGGGCGTCCGACCTCGCCGGTCGCCGAGCCGCTGACCTGCTCGACGAGGCCGCGCTGCTCGAGCTCGGCGACGAGGCCGAGCACCGAGGAGCGGGTGATGTGCGCCTGCTCGGCGAGCCGGCTGCGGGAGACCTCGCCGCCGTAGTGGACGAGGCGCAGCAGCGCCGTGAGGTTCGTCTGCTTGAGCCGGGTGAGACCCTGGGCGGCGCGGGTGCCGGAGCGCGGCGTCGACGCCGATGGCGGGGTCGTCGCGGTGGGCTCGATCTGCTTCTTCGGCATCGTCCTCACGACCCTAGCGGATCCAAATAGTTCAAAAATTGGACAAACATAGGCTACACTCGTGAGCGCGCCCGGCCGCGAAGCCCGACCCGGCGTTCAGCGCCCTGAGGAGACAAAGATGTTGCCAACCCCCCGCCGCCTCGTGGCGACCGTGGTGCTCGCCACGGTGGCCCTCGGAGCCGCCGGATGCTCGAGCGCCGGATCCAGCGCCTCGTCCGACGCCCTGACGTTCTGGGCCTACGAGCCCAACTCGAAGGCTCAGAAGGCGTCGCTCGAGGAGCTCATCGCGGGCTTCGAGGACGCCAACGACGTCGACGTCAAGGTGACCTACGTGCCCAAGGACGGCTTCAACACCAAGCTGAACTCGTCGATCGCGGTGGACCGCAACCCCGACGTCTCCTACCTCGACCAGCCGCTCATCGCGAAGTTCGCCGAGGACGGCATCCTGCTCGACCTCACCGACCAGCTCGCCGCCGGCATCGGCTCCGACAGCTTCTACCCGGGCGCGATGGACACCGCCACCGTCGACGGGACCGTCTACGGGCTGCCGATCTCGATGACGACGGTCGCCCTGGCCTACAACAAGGCGCTCGTCGACGAGGCGCCCACGACCTGGGACGAGTGGCTCGCCTCGGCGAAGGACGTCTACGTCAAGGACACGATCGCGGCCTTCGAGGGCATCGGCTCGGGCAGCTACAGCGGCTGGGTGTTCCCCGCGCTCGTGCAGAGCGCCGGCGGCTCCATGGTCAACGCCGACCAGACGGCGGTGACGTTCGCCGAGCAGCCGGGCATCGACGCGGCCGAGCTGCTCGTCGAGCTGCAGACGTACTCCGACCAGGCGGTGCGCGAGAGCCAGAACGCCTTCGGCAACGGGCTCGTCGCCTATAAGATCGCCGGCCCCTGGGACGTGGAGTCGCTCACGACCGACTTCCCCGACCTCGACTTCGGTGTCGCGGAGATCCCCGCCGAGAAGGGCCACGAGTCCAGTTCCACGATGGGCGGCGAGAACCTCGTCGTCTACGCGAACTCGACGAAGCAGGAGCTCGCCTACGAGTTTGCGCAGTACCTGACGGATGCCGAGGGCGATGCCGTGATGGCGGGGGTGACCGGCAACTTCGCCGCCAACGTCGCGGCGGCCGAGAGCCTGGGCTACGCCTCGGACCCCGAGCTCGGCGTGTTCACGACCCAGCTCGAGACCGCCGTCGCCCGGCCGACGCTCACCGACTGGCTCAAGGTCAACGACGAGGTCATCGGCGCCGCGCTCGACAGCATCCTGGTCTCGGGCGAGGACCCGACGACCGTGCTGACGAAGGCGGCCGCCGACGCCGACGAGATCCTGTTCGGCTGATGGGCGTCCGGCACGGGGCCGTGCGCTCGCGGCGCGCGCAGCGCATCCGGTCCGCCCTCACCGGCTACCTGTTCATCGCCCCGTTCCTCGTCTACTTCGCCGTCTTCCTGCTGCTGCCGATGCTGATGGCCTTCGGCATCAGCTTCACCGACTGGAACATGCGCTCGGCGCCCGAGTTCGTCGGCCTCGACAACTACATCAGCCTGCTCACCGACTCCACCCGCTACCCGGACTTCTGGCCCTCGCTGTGGGTGACGTTGAAGTACGTGCTCATGAGCGTGCCGATCGGGCTCGTCGCGGCGCTCGTCGTCGCGGCGATGCTCAACGCGGACGTCCGGGGCGAGGGCTTCTTCAAGGCCGCCTACTACATCCCCAACGTGACGGCCGTGGTCGCCGTCGCGGCGATGTGGATATTCATGCTCGACCCGCAGTTCGGCGTGGTCAACAAGGCGCTCGGCACCCACATCAGCTTCCTCGGCGATCCGAACACAGCGCTGCCGACGCTTGCGACGATGACGATCTGGGGCGCGCTCGGCTACAACGTGCTCATCCTGCTTTCGGCGATAAAGTCGATCGACGAGTCGCTGTACGAGGCGGCGAAGCTCGACGGGGCGGGCGCCGTGAGGCGCTTGCTCGTCGTGACGCTCCCGGCCATCCAGCCGGTGCTGTTCTTCGTCATGGTCACGGCGATCATCGGCGGCTTCCAGGCCTTCGACCAGATGTACCTGATGACCGGCGGCGGTCCGGACGGCGCGACGATGACCTACCTGCTGAGCCTGTACAACCACGCCTTCCGCTACTTCGAGATGGGCACGGCCTCGGCGATGTCGTACATCCTGCTCGTCATCATCCTGTTCGTCACCTGGCTCGGCTTCAAGCTCGTGCCCCAGCAGCTCGACTGAGGTCCCCGGATGTCTCGACGACACGCTCCGCTGCGCCCCGCACGGGCACTGCTCTACGCCATCCTGCTGCTCCTCGTGGTGGTGCTGGTCGGCCCGTTCTTCTGGCTCGTGCTCTCCTCGTTCAAGTCGGCGAGTCAGATCTTCGACGCCGACGGCTCGTTCCTGCCGGTCAACGCCGACGGCCGGATCTCCTTCACCGTCGACAACTACGTGTACGCCTTCGACTACCTGCAGGTCGGCGTGCTGTTCGGCAACACCCTGCTGGTGGCCTGCTGCGCCACGGCGCTCAACCTGTTCTTCAACAGCCTGGCCGGCTACGCCTTCGCCCGGCTGCGCTTCTGGGGCCGGGACGCGATCTTCCGGCTGACGCTCGCCTCGCTCATGGTGCCCGGCACCGTGCTGCTGGTGCCCAACATGGTCATCGTCACGAAGCTCGGCCTGTACGACACCCTCGCCGCGCTCGTCGTGCCCTTCGCGATGAGCGTCTACAACATATTCCTGATGCGGCAGAGCTTCCTCGGCTTCCCGCGGGAGCTCGAGGAGGCGGCGCAGATCGACGGCGCTGGCCCGTTCCGGGTGTTCTGGGCGATCGCGCTGCCGCTGACCCGGCCGACGCTCGTGGTGCTCGGGATCATGACGTTCATGTGGAACTACAACAGCTTCCTCTGGCCGCTCGTGATCATCCAGTCGCCCGAGAACGACACCCTCGCCAAGGGGCTCGGCGCCCTGGTCTCCGCGAGCGCCACGAACGCCGAGCTCTACCCGGTCATGCTCGCCGGCGCCGTCATCGTCGCCGTGCCGCTCATCGTGCTGTTCCTGGTGTTCCAGCGCTTCATCGTCAAGGGCATCACCGCCGGCGCCGTCAAGGGCTGAGCTCTCCCGTCCGCCCGCCACCCCACCCGTTAGGAAACCCCCACCATGTCCCTCGACACCGCCGCCCCCGTGACGACGGGCACCGACCGGCTCACGGCGATCACGACGACCTTCCGCGGCGGGAGTCGCGAGACCACCGAGCGCTCGACGCCGTTCGAGCCCGACGAGGGCGCCGAGTTCTTCGTCGTCAACGTGCATCCCGAGATCCGATACCAGACGATCCGCGGCTTCGGCGGCGCCATCACCGAGTCCGCGGGCTACGCCCTGGCGCGGATGAGCCCGGAGCGCCAGCAGCAGATCCTCGACGCCTACTTCGGCCCCGCGGGCAACCGCTACTCGGTCGTGCGCAGCCACATCGACAGCTCCGACTTCTCGCTCGGCACCTACGAGGCGGTGCCCACCGACGACCCGAGCCTGGAGAGCTTCTCGCTCGAGCGCGACGAGCGCTACCTGCTGCCGCTGCTGCGGCGCGCCCAGGAGCGGCGGGGTGCGCCGCTGGAGGTGATGCTCTCGCCGTGGTCGCCGCCGGCCTACATGAAGACGAACGGCTCGCGCGTCCGCGGCGGCTCGCTGCGGCCGGAGTACCGCGAGCGCTGGGCGCGCTATCTCGCGCGCTACGTGGCCGAGTACCGCGCCCTCGGCTTCGACGTCAACCGCATCACCGTGCAGAACGAGCCCGACGCCAGCCAGGCCTGGGACAGCTGCCGGTTCACCGCCGATCAGGAGCGGGTGTTCCTGCGCGACTTCCTGCACCCGGCGCTCGTCGCGGCCGGGCTCGACGGCATCGGCGTGCACATCTGGGACCACAACAAGGAGCGCATGTACGAGCGCGCCGTCGCCGTGCTCGACGACGAGACCCTGCCGCTCGTGGCCGGGGTGGCCTTCCACTGGTACACCGGCGACCACTTCGACGCGCTGCGACTGGTGCGCGAGCGCTTCCCCGCGCTCGACCTCGCCTTCACCGAGGGCTGCGTCGAGTACTCGCGGCTCGGCACCGACCAGCTGGCCAACGCCCAGATGTACGCGCACGACATCATCGGCAACCTCAACGCGGGCATGAACCTGTTCCTGGACTGGAACATCGTGCTCGACGAGCGCGGCGGCCCCAACCACGCCGACAACTTCTGCGAGGCGCCGATCATGTGCGACCCGGCCACCGACACGGTGGAGGTCAAGCTCTCTCACTGCTACATCGGGCACTTCAGCCGGCACATCCAGCCCGGCGCGCGCCGGATCGCGACGTCGTCGTTCTCCTCCCGCATCGAGCTCGTCGCCGTGCGGAACCCGGACGCGACGATCGTGATCGTCGCGATGAACCCGGGCGAGGAGGATGTCGCGGCGCGCGTGCGCCTGGGCGGGCGGCTGGCGTCGCTGCACCTGCCGCCGCAGTCGATCAGCACGGCCGTTACCGCTCCGTGACCCCGCCGGGGCGGCGGGGATGCTACGGTGGCTCCCGTCCCAATTCGTTAAAGTTTTGGACAATTAGGATCAACGGAGATCATCCCCGATGAGAACCACACGCACTGTCGCGGTGACGTCCCTGGGCCTTGCCCTGGGCGCCCTCCTGCTCGCCGGCTGCACGGCGAGCGCCCCCGACTACGTCGAGGTGTACACGACGACCGGCACGAAGTCCGCCCTGCTCGCCCGGCAGACGGACCTGCCGGTGAGCTCCGAGCCCGGCGACGGCGACGTCGACGTCACGGTCGACCGCGACCAGCAGCTGCAGCAGATCGACGGCTTCGGCGCGGCGATGACGCACTCCTCGGCCACGGTGCTCATGGCGCAGAGCGCCGAGATCCGGCAGCAAATCCTCGAGCAGCTGTTCTCGCCCACCGAGGGAGCCGGCTTCTCGATGCTGCGGGTGCCCATCGGCACCTCCGACTACGCCGGCCTCGTCGACGGGGTGGCCGAGCACTACACCCTCGACGACATGCCCGAGGGCGAGACCGACCCGGGGCTCGAGCACTTCAGCATCGCGAACGACGAGGCCGCCCTCATCCCGGCGCTGCAGCAGGCGCTCGCCGTGAACCCCGAGCTGAGCATCATCGCCTCGCCGTGGAGCGCGCCGGCCTGGATGAAGACCACCGAGAGCCTCTACTCCGGGAGCCTCATCGAGGGGGACGAGGACGTCTACGCCGACTACCTGGTGCGCTTCGTCGAGGAGTACCACGAGCAGGGCATCGACATCGATTACCTCACGATCGCCAACGAGCCGCTGCTCGCCTCGCGCAGCTACCCGGTGATGGAGATGGGCGAGTACCAGGAGCTCGCCGTCATCCAGGCGCTCGGACCCAAGCTCGAGGCCGCCGGCTTCGGCGACGTTGGCGTGCTCGCCTACGACTTCAACTTCGGCGACTCGACGTCGAGCATCGCGACGAGCTACATCGACACCATCCTCGGCGACGCGGATGCCGCGCAGTACACGGCCGGCGTGGCGTTCCACGGCTACGAGACCGAGGGCATCGACGTGTTCGGGCAGGGCTTCCAGTACGTCGCCGACAACTACCCGGACAAGAAGGCGCTCGTCACCGAGATCGCCGAGGGCACCTGGAGCCGCGACTTCGCCTCCAACCTCAGCTACGCGCTGGCCAACATCGTGCTCGGCCCGCTGAACTACTCCTCCACCGGGGCGCTGTACTGGAACGCCGTGCTCTACGACGACGGCACCCCCGACCTCGGCGGCGCCGGCACGAGCCTCGGCGTCATCTCGGTGTCCGAGGACGGCGGCGGCTACTCGAAGAGCTCCGCCTACTACGCGATGGCGCAGATCTCGCGCTTCCTCGGCACCGAGGACGGCGGTCGGGCCCGGCTGGTCTACAGCGAGTCCTCCTCGCCCGAGGTGTACGCCGCGGCGATCCAGCGCCCCGACGGCAGGCTCGCGATCGTCGTGGTCAACACGAGCGCCTCCTTCGCCGACAGCGTCAACGTCGTCGTCGGCGACTCGAGCTTCACGACCGACATCCCCGCCCAGAGCGTCTCCACTTTCCTGTACTAGAAGGCTGCGAACCGTGAACCGCAAGACAATCCTCATCGTCGCCGGCAGCGTCGCCGGCGCCGGGCTCGTCGCCGGCGGCGTCGCCCTGGCGATGCACCACCCCGCCGCCTCGCAGCAGTACGTCGCGGCGAGCGCGAGCGAGCTCGAGATCGTGCAACGCGGCACCCAGAGCTACGACGTGAGCTTCGCCGTCACCGACGCTCTCGCGGCCGCCGCGGGCTCCCTGCAGGTGTGGCTCGGCGACGACCCCGACAGCGTCCAGAGCGCCGAGGAGGTCGACTACACGCTCGACGGCGACCGGGTGACGCTCGCGACGACACAACTGACCCCCGGCGACCACTTCCTGCGGATCGAGGCGGGGCAGCAGAGCGCCTTCGCGACCGTGACGATCCCCGACATGGCGCCGCACGTCTGGATGGACGAGGACGTGCCCACCATCGAGTTCGACGAGTCGAGCGACTCCTCGTGGAGCTCCTACGTCGACCCCGAGGGCAAGAGCGTCTACCGCAGCGCGAGCGACAGCTTCGACGACTCCGCGCAGCCGCTCGCCGAGGACCTCGCGATCACCGAGACCAGCTACCGGGTCGACGGCGCCGAGGAGGCACTGCCGTACTACTACCTGGTCTTCACCGGGCACGACGGCGACTCGACGTTCGTCTCCTCGCCGCTGTTCGCGAGCGCGACGCAGGGACAGCTCTCCGTCGAGCTCGACGACGACACCGGCACTCCGCGCTACGTCATCAGCGGCTTCCTCGCCGCCCGACAGGGCGACGTTGAGCGCAGCCTGAGCCTGCGCGTCGGCAACTACGACGCCGCCGATCCGTCGTCGACGTTCGTCGTCGACAACAGCAGCGACTCCGCCGACAGCGGCGACTTCCGCTTCGAGGTGGACGCCACCGAGCTCGAGGCCGGCTACAACGACCTCGCCGTGTTCCTCACCGAGGACGGCTCCTCGCTCGAGTGGTCGCTCGACGCCACCGGGGTCGACCTGAGCCAACGGCTCGTCTCGGGCGAGAGCGTCTTCGGCATCCGTCGCGCGGAGGCGCTGCAGCTGACCCGCCTCGACCTGCCCTACGAGGCGCTGGACGTGGACCTCGTGGCTGGCGGCGACACCGCGCTGCTCGAGATCGGCGGCACGTTCACGGCCGACGCCGCGACGGTCGGCTACCAGCTCGTCGTCAAGGAGTCCGGCGGCGAGCAGCACGTCGCCGTCGACCGGGACGCCACGGCGAGCGGCTTCGCTTTCACCCTCGACCTCGCCGCGCTCGAGCGGTCCGCCGTCTGGTACGACGTCGAGTTCCTCGACCCGGACAGCGGCGACAGCACGCCGATCTCCACGCTCTCGGTCGACGACATGAGCCAGTGGGTGCGCACCGGCGACCGCACCTACGCCTTCGCCGACTACGACGGCCTGCTCAAGGTGTTCTTCGAGAACGTCCCCTTCGCCGATGTCGCCGTCCGGCTGGCGACCGTGGACGGCGAGCCCTCGCTCGTGGCCACCGGCGACCTCGTCGACGTGAGCGCCGACGACGCCTACCTGCGGCTGGCCAGCGGCGACGACGTGCTCCTCGACGTGCCGAACACGAGCACCGTGAGCGGCCGGTTCCGCTTCGTCGCCGACCTCGACGAGCTCGAGACCGAGGGCACCTGGTACGACGTGCTGTTCCTGGTGGGGTCCGAGGACCGCACCGTCGACATCCCCTCGAGCGCCGCCGACCTCGACGACACGCTCACCGCCCATCACCGGGTCTTCGGGCTGCGCGACTGGGACGACCAGCTCAAGGTCACATTCGACGCGGTGCCCGGCACCGTCGACGTCGTCTCCGCCTCGATCGTGGACTCCGACGGCGTGCCCACGCTGCTCGTCACCGGCACCCTCGACCGGGTGAGCGCCGCCGACGTCTACCTGCGGGTGCGCTCCGGCGACGAGGTCTACGACGTCGCCAACAGCGCCGACGCGGACTCGGGTAGGGCGAGGTTCGCACTCGACCTGTCCCAGCTGACCGTGCGGGACGCCTGGTACGACGTGCTCGTCGGCGTGACCTCCGAGGGCACCCTCACCGACCTGAGCACGGATGTCGCGGACCTCGGCCAGAGCCTCACCGTCGGAGCCCGGCTCTACGCCTTCCACGAGTGGGACGAGCAGCTCAAGGTCGCCTTCGGCGCCGCCCCCGTGCTGCTCACGCCCACGAGCGCCACCATCGGCGCCGTCGCCGGCGTGCCCACGCTCACGGTGACCGGCGGCTATTCGGGCACGACCGGGGATGATCTGTTCCTGCGCATTCGCACGAGTGCGCAGACCGTCGACGTCGCCAACACCGCGACGGCCGCGGGCGTCTTCGCCTTCTCCTACGACCTGTCGCAGCTGACCGAGGCCGGCGTCTGGTACGACCTGCTCGTCGGGGTGACGTCCACCGGGCAGCTCGAGGACCTCGACCAGGGCGTCGCCGACCTGAGCCAGAGCCTCGCCCTCGGCGGCCGCAGCTACGGCTTCGAACAGTACGACGGCGACCTCAAGGTGACGTTCACCGCCACGCCCGTCGTGACGAGCGTCACGGCCGCGACGATCGCCGACGTGGACGGGGTGCCCACGCTCACGGTGACCGGCGGCTACTCGGGCACGACCGGGGACGACCTGTTCCTGCGCATCCGCACGAGCGCGCAGACCGTCGACGTCGCCAACACCGCGACCGCCGACGGTCAGCTGCTGTTCCGCTACGACCTGTCGCAGCTGACCGAGGCCGACGTCTGGTACGACCTGCTCGTCGGGGTGACGTCCACCGGGCAGCTCGAGGACCTCGACCAGGGTGTCGCCGACCTCGACGGGACGCTCGAGACCGGCGGCCGCAGCTACGCGTTCCACGAGTGGGACGGCGACCTCAAGGTCGCGTTCTCCGACGTCGCCGTCGCCGTCACCGCGACGGCCGCCGAGATCGTCGACGTCGACGGCGTCGCCACCCTGCGCGTCACCGGCACCGTGTCCGGCACCGGCAACGACGACGTCTACCTGCGGGTGCGCTCCGGCTCGGAGGTCTACGACGTCGCCGACACCGCGACCGACAGCGGGACGGCGCTGTTCGAATTCGACGCCGCACAGCTGAGCACCGCGGGCACCTGGTACGACCTGCTCGTCGGTGTGACCTCCACGAGCGAGCTCACCGACCTCCCCTCCGACATCGCCGACCTCGACACGAGCGTCACGGCATCCGGCCGCGCCTACGGCTTCCACGAGTGGGACGGCGCGCTCAAGATCAGCTTCGACGACGTGACCATCGACCAGGAGATCGTCTCGGCCGAGCTCCTCGACCTCGACGGCGTGCCGACGCTGCGGGTCACCGGCACCGTCACCGGCACCTCGAACAGCGACGTGTTCCTGCGGGTCCGCACCGGCTCCTGGACGCTCGACACCGGGAACACCGCCACCGACACCAGTGCCGTGCTCTACGACGTGGACCTGTCGCAGCTCACCGAGGCCGGCACCTGGTACGACCTGCTCGCCGGCGTGACCTCCTCGGGCGGCCTGACCGACCTGAGCACCGCCGTCGTGAGCGACATGAGCCAGAGCGTCGCCGCGGACGACCGAAGCTACTCGTTCCAGGAGTGGTCGGGCGCCCTCAAGGTGACGTTCGCCGACACCACGCCCGCCGCGACCGTGACCTCGGCGGCGATCACCGACGAGGACGGCGCGCCCGTGCTCGGCATCGACGGCACGATCGCCAACACCACCGCCGACGACGTGTACCTCGAGATCGCCACGAGCGCGCAGACCATCGACGTGGCGAACTCCTCCACCGACGACTCGGTGCTGCGGTTCGACTACGACCTGTCCCAGCTGACCGAGGCCGGCACCTGGTACGACCTGCTCATCGGCATCACCTCCACGGGCGAGACCGCGGAGATCGCGACATCCGTCGCCGACCTCGACACGAGCCTCACGATCGACGCGCGCAGCTACGCCTTCCAGTCCTGGTACGACGTGCTCAAGATCTCCTACGAGGACGTCACCCTCGGCGAGGGGGAGTCGCTGCTGCTCGACATCGGCCCCACCGGCGGCAGCAACGGCAACGCGACCACGAGCCCGGACACGAACGGCAACACCTGGAACAACCTCGGTTGGGACGACACGAGCGGCAACACCGTGACGAACGGCTACTCGCAGTCGCTGCTCACGACGACCGGGGGCACCGAGACCAGCACGGCCGTGAGCCTCACGAGCAGCAATTGGCTCAGCAACGGCATCAACACCGGCGGCCTGCTCGCCCCCGACCCCTCGCTGCTCGGCGAGCTCGCCGTCGCCACCGCCACCCAGGACTTCTTCTTCGTGCAGTCGAGCGGCACCGCGATGCTCACGGTGAGCGGCCTCGATCCGGACCGGCTCTACGACCTGTCGTTCTTCGGCACCCGCAGTGCCACCGACACCCGGCAGACGACGTACACGGTCACCGGCAGCACGGAGGCGCAGTCGGCGCTGCTGACGACGTCCGGCACCGGGATCGGCACGGGCTCCTACAACGGCAACAACGACACGATCGCCACGATCTCCGCGGTGCAGCCGACCACCGACGGGGAGCTGTCGGTGACGGTGACGGCCACGACCGGCGGCTACGGCTACCTCGGCATCCTCCAGATCACCGGCGGCGAGGCGGTGGAGCAGGTGCCCTCCGAGCTGTCCCGCTGGGTCTCGCAGGACGACGCCGACCCGCTCGCGAGCGACAGCGTGCTGTTCGTCGGCTCCTCGAGCATCCGCCGCTGGGAGACGCTCACCCAGGACTTCGCCGACTACAACGTCATCCAGCGCGGCTGGGGCGGCGCCTGGTTCACCGGCGTCAACGACTACGCCCCCTGGGTGGTCTGGCCCTACCAGCCCAAGGCGATAGTGATGTGGGCGGGCACCAACGACCTCAACGGCGGGCAGAGCGCCGCGAGCGTGCTCGCCGAGTACCAGGAGTTCGTCGGCAACCTGCAGAGCTACCTGCCGGACACCGACTACTTCTGGATCAGCATCACGCCGACACCGGGCAACAGCGCCCTCGACGACGTGCGCCACGAGACCAACGCCCTCATCAAGGCACAGGTGGACGCCGACGCCACCGGCAAGCTGCACTACATCGACATCGCGACGGACCTCGAGCAGATCCGCGACAGTGACCCGGAGCTGTTCACCTCGCTGTACGTCGACGATCTGCACCTCAGCCGGACCGGCTACGCCACGTGGCTCAGCTATGTGCGCCCCGCCCTCGAGGCGACGGTGGCGCCGAACAAGAGCTACGCGGCCAACGCCGACACGCTGCAGGACGGCGAGAAGCTGCTGTTCGACTTCGGCACCAGCGACACGACGAGCGGCGACGCCACCACCGGCGCCGACGCCAACGGCAACCACTGGAACAACTGGGTCGACACCGGCGGCGGCGGCCTGGTGAACGTCGGCGAGCACATCACCGGACTGGTCGACAGCACCGGCCGCGACACCGGCATCGGCATGACGATCTCCGGTGGCTTCCAGGCCAACGGCAAGCAGACCGGCTATGTGAGCAGCCCCTCGAGCGCGCTGCTCGGCGACCTGGCCGTCGGCACCGCGACGGAGGACTACTTCTACTCCAGCGCGGACGGCATCTGGGGCGGCGGCAGCGACGACGTGCCGGGCGGCATCATGATGACCGGCCTCGATCCCGACCAGAGCTACACGTTCCACTTCTTCGGCTCCCGGGCCGCCACCGAGACCCGCATCACCGAGTACGCCGTCTACGGCGCCACCTCGGGATCGGCCGAGCTGCAGACGAGCGGCACCGGCATCAGCGCCGACGGCACCGGTGACGCCAACGACAGCAGCATCGCCGTGATCTCCGACATCCAGCCGGACGAGTACGGTCAGGTCTGGATCGACCTGACGCTCATCGAGGGCTCGTACACCCACCTGAACGCCATGGAGGTGTACGCCGGGAGCGACTCGTCGGACGACTCGTCCTCGGACGACTCCTCCTCTTCCGACTCGTCCTCCGACGATGGCGACTCGGAGGGCGACTCGGACTCCTCGAGCGTCGCGGCCCTCGGCGAGGGCGAGACCGCGCTCGTCGACTTCGGCCCGGGCAACACCACGAACGGCGTCGCGACGACGAGCCCCGACGGCAACGGCAACACCTGGAACAACGTCACGGCCACCACCGCGAACTCAGCACCGTTCTCGGTCTCGGACGGGCAGTCGGTCGCCGAGCTGCTCACGAGCGACGGCACCGAGACCAGCACGGCCGTGAGCCTCACGAGCGGCAACTGGCTCGCCAACGGCGGCAGCGGCTACGGCGGGCTGTTCTCGCCCAGCTCGAGCCTGCTTGGCGAGCTCGCCGTGGAGAGCGCCACCGAGGACTACTACTTCGTGCAGTCGAGCGGCACGGCGACGCTCACGGTGAGCGGCCTCGATCCGGACCGGCTCTACGACCTGTCGTTCTTCGGCACCCGCAGTGCCACCGACACCCGGCAGACGACGTACACGGTCACCGGCAGCACGGAGGCGCAGTCGGCGCTGCTGACGACGTCCGGCACCGGGATCGGCACGGGCTCCTACAACGGCAACAACGACACGATCGCCACGATCTCCGCGGTGCAGCCGACCACCGACGGGGAGCTGTCGGTGACGGTGACGGCCACGACCGGCGGCTACGGCTACCTCGGCATCCTCCAGATCACCGGCGGCTCCGAGGCGAGCGGGGCGAGCGGGGCGGGCAGCGCCGTGCTGTCGCTCGGCGACCCGACCGGGGCGACGCTGCTGCTGGTGGTGTCCGCCGCCGCGATCGTCCGGCGCCCGGCGCTGCGGCTGCGC
>JASGFF010000037.1:0-23062 GCA_047605685.1 Microbacteriaceae bacterium
CCCGCGCCCCGCGCCCCGCGCCCCGCGCCCCGCGCCCCGCGCCCCGCGCCCCGCGCCGAACCATACCTCTCAAACCGGACGCGGTGGCGGGGATCGAACCCGCGTAGACAGCTTTGCAGGCTGCTCCCTGGCCTCTCGGGCACACCGCGATATGACCCGAGTGTGACGCAGTCCCATAGCGGCCGAGGGGAATGTTGCGTCGCGCGACGACCGCGGTGAATACCCTGCCGACATGGGACAAAGGAGCGTTCTCCAGATCGGCATCAACCCCGCGATCGTGGACTTCTCCCCCTGGCCGGGTCAGGATGCGGATCGGCTTCGATCGCGCCTGGCGGAGGCCGAGGCATCCTTGAGGCGCGAAGGACTGGACGTCACCGTGTGCCTGGTGCCCGACGACGCCGGACGCCGTCCGGCGGGGACTCGCGCGCTGATGACGGATGAAGCCCGCATCGCATCGGTTGTGCAGGAAATAGTGCATCGCCCCCGGACGGAAGCCGGGTTGCAGACCGAATCCCCTGCACAACCGATGCGAGAGGCTAGGACGAGAACCGGAACTCCACCACGTCCCCGTCGGCCATGACGTAGTCCTTGCCCTCGATGCGCGCCTTGCCGTGGGCGCGCGCCTCGGCGACCGAGCCCGCGGCGAGGAGGTCCTCGTAGCCGACGACCTCGGCCTTGATGAAGCCCTTCTCGAAGTCGGAGTGGATGACGCCGGCCGCCTGCGGCGCCTTCGCGCCGACCGGGATGGTCCAGGCGCGCGCCTCCTTCGGTCCCGCGGTGAGATAGGTCTGCAGGCCCAGCGTCGCGAAGCCGATGCGGGCGAGCTGGTCGAGGCCGCTCTCCTCCTGGCCCATCGACGCCAGCAGCTCCGCGGCCTCGTCGGGCTCCAGGTCGACGAGCTCGCTCTCGACCTTGGCGTCCAGGAACACCGCCTGGGCGGGCGCGACGAGGCCGGCGAGCTGGGCTCGACGCGCGGCATCCGTCAGCACCGCCTCGTCCACATTGAACACGTACAGGAACGGCTTCGCGGTGAGCAGGCCGAGCTCCCTGATCGGCGCGAGGTCGAGCCCGGAGGCCGACAGCGGCGTGCCGGCGTTCAGCGTCTCGCGGGCGGCGAGCGCGGCCTCGAGCACCGCCGGCTCGACGCGCCTGCCGCGCAGCTCCTTCTCGTAGCGGGGGATGGCCCGCTCGAGGGTCTGCAGGTCGGCGAGGATCAGCTCGGTGTTGATCGTCTCGAGGTCACCGGCCGGGTCGACCTCGCCGGCGACGTGCACGACGTCGTCATCCGCGAAGCCGCGGACCACCTCGGCGATCGCGTCGGCCTCGCGGATGGTGGCCAGGAACTGGTTGCCGAGCCCCTCGCCCTCGCTCGCGCCCTTCACGATGCCGGCGATGTCGACGAACGAGACGGTCGCGGGCACGATGCGCTCGCTGCCGAACAGCTCGGCGAGCCTGTCGAGCCGCGCATCGGGCAGGCTCACCACGCCGATGTTGGGCTCGATCGTCGCGAACGGGTAGTTGGCCGCGAGCACGTCGTTCTTGGTCAGGGCGTTGAACAGCGTCGACTTGCCGACGTTGGGCAGTCCGACGATCCCGATGGTGAGAGCCACGGGCATCCAGCCTAGCCGCGCGCCCGGGCGACGCTGTCGCCGGCGCATCGGAGGGGCCCAGCCGCGATGCGGTCGACCCCGAACGCACGATGACGTCCGAGGCCGCCCCCGGGGGCGGGCTATCCCCGCCCGTAGTGCGGGTCGTCGGTCGCGCGCGTCCACGGGATCGACGGGTCGAGCAGCTCCCGCCAGGGGGCGACCTCGGTGTAGAGGATCTTCATCGCCTTGAGCGAGTTGTGGTGCAGGTCCTCGCCGTCGGTCGACACCGCGTCCTCCGGCACCGCGACGATGTAGTTCTTCATGAGGGCCGAGCGCACCGTCGTCTCGACGCAGACGTTCGTCTGCAGGCCGGCGACGATCAGGCGCGAGATGCCCAGGTTCTTGAGGATCGGTTCGAGCTCGGTGTGCGTGAAGGAGCACCAGCGCCCTTTGTCGACGACATAGTCGCCGTCCTGCGGGGCGACGTCGGCGATGAGCTCGCGCTTCCAGAGCTCGTACTCGGGGCCGCGCCCCGTCCACCCGTCCAGTGCGCGGGACAGCACGGTCTCGATCCGCGGGAGGTAGTCGGCCCGGTCCTTGCGCTTGACGCTGCGGGTGTAGATGATCGGGATCCCCTGCGCGCGCGCTGCCTCCATCATGAGGCGGCACTGCTCGATCGTCTCCTCGAGGCGCCAGATGGCCGGATAGCCCATCCGCTCGCGGAAGCCGTCGTCGGCGAGGTAGGTGTTGTGCATGTCGATCATGATGATCGCGGTGTCGGAGCTCACGTCTCCCCTTCTGTTTATCGGTGGTGCGGGTGCGGGGCCGGGCGGATCCGCCCGGCCCCGCGGGTGGCGCTATTCGGTCAGGTAGACCGAGTTGAACTCGACCCACCAGCTCATCGGCTGCTCGTAGCCGGCGACCGCGGCCGACATCGCCCGGGGTGCGGTGTCGGCGACGACGAAGAGCCACGGGGCGTCCTCGGTGATGATCGCCGCGACCTGCTGCATGAGCGCGGTCTGCTCCGCCGTGTCGACCGTCGCGAGCGCCTCGTCGAGCAGCGCCTCCGCCTCGGGGTTGCAGTACCCGTTGCGGCTCTCACCACAGCGGAAGATGAAGCCCCACGATCCCGGCTGCTCGAGCGAGAGGGGCGCGTTCCAGCCCTGCCAGTCGTTGTCGCCCGAGGTGACCCGGGTCGTCATCGACGAGCCCTCGACGGGCTCGAGGGTGACGCGGATGCCGACCTCGGCGAGCTGGGCCTGCAGCGCCTCGTTCATCGACTGCGGCTGCATCGTGCCCGAGCCGGAGGTGCGGTAGCCGATCTTGACGTCGATGCCGTCCGGGTAGCCGGCCTCCGTGAGCAGCTCGATCGCGCGGTCGGGATCGTAGTCGTAGACCTCGGCGGACTCGTCGTAGAAGACGTTCGCGGGGGTGAGCAGCTGCCCGGTCGGCACGGCGGTGCCACCGAGCAGCCCGTCGGCGAGCGCCTCCCGGTCGATCGCGTAGTTGATCGCCTGACGCACGCGCACGTCGTCGAACGGCTCCTCATCGACCTTGAGCCACCAGAACCACGACATGTCGTAGGCCTGGGACGTGACCTGGAACCCGGCGGCCTCGAGCGAGGCGATGTCGTCGGGCGAGACCGACTCAATCCAGTCCACGCTTCCCGCGCGCAGGGCGGCGACGCGCGCCGCGGAGTCGGGGATCAGCTTGACGACGATCGTGTCGAGCAGAGGTCCGTCCCCCCACCAGTCGTCGTTGCGCACCATGGTGAGCTGCTCGTTGCCCGACACCGAGTCGAACGCGAACGGACCGGTTCCTACCGGGTGACTGGCCTGTCCCTCGGCGCCGCTCTCCTCCAGCGAGGTCGGGCTGGCGATGTAGACGTTGTACAGGTCGGCGAGGAAGAAGCTGTAGGGCTCGGCGAGGGTCAGCTCAACGGTCGAGGCGTCGACCGCGGTGAAGCCGGTGAGCCGGTCGAGGACCGAGTAGTAGGTCACCACCGACTCGGAGTAGTAGGGGTTGCTCTCGTCCGTGTAGCGCTCGAGGTTGAAGACGACCGCGTCCGCGTCGAACGCGGTGCCGTCGTGGAAGACGACGCCCTCGCGCAGGTGCATCGTGTAGGTCAGGCCATCCTCCGAGACGTCCCAGGACTCCGCGAGAGCGGGGGCGACGCCGGCGGGCGAGTCGGGGTCGGAGACATCCCGCTTGGTGAGGCCCTCGTAGATGAGGTTGCCGATCAGGCGCTGGGCCTCGTAGCCGCCGGTCGTGATCGCACCGCTGTCGAGGCTCGGGAACGCCGACATGGTCGAGCCGATCACGAAGGTCTGGTCGACGTCGTCGGACGGGCCGTCGGTCGTCGTCGAGCAGGCGGCGAGCGCGAGAGCCGCGACCGCGGCGACGGCGACGAACAGGCCGCGAGCGACCCGTCGAGAACGGGAGGGGGATCTCATGTGGTGCCTCTTTCCTTCTCAGTGCTTCCGTTCCGCGGTCGCGGAACGGGGGGCGTGCATGCGCGCGGCGAGGAGTCGGCGCGTGTACTCGTGGGCGGGGGCGCGGAGCACCTCGGGGGTCGGACCCTGTTCGACGGCGACCCCGTGGCTCAGCACCAGGAGCTCGTCCGCGAGGTGCTCGACGACCGCGAGATCGTGGCTGATGAAGACCAGGGCGAGCCGCGACTCGCGCTGAAGGACGGCGAGCGTGTTGAGCACGCTCGCCTGCACCGACCGGTCGAGGGCGGAGACGGCCTCGTCGCACACGAGCACCGCCGGCCGGGTCAGCAGCGCGCGCGCGATGGCGATGCGCTGCGCCTGACCGCCGGAGAGCTCGTGGGGGTAGGCGTTCAGGTAGTCACCCGGGAGGTCGACCGAGGCGAGGGCGTCGACGCTCCGCGGCACCCATTCGGCGCGGGCCGTCCGGTGTGCACGCAGCTGGAAGGCCAGGTTCTCGCGCACGGTCATCGTCGGATTGAGCGAGTGGCGAGGATCCTGCGGCACGAGCTGGATGCGCTTGCGCAGCGCGCGGAGTCGAGCGCCGCGCGCCGCGGTGAAGGCCGCGCCCTCCACCCGCACCTCCCCGGCGTCGGGCCGGGTGAGATGCATGAGGATGCGTCCGAGGGTGGACTTGCCGCTGCCGGACTCGCCGACGACGCCGAGCGTGCGACCGGCGGGCACGACGAGGCCGACGTCGTCGAGGGCGAGATGGGCGCCGAACCGCTTGCTCAGTCCGGTCGCCTCGAGGGCCGGGGTCACGCGCCGGCCCCCTCGTGCACCGCGACGGCGCGGGCCAGATGCCCGGGCCCGACGGGGTCGAGGGGTCCCCAGTCGTCGTGGTCGCGCATCCAGGCCGGAACGGTCGGGAGCTCACCGCGCGGCACCTCGGCCGAAGGCTCGGCACCGATGAGAGCGCGGGTGTACGGGTGGGCGGGAGCGGCCCAGACCTCGGCGGCGGGGCCACTCTCCATCAGCCGGCCGGAGAGCAGCACGGCGACCTGATCCGTCTCGCGGGAGGCGATGCGGGCCGCGACGCCGATGTCGTGGGTGATGAACAGGATCGCGGTGCCCAGACGTTCCCGCAGCTCGCCGAGCAGGTCGACGATGCGCGCGCCGACGGAGGCGTCGAGGGCGCTGGAGGGCTCGTCGGCGACGAGCAGCTCGGGCTCGCAGCTGACCGCGATCGCGATCGCGATGCGCTGACGCATGCCGCCCGAGAGCTGGTGCGGATAGCTGCGCAGCACCCGGTCGTGATCGTGGAGTCCCACGAGGTCGAGCAGTTCGCGACCGCGCGCGTCGATGTCGGCCCTGCTCATGCCGGGCCGGTGCTGCACGAGCGTCTCGCGCAGCTGCCCCGCGATGCGCCGCATCGGGTCGAGCGCCGCGGAGGGGTCCTGCGCGATGGCGCTCACCACCGAGCCGTGCAGCGGGCGCAGCCGGGCGCGCCCGGCCGCGATCAGATCGAGCCCGCCGGAGAAACGGGAGGTGCCTCCCACCCGGGCCCCGGTCGGCGCCATCCCGACGATCGACTTCGCGAAGACGGTCTTGCCGCTGCCGGACTCGCCGAGCAGCACGGTCACCGCTCCCCGCTCGAGAACGAGGTCGAGACCGTGCACGACCCGGCTGAGGCCGCCGCGGCGGGCGAAGTCGACGGTGACGCCGCGGGCGTCGAGGACGGGAGCGCTCATCGCTCCTCCTTTCCGGCGAGGGCCTGACGCAGCCCGTCGCCGAGCATGGGGAAGAGCATCGAGAGGCCGACGATGACCGCGACGGGCAGCAGTGCGAGCGTCGGCTCGGTGTAGATCGCCACCTGCAGCTCCTGGAGCATCGCGCCGAGCTCCGGCGTCGGCGACGGCACCCCGAGGCCGATGAAGCCGAGACCGCCGGTGATCGCGACGTTGGCCCCGACGAGCGAGGTCGCGTACGCGATGACGGCGGGCAGGGAGACGGGCAGGATCTGGCGGAACAGCACGGCGACGGTGGTGGCGCCGCTGGAGCGCGCGACCTGCACGTAGTCCAGCTCTCGGACGCGCACGACGGCCGTCTCCGCGATCCGGGCCAGGGGCGCGATCCAGACCACGGACAGGGCGATGAGAAGCGTCATCACGCCCTGCCCGAGCGAGATCGCGATCAGGATCGACAGCAGGACGCCGGGGAAGGCGGCGAGCACGTCGACGGCACGCATGAGGAGCGTGTTGACCGAGCGCCGGGCGGTGCCGGCGACGACGCCGACCGCGAGGCCGAGCACGGTGGCGATCGCCACGGGTGCCACTCCGATGAAGAGCGACATGCCCGTGCCGTGCAGGAGGCGGCTGAGCATGTCGCGTCCGAGCCCGTCCGTGCCGAGCACGTGACCCGGTGTGCCGATCGGCTGGAGCCTCGTGGTGAGATCGCTCGCGAGCGGGTCGGCGATCGGCAGCAGAGGCGTCGCGAGCGACAGGAGGGCGACGAGCAGGATCGCGAGCCCGGCGATGCGCGAGCGCAGTGGCATCCGCGACAGCAGCGAGCGCCGGTGGAATCGCACGACGGGGGCGACGACGCGCGGGACGGGGACGCTCATCGCACGGCCACCCGGATGCGCGGGTCGATGATCGCGTTCACCAGGTCGGTGGCGAACATGACGACGACGTAGACGAGAGCGACGAAGAACGCCACGATCTGCACGGTCGCGTAGTCGCGCACGCCGACCGAGTACACGAGGAGGCTGCCGAGCCCGGGGATGCTGAACAGGGTCTCGATGAAGATCGTTCCTCCGAGGATCGAGCCCACCTGGATGCCGAGCACGGTGAGCATCGGCGGAAGGGCGTTGTGGTGGACGTGCACCGCGACCCGCCAGGGAGCCAGGCCGCGATCGAGCAGGGAGGGCAGCAGGTCGGACTCCCGCAGACCCGCGATCGAGGTCTTGAGCGAGCGCGCCATGTGCGCGGCGGGGGTGAGGGCGAGGCTCACGGCGGGGAGGGCGAGGTGGTGCAGCACGTCGAGCGGGTCGCCTCCGCCGATCGACTGGGTGCCGCTCACGGGAAACCATTTCAGGGTGACCGCGAACAGGATGAGCGCGAGCAGCGCGACGGTGTACTGCGGCGCGGAGAGGAAGAACGCCTCGATCCCGTCGGCGAGACGGCGTGCGAGACGGGAGCCCGAGGTGGCCAGATTGCCGAGCACGAGGGCCAGCACGATCGCCACGACGGCCGCGACGGCTCCCAGCCGAAGCGAGTTGAGCGCCGCGGGCCCGACCAGCTCGCCGACCGGACGGGCCTGCGCGTAGGAGAAGCCGAGGTCGCCTCCGATGATCTGGCCCACCCAGATGGCGAACTGCACCGGGAGCGGCCGGTCGAGTCCCATGCTCGCGCGCAGGGCGAGGTAGTCGGCCTCGGTGCCCGTGTCGCCGATGAGGGTGAGCGCGGGGTCACCGGGGATCGCGCGGATCGCGAAGAAGACGAGCACCGCGACGGCGACCGCGCTGAGGGCGCAGAGCGCGATCCGGCGCAGCACGAAGCCGGCCAGGCCGCTGTGGAGAGTCATGAGATACTTCATTTCCGTAATACACTCCCAATGCATTGTTTCCGGACTATTAAGGAGCTGTTTCGATCGTGCGAGCGCACACCCACCCCCGCCTCCCGACGGGCCGAGGCGGACGATGACCCGCCCCCCCGGCGTCGCCCTCGGCGCCCTCCTGGTCGCCGCGGGGCTCACCATCCTCGACGTCTCGAAGGTGGGCGTCTCGACGCCCGCGATCCAGCAGTCGCTCGGGGCGGACGATGTCGAGGTCCAGGTCATGGTGGTGGGCTACACGATCGCCTACGCCGTGTTCCTCATCCCCGCGGGACGACTGGGCGACCTGATCTCCCGCAAGTGGGTGTTCCTGGCGGGCCTGGGCCTCTTCGGTGCGGCGAGCCTCCTCTGCGCCCTCGCGACCGACCCGGGATCGTTCACCGTCGCCCGCGCCGTGCAGGGTGCAGCGGCCGGAGTCCTGATGCCCCAGGTCATCGGGCTCATCCAGGTGCTCTACCCCGCCGCGGACCGGACGCGGCCGCTCTCACGCCTGGCCGTGGTCATCGCGATCACCTCCGCGGCTGGCCCGGTCCTCGCCGGCGCGATCATGACGCTCGACCCCTCCCCCGACGGCTGGCGGTGGCTGTTCTGGATCAACGTGGCCGCGGCGGCCGCGGCGATCCCGGTGGTCACGGTCCTGATCACCGCGCCCCCCGCCTCGCATCGGCCCGGATTCGACGGGCCCGGCGCTGCGCTGCTCGTGGCCGCCGTCGCCCTCATCGCCACGCCCCTCACGACAGTCTCCGCCCAGTCCGGGGCGACGCCCGCGGCGCTGCTCGCCTTCGGGGCGGGGCTGATCGCCGCGGTGTGCTGCGCCTGGCGCGTTCGCGCGCGGCTCCGCCGGGGACGGGAGCCGATCCTCGACCCGTCGCTCTTCCGGCTCCCCTCCTTCTCGAGCGGCTTGGCCGTCACCGGGCTCATGTACGCCTCGGGCACGGCGGCGTCGCTGGTCATCGCGATCGAGCTGCAACGCGGGGCCGGGCTCTCGCCGCTCGTGGTCGGGCTCATCCTGCTCCCGGCCGCTCTCATCGTGAGCGCCGGCGCGAGCCTGGTCGGGCGATTGCCGACCGACGCCGCCGCGCGATGGATCCCGCTCGGCATCCTGCTCTCGGCGGCCGGCTTCGCCCTCATCGCCCTCGCGATCGAGATCGCCCCCACCGCCGCCCTGCCCCTGACCGTCGGAGCTCTCCTGCTCCTGCAGGGCTTCGGCAAAGGGCTCGTCGCATCGCCCAACCAGGCCCTCGTGCTGCGCCACGTGCCGGAGTTCCGCGCGAGCAGCGCCGCATCCACCGTTCAGCTCGCCCAGCGCGGAGGCTCGGCGGTCGGCATGGCCGTCTCGCTCCTCATCGCGGCGACACCCGGCGTCCGCATCGGATCCGTGCACCTGGACGGGGACGCGCTCGCGATCCTCTTCTGCGTCGCCCTGCTCGCCGTCGCCTTCGCCGCAGCGCTGCGCGACCTCCGCCGACGGCGCCGCGCCCCTGCCTGAGCAAGACCATATGCTGAGCCAATGGCCCTGAAGCATGCCCTCCTGAGTGCCCTGTCGCGCGGCGAGGCGCTCAACGGCTACAAGCTGAGCTCGATCTACAGCCATCGTGACGAACGGGACTGGCAGGCGAGCCCAACGCAGGTCTACACCGAGCTCTCGCGCATGGTCGACGAGGAGCTGGTCGCGGTCAGCGGGCGCGGCGACCGCGGACGCACCGACTACATCATCACGGAGGCAGGAGTCCGCGAGCTGCAGGACTGGCTTCTGCACACCGAGCCCGACCACAACGTCCGCGACGACAGCTCGATGCGGCTGTCCAACTTCTGGCTGCTGGAGCGCGACGAGGCGCGACGCCTCATCGAGCGCGAGACGGCGTTCCAGCGCGACCGGGAGGCACGGCTCCGGCTGAAGCTCGACAACTACGCCGCCGGCGAGCACATCTCGCCCCTCTTGCGGAACCGCTACGCGGTCACGGCGCTCTGGCTCGCCGACGCCCGACTGCGCATCGGATGGCTCGAACGGCTGTCGACCCTGCTCGATGACCCCGAGGGCGACCTGGAGAGCGTCTTCGACGAGTGGCTCAGCCTCGACAACGGGTCCTCGAAGGCCGGCTGAACGCTCCACGATGCCCGGACCGCGGCGCGCGCATCGCCCCCCGGGGCAGAGCCCGAACTCGGTTCAGAGCCCGAACTCGGTGCGGAACCGCGGCCGCGGCGCCGCGGACTCCTCGACGTCGACCTCGGCGAACACGTGCTGCGCGGCGCCGGAGGAGAACTCCGCCCATCCCGCGATGCCGGGGTGCCCCGTCCGGGCGAAGCTCGCCCAGGCGAGCGCCATCCGCGCGGCCACCTCGTGCCGCACCGGCCGGTCGCCGGTGACGGGCGAGCGATCGGTGTTGGCGAACACGAAGGGCAGGTCGAGGCTGTGGTGCGCGCCGAGGATGCCGCCGAGCACCTCGGTGCGGTAGTCGAAGCGGTAGGAGTACACCGGGGCCGACTGCGTCGCCTTCAGGGAGCGCAGCGCGTCGCTCGGCGCACCGAAGACGATGTCGGAGGTGGCGCGGGCGAGCAGCAGCTGCGGCGGCGCGTCGGGACCCTCGAGCTCGCGGTAGGCCTCGAGCGCGGCCGTCGCGTCATCCGGGAACACGGCCGCGAGGCGCGCCGGCAGCTCCTCGTCCGACATCGAGTGGTACCAGGCGTGCTCGGAGAGCATGAGCGAGAACTCGTGGGTGGTGGTGCCGACCATCAGCGGGATGCCGTCGGCGAGCGCGGGCGCCGCGGCATCGAACGGGTGCGCGGGCAGGTGCAGCGGGTGCAGCGTCGGCCCGAACGCCGCCATGCCGTGGCGGGCCACGAGATCCGCCTGCACCTCGAGGACGGCGGAGACGGGTGCCGTCTCCGGCGTCGTGCCGCCCGCGGCGAGCGCGGCGACGAACTCGGCGCGCACCCCGGCGGCGTGCTCGGGCTCGATCGCCCTGGTGAACGGGCCGCTCTGGATGATCGCCCGGTGGAACAGCCCCGCCGCGGCCGGCATCGCCAGCAGCGTCGCGACCTTCCCGCCGCCCCCCGACTGCCCGAACACCGTCACGTTGCCGGGATCGCCGCCGACGGCGGCGGCGTTGTCGCGCACCCAGCGCAGCGCCTCGACGATGTCGAGCATGCCGGCGATCCCGGAGGCCGACTGCTCCCCCTCGCCGGCGCCGAGGAACCCGAGGGCGCCGAGCCGGTGGTTGAGCGTCACGACGACCACATCGCCGAGCTCGGCGAGCCTGTCGCCCTGGAACCAGCCCTCCGCACCGGTGCCGTGCACGAAGCCGCCCCCGTGCAGCCAGACCATGACCGGACGGCGCGCCTCGTCCGCGCCGGGCGTCCACACGTTGAGCACGAGGCTGTCCTCGTCGCTCGGCCTGCCCTCCAGAGGCGAGGGCACGCCGGGGTAGAGCAGCCTGAGCACCCGGTAGTAGTGCTCGCCGGCGCTGAGCCTCGGATCGACCTGGGGGCTGCCCGGGCCGAAGGCGTCGGCGACGCGGAGGCCGCGCCACGGCTCCGCGGGGCGGGGGGGCAGGAACCGCCCCGCCCCGCTCACCGGTGCCGCATAGGGCACGCCGAGGAGCGCGGTGACGCGAGGGGAGGCGATCCCGCGCAGCGTCCCCGCCGTGGTCTCGACATCCACGACTCCGGCGGCGGGGGGTCTCGTCATCACGCTCTCCTTCGGCATGCCGGCGTCGCTCAGCGCACGCGCTTGATCGGCAGGATCGCGGCGGCGCCGAGGATGGCGCAGACGATCGCGAACACGAACAGCGAGGCGTATCCGCCGAGCAGGTTGATGATGAACGCGCCGACGAACTGGGCGAGCACCTGCGGTCCCGTCTGGGCGACGTTGAGGATGCCGAGGTCGCGCGCGTTGTCCTCGTCGGTGGGCAGCACGAGCGTCATCAGCGCGGTGTCGACGGCGAGGTAGGCGCCGAAGGCGAGGCCGGCGACCGCCTCGAACACGATCATCCCGGTGAAGGTCGGCGAGAACAGCGGGATGCTGAACGCGAGGGCGCACACCAGCGCGGAGACGATGACGACGACCTTGCGGCGCTTGATGAGGTCGGACACCCAGCCGCCGATCACGGTGCCGATGAGCAGCCCGATGGTGGTGATGGTGGTGAGGGTGCCGACCGCGGCGACCGCGTCGCCGTCGGGGATCGTGTCGGCCTGGACGTAGTCCTGCAGCGTGTAGAGCAGGTAGCTCGCGACGCCCCAGAATCCGAACATGAACAGAGCGCGGGCGGCGAAGGCCCAGCTGAAGTCGGCGGAGCGGAAGGAGCCGAAGAAGCGGGCGAGCGCGACGCCGAACGACACCTTCTCGCGCGCGGGCGCGGGGGCGGCGACCGGCTCGTCGCGGGTGAAGACGACGAACAGGGTCGCGAACACCACGAGGGTGATGCCGAGCAGCGCGTATCCGGCGATCGGGGTGGTGAACACCCGCGAGACCATGTTCACGCCGAACAGCACGCCGAGCGGCGTCGCGACGCCGACCACGGCGGAGGCGGTGCCCCTGCGCTCGACGGGCACCCGGTCGGGGATGATCGCGGAGATGACGGCCTGGTAGGAGCCCATGACGAGCATCACGAGGCAGTAGACCGCGCCGAGCAGGAAGTACTGCTGCTGGCCCGCGAGCAGCAGCAGCGCGAGCGCGGCCAGCAGCGCGGTGACGATCAGCCACGGGGCGCGGCGGCCGAAGCGGGAGCGCGTGCGGTCGGAGAGGAACCCGGCGAGCGGGTTCGCGATGGCGGCGACGAGAGCGCCCAGGGCGGCGAGCACGGCGAGCAGGTTGACCTTCTCGTCTCCCGCGAGGTTCTGCACCTGCAGGGGCAGCAGCACGGACTGCATGCCCTGGAACACCGAGTACATGGCGGCGGTCGCGGGCAGCAGCAGCACGAACTCGAACGCGAGCCTGCGGGGGCGCTGGGGGGCTCCCGTCTCGGCGACGGCCCCCGTCTCTGCGGCGGGCTGCGACGAGTGCATCGACTCTGACATCTGGTCTCCTGTGGTCGTCTTTGACTGGAACAACGTCCAAGAAGACACGCGCGGCGGCCAAATGTCAATTCCCAAACACAAACTCGCGTCGAGTCAAGTATTGAGTTCGTACTCCAAACTCAATCCAGCGAGGCGCGCCGCGTCGAACAGTCCCCCCAGCACAATCCCGCGCGCCCCGTGGACCGCCGGCCTCACCCGCACGCGCGCACCGAGCAGCGGCGCGAACTGCGTCACGCTGGCCTCCACCGCGGACACGAAAGCGGCGGCGGCGGAGAGCACCCCGCCGACCACCACGGTGCCCACGTTGAGCGCCTGCAGCATCGGTGCGAGCGCGAACCCCGCGTCCCTGCCCGCGTCCGCGACCGTGCGGATCGCGAGCTCCACCCCGCCGTTGGCGGCCGCGACGAGGTCGCCGAGGGTGACCCGCCCCGGCTCGCCAGCCAGGGGCGGGAGGGAGGACAGCAGCGCCTCGGCCCCGATCAGCTGCTCGAGGCAGCCGCGGTTGCCGCACCAGCAGCGGGGTCCGTGCTCGGCGCCGGGCACGTGGCCGATCTCGCCCGCGAGCCCGGCATCGCCCGTGAACAGCTCGCCGCCGAAGACGAAGGCCCCGCCGACGCCCTCCGACGCCTCGAGATAGAGCGCGTTGCGCACCCCACGCGCCGCCCCGCCGCGCAGCTCCGCGAGCGCCGCCATGTCGGCATCGTTGCGGATCTCGACGGGAATGCCCAGATCCTCCCGCATCGCCGCGAGCCGGGCCCCGCCCGCCATCCAGCCGGCGAGCGGGTGTGTGCGGGCGAACGCGGGCGGCACCGTCACGGAGTCCCGCATCGCGATCCAGCCGGGCACGCACACGACCATCGCCGCCGCCCCCGAGTCCTCGGCGAGCGCTCTCAGCCGATCCGCGAGCTGCGCGGGATCCTCGCGCAGCTCCGGCGCCTCGTCCCAGCCGACCGAGGCGAAGACCGGGCCCGCGGCGTCCCACACCGCCCGGTCGATGCCGGCGCGGGTCAACGACACCGCCGCGAGCGGCCTCGCCGGGGCCGAGGCGAGCGTGACGATCGTCGCCCGCCGGCCCGACCAGACACCCGGCGCCGTCGTCACCGCGCCGTCGGCGAGCAGCTCGCGCACCAGCCCCGTCACCGTCGCCGGCGACAGGCCCGTGCGCCGCACGATCTCGGCCTGCGCGACGGGTCCCGCGCCGAGCACCTCGATCACGGCCGCCTTGTTCGCGGCGCGCAACGCGCCCAGAGACCCCGTCGCCACCGTCTCCCCCGTCCGCCGCCTCTCCCATCCGCGGGGATGCCGCTTGTGTTCACCGTGTGAATTCTAAGCCGGCCCTCGCCATCGGCGACGCGGGCCGGGCCCCGGGCCGCGGAGTCGTACCCCCGTGCCAGGCTGCTCGGGTGAGCCTGGACTTCACCGCCATCGACTTCGAGACCGCCAACTCCTCCCCCGCGAGCGCCTGCTCCGTCGGCCTGGCGCGGGTGCGCGACGGCGCCGTCGTCGAGACGGCGAGCTGGCGCATCCGTCCGCCGCTCGGGCACGACCACTTCCTGGAGTGGAACACCCGCATCCACGGCATCACCGCGGCCGACGTCGCCGAGGCGCCGCTGTGGGGCGAGCAGCTCGCCGGGCTCCGCGCCTTCACCGGCGAGGACCGGCTCGTCGCCCACAACGCCGGCTTCGACATGGGCGTCATCCGTGCCGCCTGCGCCGCGAGCGGCCTCGCGACGCCCGACTACGGCTACCTGTGCAGCCTGCGGCTGGCCCGCCGCACCTACCACCTCGACTCCTACCGACTGCCGGTCGTGGCGATGGCCGCGGGCTTCGAGGACTTCCGCCACCACGACGCCCTCGACGACTCGCTCGCCTGCACCGCGATCGTCGTGCACGCCGCCCGCCGGCACGGCGCGACCTCACTCGAGGAGCTCGCCGCGATCAGCGGCTGCCACATCCGCCACCTCGGCGACGAGCGGGACGCCCGCCCGGCGGTTCTCGGCTAGCCACCGGCGCGGCCGAACGCTACGGCGCGGCGAGCCGGCGCACCCGGCGCAGGTAGTGGCGCTGCGGCGCGGCGCGCAGCGCGGGCGGCAGCCGCCGGTACAGGGCGGATGCCCGCTCGAGGCGCCGCGCCACACGGGCGTCCTGCCCGGCGCTCCACTCGATCGCGAACAGCTCGCGCACCGGTGCCGGCAGCAGGTGCGCGGTGAGCTCGCGGACGCCCGGCAGCAGCGGCCGCAACCAGCCGGGCAGCGAGGCGGCGGGCCGGCCGCGCTCGGGCAGCAGCATCCGCTGCACGGCCCGCACCTCGTCGTCGACGGCGAGGGCCGCGAGCTGCGCCTGCCAGTAGCCGGCGAAGGCGGCGCGGTCGGCCGGCCACAGCTCCTCCGGCATCTGCAGCGCGCTGCCGAGCCGCGCGTACTCGCGGTAGAGCGCCTCGGGCTCCCCCGGCGGCCCGAAGACGCGGGCGTGGATGTCGACGGCCGAGTCGTACAGCGTCGCCGCCACCCACAGCTGCAGCTCGGGGTCCGTGGCGCTGTAGCCGGGACCGCGCACCGGGGCGTGCGCGCGGTCCACCACCCGCCGCACGGCCGCCACGTCCTCGGGTGTGCCAGCGGCGACCGCGTAGACGTAGGCGAGCGTGCCGTGCAGCCGGGCGAGCGGGTCCTGCGCAAAGCGCGAGTGCCGGGCCACGCCCCGGCCGATGGCGGGGTGTGCCAGCTGCAGCAGCAGCGCGCGGCCGGCCGCCGCGAGCACGACGCCCTCGCGCGCCACCTCGGCCATCGTCGTCATCCCGCCGCCGCCATGCCCGGACGCTAACACCGCCGTCGGGGCCTCCTCTTAGCGTTCTCCGAGGCCCGCTCCCTAGCGTCCAGGGGTCCGACTTCGAAGGAGTTCCATGAACGACGCCTCCAGCCGCCGCCGCCTCTGGCTTCCGATCGCCTCGAGCCTCGGTGCCCTCGCCCTCGTCGTCACGCTCGCCGCCTGCGGCTCGAGCTCGTCCGATGACTCCGACGACACCGCCGAGGCCGCCTCGACCGCCTCGGCGAGCGCGACCTGCGTCGCACTGGACGACGGTGCGAGCGGCGCGCCCACGGGCGCGGTGCCCACCGACATGCCCACGGACGGCGGCGGAGGCGGGGGCGACGGCGAGGCGCCCGACGGCGGCGCGCCGAGCGGCGACCCCGGCGACGGGGCGGGCGACGGCACGGCGCCGAGCGATGCGCCGAGCGACGTGCCCACCGACATGCCCACGGACGCGGCGGGCGACGGAGCCGCCCGCTGCTGAGCCCCGCGCGCTGAGCGGGCGCGGTCCCGGGCCGGACGCCATTCCGGCCCGGGACCTTCTCGCGCGCGATCTTCTCGCCCGGGATCTGGGCCGGGATCTCCCCCGGGATCTCCCCGGCCGGCCGCCCGGCGTCCTTCAGGGTTCCAGCGCGCCCCCGCGCTCGTCGGCGAGCGCCGCGAGATCGAGGGCGAGGAACACCGCTATCCGGTCCTCCCGCTCGGCCGCGTAGCCGGGATCCGGGACGGCCACCACGCCCTCGACCTGCGCCTCGGCGCGCTTCTGCAGGAAGGCCGCGATCTCCACCCAGGCCTCCTCCCGGCTGCGCTCGACGAGCGCGGCGAGCTCGACCGGGTCGTCGGCGCGCGCGGCGAGCGCCTCGGAGAGCGCCCGGTGCACGGTGTCGCGACGCCGGTCCTCGCGCATCGCCTCCGCCTCGTCATCATCGAGGTAGAGCTCGCGGGCGCGCAGCTCGTAGCGCAGCCGCAGCCGCTCCGCAGCCTCCCACTCCTGCTCGGCGAGCTGCTCGACGAGCTCGCCGGCGAGCGCGGCGAGCGCCTCGCGGTCCAGGTCGGCCCGCTCGCGCAGCGCGTCGACGATGATGCGGTTGCGCAGCGTCATCCGCACGCTCGAGAACGCGATGAGCACGCCGTCCTCGACGACCCGCTCGAGGGGCGGCGGCTCGCGCGGGGGCGGCGGCTCGTACCTGCCGAGGTTGCGCCTCTTCCGCCGGAACAGCTTCATCGCCTCCATTGTCCCGGTCGCGACGCTGTGATGACAGAGCCCCCGGTCCCGCCGCGGCGCGCAGCGGATGTCGGCCGCGCTTGCCACACTGTCCCCATGGAGATCCCCGTCGCCGTCATCGCAGTCGTCGCCCTCGCCGTCGGCCTGGCCCTCGGCGTCGTCCTCGGGATGCTCGGGGCAAAGCTGCTCGGGACGGGACGGCTCGGGACGGCGCGGCTCGGGACGGCGCGGTCGGCCGAGGCCGACCCGGCCGTGCTCGCCGCCCGGCACGAGGCGGAGCTCGCCGGGCTGCGCGCCGAGGAGCAGTCCGCGCGCGCGCGGGTCGCCGCGCAGCTCGCCGCCGCCGAGGCGTCCCTCGCCGCGCTGCGCGAGCAGCTCGCCCTCGCGCAGGGGCAGTACCGGGACCTCGTCGAGCGGGCGCGCCGTGAGGCGGAGGAGCGCCAGGCCGCCGAGCGCGCCGAGAGCAGGGTGCTGCAGGCGCTCACCCCGGTGCAGGAGACACTGCGGACGATGCAGTCGAAGGTCGCCGAGCTCGAGACGCAGCGCTCGCAGCAGCACGGCGAGCTCGCCGAGCAGATCCGCAGCACCCGGCAGAGCGCCGAGCTCTCGCGCGCCGCCGCCGAGACGCTCGCCTCGGCGCTGAGCAACAACGCGGTGCGCGGTGCCTGGGGGGAGACGCAGCTGCGCTCCCTCGTCGAGTCCGCGGGGCTCCTCAACCGGGTCGACTTCACTCTGCAGACCTCGATCTCCGCAGAGTCCGGGGCCCGACGCCCCGACATGGTCGTCAACCTGCCCGGCGGCAAGTCCATCGCCGTGGACGCGAAGGTGCCCTACGCGGACTACATGGAGGCGGCCGCGATCCCGGCGACCGCGCCGGCGGAGCAGGCGGCGCAGCGCGCCGCGAGGCTCAGCGCGCACGCGAAGAAGGTCAAGGCCCACGTGGACGCCCTCGCGAGCAAGAGCTACTGGACCGGGCTCGCGGCGAGCCCCGAGTTCACGATCGCGTTCATCCCCAACGAGCCGCTGCTCGCCGCGGCCCTGGAGCACGACCCGACGCTCATGGAGTACGCCTTCGGCAAGCGCATCGCGCTGGCCTCGCCGGTGAGCTTCTGGGCGGTGCTCAAGACGGTCGCGTTCACCTGGCAGCAGGACGTGCTCACCGAGGACGCCAAGCGCCTCTTCGACCTGAGCAAGACGCTGTACTCGCGCATCGCGACGCTCGCCGAGCACGCCGACAGGCTGCGCCGCTCCATCGAGTCGACCGTCAGCAGCTACAACCAGTTCGCCTCGTCGCTCGAGCAGCGCGTGCTCGTCACCGCCCGGCAGCTCGACGCCCTCGACGAGTCGAAGGTCATCGGCTCCCCCGCCGCCGTCGAGACGGTGCCGAGGCCGCTCACCGCCGCCGAGCTGGCCTAACGCCGAGCTGGCCTGAGCGGCCGTTCCTCCGGCCCGGGCCCGGCCGGCGCGATCACAGCCATTTCGAGGCGAGGTGGTCGGCCGTGATCCGGCGGATCGTGCCGGAGGTGGAGCGCAGCACGATCGACTCGGTGCGGATGACCGGGCCGAGCCGTCGCACGCCCGAGACCAGCTGCCCGTCGGTGACGCCGGTGGCGACGAAGAACGTGTTGTCGCTCGCGACGAGCTCGTCGGCGTCGTAGACGTGGTCGAACTTGAGGCCGGCGGCGAGGCCGGCCTCGCGCTCGGCATCCGTCTTCGGCGCCAGTATGCCCTGCAGCTGGCCGCCGAGCGCCTTGATCGCGCAGGCCGTCGCGACGCCCTCCGGGCTGCCGCCGGTGCCGACGCACATGTCGATGCGGGTGCCGTAGAGCGCGGCGTTGATGCCGCCCGCGACATCGCCGTCGAGCATCAGCCGGGTGCCGGCCCCGGCCGCACGGATCTGCTCGATGAGCTCCTCGTGCCGCGGGCGGTCGAGCACGGCGACGATCACCTCGCTGACGTCCTTCTTCTTGGCCTTGGCGTACTCGCGGATGTTCTCGCCGATGCTCTGCCGGATGTCCACGACACCGCGGCCCTCCGCGCCGACGACAAGCTTGCTCATGTAGAACACCGAGTGGGCGTCGAGCATCGAGCCCCGCTCGGCGACGGCGAGCATCGAGATCGCGTTCTGCCGCCCGGCCGCGGTGAGCGAGGTGCCGTCGATCGGGTCGACGGCGATGTCGGCGGCCGGGCCGTCGCCGGTGCCGACGTGCTCGCCGTTGAAGAGCATCGGCGCCTTGTCCTTCTCGCCCTCCCCGATGACGACGACGCCGTCGAAGTCGACGGTGCCGAGGAACTTGCGCATGGCGTCGACGGCGGCGCCGTCGGCACCGTTCTTGTCGCCCCTGCCGATGAAGGGCACGGCCCGGATAGCGGCGGCCTCGGTGGCGCGGACGAGCTCGAGCGCGAGGTTGCGGTCGGGGTGATTGAAGTGGGGGGCAGTCTCGTGGCTCACAGCGGCGGGCTCCAGCTCGGAGGGACGGGGAAGCGCTGTGGTGGAGCCCGTGGGGCCAACGCTGAGTCCACTCTAGGCAACGGCCCGCTCAGTAGACTCGTCACCGCGCACCGACGCCCGATCTCGAGGAGACCCCGATGCCCATCGCCACCCCCGACCAGTACGCCGAGATGCTCGATCGGGCGAAGGCCGGTGGCTTCGCCTACCCGGCCATCAACGTGTCGTCCTCCTCGACGATCAACGGCATCCTGCAGGGGCTCACCGAGGCGGGCTCCGACGGCATCCTGCAGGTGACCACCGGCGGTGCCGACTACTTCGCCGGCCAGAGCGTCAAGGCCCGGGCCTCGGGCGCGCTCGCGATGGCCGCCTTCGCCACCGAGGTGGCGAAGAACTACCCGATCACCGTGGCGCTGCACACCGACCACTGCCCGAAGAATGCCCTCGACGACTTTTTGCTTCCGCTCATCGCGGCGAGCGAGGATGCCGTCGGCCAGGGTCGCAATCCGATCTTCCAGTCACACATGTGGGACGGCTCCGCGGTGCCGCTGAAGGAGAACATCGAGATCGCCCGGCAGATCCTGCCGCGCACGAAGGCGATCGGCGCGATCCTCGAGGTCGAGATCGGCGTCGTCGGCGGCGAGGAGGACGGCGTCAAGCACGAGGGCACCAACGACGCGCTCTACACGACGCTCGGCGACGTCACCGAGGTCGTCGAGGCGCTCGGTCTCGGCGAGAGCGGCCGCTATCTCGCGGCGCTCACGTTCGGCAACGTGCACGGCGTGTACAAGCCCGGCAACGTGAAGCTGCGCCCCGAGCTGCTCGGCGAGATCCAGGCCGGCATCGCCGAGCGCTACGGCACCGGCCCGAAGCCGCTCGACCTGGTGTTCCACGGCGGATCCGGATCGTCGGACGCGGAGATCGCCACCGCCGTCGCCAACGGCGTGATCAAGATGAACATCGACACCGACACCCAGTACGCCTACACCCGCTCGATCGCCGGCACGATGTTCGCCAACTACGACGGTGTGCTCAAGGTGGACGGCGAGGTGGGCAACAAGAAGATCTACGACCCGCGTGCCTGGGGCAAGATCGCCGAGTCGGCCCTCGCCGCCCGGGTCGTCGAGGCCACCAAGCAGCTCGGCTCCTTCGGCAGGAGCGCCTGAGCCGGGTCCGGCTCAGGCCTCGGCGGGGCCGCGATCGGGCACCGCGAAGCGCAGCAGGCTGCGGCGCCTGTCCCAGCTGAGGTCGTCGACGGCCGCCTGCAGGGCCAGGTAGAACGGCTCGAGCAGTGCCGACCGCCGGCCCTCCGACAGCTCGAGGTCCAGGCTGATCGCTACGGCGGTCGCGCCCGAGGGCAGCGCCCGCAGCTCGATCAGCAGCGAGCCGGCATCCGCCCCGGGACTGCGCAGCACGGCGGTGAGCAGCGCGCGCAGCGCCGTGCGCTGCGCCGCGTTCATCCGCTCGGCGCGACGATCCGGGTCGACGACGAAGACGCGGCCGTGTGCCGCGACACCCTCCAGCCAGCTGCGGCTCATCACCTCCCCGAGGTCGGCCTGCAGGCGCCGGCCCAGCCGCTCGGCGAGCGCGCGGTCCGACTCGGTCACCACGCCCGCCTCGGCGACCCGCTCGATGAGCTCGACGACGCGAAAGCCGAGCCGGGCGAGCATCCGGCTCTCGGCGAGCACAGCCGTCGCGGGGGGCTCGTCTTCCTCCG
The DNA here is from genome assembly GCA_047605685.1 of Microbacteriaceae bacterium. Taxonomy (GTDB): domain Bacteria; phylum Actinomycetota; class Actinomycetes; order Actinomycetales; family Microbacteriaceae; genus JAUASV01. The sequence goes on from JASGFF010000037.1 coordinate 20,846, forward strand.
CCTCGGCGGGCCCGAGGCTGGCGACGGTGCGGCGCACGACCGTCGCCACGAACACGGTGGCCGCGAGCGAGCCGAGGACCACCGGGCAGGCGGCGATCACGGCGACGGAGAGCGACGGCCAGGTCGGCTCGGTCGAGCTGAAGGCGAGCGCCCCGACGACACCGGCGAACACCGCCATCACCGAGCCGTAGCACAGCAGCAGCCGCACCGAGCTGTACGGCACGAGCACGCCGCCGACGACGGCGACGACCACGGGCGCCCACCAGTACTGCACGGGCAGGCTCGAGTCGAGGTTCGCCCAGGAGGAGAGAGCGAGCCCGGCCGCGGCGATCGCGAGCACGACGACGCCGTCGGCCGCGGAGAACCGCCGCCGGAACGGGGCGACGCGCACCTGCACGACGAGGCAGCTCGCGGCGAGCACCGCGACGGCGAGGATGTCGGTGAGCGGCCGGGCGTCGAAGCGCCACAGCGCGATGACGCTCACGAGCCCATAGCCGAGGGCGAGCGCGCTGAGCGCAGCGGTCACGAACGGACGCGAGTACCAGCTCAGGGGGTCGAGGCTCTGCGGTGACAGCCGCACCCAGGCCCCGCTCATCGTCCGCCGCCGTACGCCGGCACCGTCACGAGCACCGAGGTCCCGGCGCCCGGCCGCGACCAGATCTGCACGGCGCCGCCGACGCTCTCGAGGCGCGCGACCGACGCGGCCGGCAGGCCGGTGCGGGAGGCGGTGTCGAAGCCGCGGCCCCGGTCGATCACCCTGCAGCCGAGCCGGCCGTCGCGACCGTTGATCACGAGGTCGGCCGTCGTGATGCCGGAGTGGACGATCACGTTCTCGAGGGCCGCGCGCAGCGCCTGGACGAGCGCGCCCCGGGTGTCGGCCGGCAGTCGCGGGATCACCTCGACATCGCCGCTCACCTCGACGCCCAATCCCCGCCAGCCGAACCCGGCCACGAGCCCGGGTATCGGGTCGTCGCCGGCCTCCAGCGGATCGCGCAGGCGCGCGACATCCGCCCGGAAGCGCTCCCGCATGCTCTCATCGAGCCGCTGCGGACCGGAGGCGACGACGAGCAGGTCGGCCACCAGGGAGTCGCGCACGGTCACGGCGGCACGCTGCTCGAACTCGTGCTCGAGCGCGAGCCGGCGGGTGTCGGCCTCGAGCCCGCTCAGCTCGGGGATCCAGGCGGGCTGGCGCACCCGCACGAGGGTGAGCGCCAGGTAGCAGAACGAGTAGATCGCCCAGGCCGTCACCGGCCCCCAGCCGAGCCGGATCGGCATGCCCACGATCACCGAGGCGATCCCGTCCGACAGCAGCGCGAGGCCGAGCCCGATGGCGCTCCAGCGCAGCCCGGCGAGCGGGCGCGCCACCGGCGGGGCGACGAGCACGAGGGCGAACGCCGGACGGTTGAGCATGAACGTGTTGTCGCTCTGGAGCTCCGGGTCCGCCGCGACGAGCAGCGCCGTGAACGCGGCCGCGAGGGCGACGCCGCCGAGCAGTTGCAGCGCGCGCATCCCGCGGCTCGGCCGCAGCCCGGCGACGAGCAGCAGCGCGGCGAGGGCGATCAGGCACAGCAGCGGTGCCACGGCGATGCCGAGCTCGCCGCGGGCGGCGAACACGTCCAGGAGCACGAGCACGTCCAGGAGCACGGTCGCGACCGACACCGCCCAGGCACCGCGCGCGAGCGCCGCGGTCATGATCTCGCTGGAGAGCTCGGGCGAGAGCGCGGTGATCCTCGCCCGCAGACGGACCGCGCCGTCCAGAGCCCCCCGAGCGCGCATGCCCTCAGCCAATCAGCCGCTCGGTGAGACCGAAGGGATCGTCGAGGGCGTGCCGAGGAAACCGAGGAAGCCCGGATCGGCCGAGAGCACGATCGCGAGCAGCACCATCGAGACGAACGCCGCCACGATGCCGGTGCCGAGCGGCCAGACGAAACCGAGGCGCCCACCGCGCAGCCGCAGCGAGGAGACGACGATCCCGATCACCAGCAGTGCCGGGTTGAGGATCGCGAGGGCGACACCGACCCGCCCGGCCAGGGCGACGGGCTCGACGGCGCCGTCGTAGCCGAGGGCCGTGTACAGCTGAGAGAGCGTGGCGGGCAGGTCGAGCCAGCCGGCCATGCCGTCGATCGTCGTGAGCGTGCCGAATGCCACGAGCAGCACCGTGACCACGAGGTCCCAGCGGCGCGGCCCGGCGGCCGGCGGCCGGGCGGCCGGCTGCCC